>NZ_JAMYRV010000022.1:0-98816 GCF_040321555.1 Mesorhizobium sp. M0317 | reverse complement strand
CACGCCGGCCACGGGCCGCCACCACCACATATCCCCCCCCCGAACGCGCATGGCCCCCCGCCACGTGGGCGCCCCCCCCGCGGGCCGCGGCCGCGGCCGCCATCGGCACCATGTCGAGCCCGGCGCCGTGGCGGACCGCGGCTCTGAGTTTCGTGGCGTTTTCGAACAGCGACGGCGGCAGCGGTGCGCGAACGATGATGACGTCGGCATGCTTCGCCTCGGCGGTCAGCGTTGCCGCATCGAGCGCTGAGGCGACGACGAGTTCACCGGCGCCCGCCAGCATGGCGGAGGCACGCGGGTGCAGCGTGTGCGTCGACAGGATTCTGGGCATGGGGCTCTCGCTAGTCGCGATTCTCAAAGGAAAGCGCCGCGCGCTTTTCCCAGAAAAACTGTTTCACACCTTTCCTGGAATTGCACTAGACTTTCTCAAGTGCCAGGCTTTGCGCTTGCGCCTCCCGGCCCTCGATGATCCCCTTCCAGTAGCTTTCCGCGCCTTGCAGGTGGGCGCTCATCAGCGCCTGAGCGAGATTGCCGTCGCGACGTAGCAGCGCCTCGTAGATCTGGATATGCTCGGCATGCGAGCGCACTGAGCGCTCGGGATCGTTGAAGTAGATCGGCAGCCGCTGCTCGCCCATCAGGTAATAGACACTGCAGATATTGTGGAAGACGCCGTTCTTGGTCGCCCGCACGATTTCGAGGTGGAATTCGCGGTCTTCCTTGGCGAGGCCTTCGCCGGCGGCGATGCACTCCTCCGAGGCTTTCAGGATCTCCCGCAGGCGTTCGAAATTCTCTTCGGTGGCACGCGAACAGGCAAGTTCGGCGGCCTTGATCTCGTGGATCTTGCGCAGTTCGACGGTCTCGTAGATCTGCACCGGATCGAGCGGCAGGCCCGCGCGGGCGAAAAGAGCCAAGGCTTCTACACTGGCCTGCCTGGTGTCGACATAGATGCCGGATTTGGCGCGGCGCTCGACGATGCGCATGGCCTCGAGGATGGCCAGCGCCTCGCGGATCTGGCCGCGGCTGACGACGAAATGCTCCGCCAGTTCGCGCTCCGAAGGCGTGCGGCCGGTCTCCTTGTCCGAATGGGCAAAGAGATAGGCGGCGAGCTCGGCGAGAAGGTTCTTTTCTTTCATCGTCAACCGCGTTGCGCGTGCGCCTCCAGGAACCGCTCCGAAATGGTGAATCCCAGACCCGGCTTTTCAGGGATCGCTATCATACCGTCCCTTGCTTCGACAGTCTCTTCGATAAGATCGTGGATCATCGGGTTGGCGCCGAGCGAATATTCAACGGTAAAACTGGCAGGCGAGGCCGCACAAACATGCAGGCCGGCGAAGAAGCATGGCGCGCCGGCCCACAGATGCGGGGCAAAGCGCAGATTGAAGGCACTGGCGATGGTGCCGATCTTCATCGCCTCGCTGATACCGCCGCAAAAGGCCGGATCCGGCTGGAAGATGTCGGCGGATTTCAGCACCGCGAGATCGCGGAAGGCGTAGCGCGTCGCTTCGCTTTCGCCGGTGGCGATCGGGATCGAGCCCGAGGCGCGCACCTCGGCCATACCAGCCTTGTCGTCGGCGATAACAGGCTCCTCGAACCAGGCGAGGTCGAGATCGCTGGCCAAGCTGATGAAGCGCTTGGCCTCGGCCACCGTATAGGTGCCATGCGCGTCGACCATCAACTCGACGTGAGGACCGAGCGCCTGCCGTGCGGCGCGGACGCGGGCGGCGGAGATGTGCGGGGCGCCGTCCATGGCGCCGACGCGCATCTTCAGCGCCTTGAAGCCGCCTTTGGCGATGTAGGATTTAAGCTGCTCGCCGATAGCGTCGGCGGCAGCCCAGCCGCCGGAGGCGTAGGCCGGCATGCGGTCGAGCTTGCGGCCGCCGATGAGCCGCCACACCGGCTGTCCCAACGACTTGCCCAGAATATCCCAGAGCGCGATATCGACGGCGCTGATTGCCGCTATGCTCATGCCGCGCCGCGCCAGCTGCGGCATGGCATGGCCGGCGCGCGCGGCACTGTCATGGCGCACGCCGTTGTAGAGCATCTCCCAGATCATGCCGATGTCGGCGGGGTCGCGGCCGATCAGCTGCGGCCCGACCTCCTGATTCAGCATGTAGACCAGCGCACCATAGCTGCCGGCGCTGCCGGCGGCGTTCTTGCCCTCGCCCCAGCCGATCAGCCCGTCGTCAGTCTCAATGCGCAGGATGGCGGCGTCGAACGTCGTCACCTGGCCAAAGTCGCTGCGGTGCTGCTTCGCGGCCTCAATCGGCACGCGGACCCACCACGCCTGGACCGTTGTGATGCGCATCCCGATCGGCTACTTGATCAGCGGCAGCAGCGTTTCGGCCGTGATGCGCATCTGGTCGGTGTAGAATTTCTCCGTCAGCACGCTGGAGCCGTGATCCTGGATGAACTTCAGCTGTTCGGGAGAAATGTCGACCGGATTCCGGTCGACCATGTCGGGATAGGGCGCGGCGGGTGTGCGGTCGACTGGCGCGACAAATTCGTTCGTCAGCGCGCCGTCATAGCCGACTTCCTTCAGCGTCTGCACGATTCGTGGCCAATCAATCTGGCCAAGGCCGGCGGCAAAGCGGTTGTTGTCGGCGACGTGGAAGTCGAACAGCCGTTTGCCGACCTGACGGATCGCGTCATGGACGTTAAATTCTTCCATATGGATGTGATAGGCGTCGAGGCAGACGCCGCATTCGGGGCTGACCGCATCGGCCAGGGCCAACGCCTGCGCGCCGCGGTTGAACAGATAGGTCTCGAAGCGGTTGAGCGGCTCGACCGCGATCTTGACGCCGACCTTCTTGGCATGGGTGAAGCATTCGCGGGTGGCGTCGACCACCCACTTCCATTCCTCTTCCTCGGTGCCGTCCGGTACCACTTTGCCGACGGTCGCGGGCACCAGCGTTATGATCTCGCCATCAAGTTCGCTGACCATGGTCAGCACGTCCTTGACGTACTGCACCGAGCGTTCGCGCTGGCCCTGGTCCCTGGCGGCAAGGTTGCGTTCGCCCAGCATCAGCGTCACCGACCCCCAGCAGCGGATGCCGTATTCTTTCAGCAGCGCGCGGGTCTCCTTGGTCTTGTATTGCTCGGGCTCGCCGGAAATCTCGATCGACTCGTAGCCGAATTTCTTGATGCGCTTCAGCGTCACCTCCAACGGTTCCGCGCGCATCCAGTTGTGCGTCGAAAGATGCATGGTCTATCCTTCCCAGAATTCGTCTGTGCCAGTTCGCCTGCGATGCGCCCCACAAGGCGCGTCGCGTGTTTCCTCCCCAAGGCGCTCCAGCGTTTTTGCGCAACTGGTTCGACCAATTGGGCCCTAATGGAGGTCTACAGCAATTTTTGTCGCGCGGCAAGAACCGCCGCCATGCGATATCGGCATCTGTGTACCGTATTGATTATGCTGGTATATATCGCCAAAAATGGAATGCCCTGGCAGCTTTGCGCGTGAGTCAAATGGCTTGACCCATTTTCGGTATTTGGTAATACCAGAATGCCGATACGAGAATGCACATCGCAAGAGACCAAAGAGGCTGGCCCTGCTTTCATCAGGCGCTATGCTTGGTCCTTGGAAAAATGAATTGGGAGGATGCCGATGCCGTCGACAATGAAGGGTCCGGGGCTGTTTCTGGCGCAGTTCGCGGGGGATACCGCGCCGTTCAATTCGCTGGCCTCGATCACCAAATGGGCGGCCGGTCTCGGTTACAAGGGCGTGCAGATCCCGACCTGGGATGCACGCCTGTTCGACCTCAAGAAGGCGGCATCTTCCAAGACCTATTGCGACGAGGTGAAAGGCATCTGCGCGGATGCCGGCGTCGAGATCACCGAACTGTCGACGCATCTTCAAGGGCAGCTGGTGGCGGTGCACCCGGCCTATGATGCCCAGTTCGACGGCTTTGCACCGCCTGCGGTGCACAACAACCCCAAGGCCAGGCAGAAATGGGCGGTCGAACAGATGGAGTTCGGCGCCAAGGCCTCGAAGAATCTTGGCCTGAAAACCTCGGTGACGTTTTCCGGCGCTCTGGCCTTCCCGTATCTCTATCCCTGGCCACAGCGGCCGGCCGGGCTGATCGAGGAGGCCTTTGCCGAACTCGGCAAGCGCTGGAAGCCGATCCTCGACGTCTATGACGAGAACGGCGTCGACGTCGGCTATGAGATCCACCCCGGCGAGGACATCTTCGACGGCGCCACCTTCGAAATGTTCCTCGATGCGGTTGGCGGCCACAAGCGCTGCAACATCAACTACGACCCATCGCATTTCCTTTTGCAGCAGCTCGACTATCTCGAATTCATCGACATCTATCACGAGCGGATCAAGGCCTTCCATGCCAAGGATGCCGAGTTCAATCCGACGGGGCGGCAAGGCGTCTATTCCGGCTATCAGAGCTGGACCAATCGCGCGGGGCGATTCCGCTCGCTTGGCGACGGACAGGTCGATTTCGGCGGCATCTTCTCCAAGCTTACCCAGTATGGCTACGATTCCTGGGCGGTGCTGGAGTGGGAGTGTTGCCTCAAGCATCCGGAGGACGGCGCGGCCGAAGGCGCGCCCTTCATCCAGCACCACATTATCCGGGTGACGGAAAAGGCCTTTGATGATTTCGCCGGCGGCACCACCGACAAGAAGACGCTGCGCGCCATGATGGGTATTTGAGACAAGCAGGAGAAAGACATGGTCGGCGCATCGAAGTCGGAAGCGGGAGGCGGCCCGATCCGCTATGGCATGGTTGGCGGCGGCCAAGGCGCCTTCATCGGCGCGGTGCACCGGATCGCGGCGCGCATGGACAATGACTTCGTGCTGGTGGCCGGCGCCCTGTCGGCCAATCCCGAGCGCGCCAAGGCTTCCGCCGCCGAACTCGGTCTCGACCCGGCGCGCAGCTACGCCTCCTATGCCGAGATGGCCAAGGCCGAGGCCACGCGCCCGGACGGCATCGAAGCGGTGGCGATCGTCACCCCCAACAATGTGCACGTGCCGGCGGCCAAAGCGTTTCTCGAGGCCGGCATCCACGTCATCTGCGACAAGCCGCTGGCGACGACTTTGGCCGAGGCCAAGAAGCTCGCGGCCGTGGTTGAAAAGACCGGCAAGGTGTTCGTGCTGACGCACAATTACACTGCCTATCCGATGATCCGGCAGGCGCGCGAGATGGTGGCCAAGGGGCAGCTTGGCGACATCCGCATCGTTCAGTCCGAGTACCCGCAGGACTGGCTGACCGAGGATCTTGCCGCCACCGGCCAGAAGCAGGCGGCGTGGCGCTCCGACCCCAAGCAGGCGGGCGCCGGCGGCGCGCTCGGCGACATCGGCACGCATGCCTACAATCTGGCGCGCTTCGTCTCGGGTCTGGAGCTCGATTCCCTGTCGGCCGATCTCGACGCTTTCGTGCCGGGGCGGCTGCTCGACGACAATGTCAATGTCATGCTGCGCTTCAAGCCGGTCGGCAAGGTGCATCCGGCCAAGGGCATGATCTGGGCGAGCCAGGTCGCGCCCGGCCACGAGAACGGGCTGAAGCTGCGCATCTACGGCTCGAAGGGCGGCCTGGAATGGGTGCAGGCCGATCCGAACTATCTCTGGTACACGCCGTTCGGCCAGCCCAAGCAGCTGCTCACCCGCAACGGCGCCGGCGCGCTGCCAGTTGCGGGACGCGTCAGCCGCGTTCCGTCTGGCCATCCGGAAGGCTATCTCGAAGGCTTCGCCAACATCTACCAGGAGGCGGCGCGGGCGATCCGCGCGGCACGCAAGAAGGGCGGCAAGCCGGGCAAGGACGTGGTGTTCCCGACCATCCAGGACGGCGTCGAAGGTATGGCGTTCATCGAGGCCTGCGTTAAGTCATCGAAGAAGAACGGGGCGTGGACGAAACTTTAGGGAGCGCCGGCGCCAAGTCTCTTCTCCCTTCGGGGAGAAGGTGGCCGCGAAGCGGCCGAATGAGGGCGCATGGTGCGAGGTGCGAAAGAAACCAGCGCGCGCCGTCAAACGGGGAGGGGCTGTCGATGAAAATCGGCATGTGCATGTTTTTGTGGACGACTTCCGTGTCTAAGAAACACGAGCCGTTGCTGCGCGACATCAAGGCGACCGGCTTCGACGGCGTCGAGATACCGATCTTCTCAGGCACGCCAGAGGACTACAAGAAGCTTGGCGATCTGCTCGACCGCATCGGGTTGGAGCGCACGGCTGTTACGGCGATGGGCGACCCGGCGATGAATCTGATTTCGCCGGATGCCGCGACCCGCAAGGCCGGCATCGGCTACATGAAATGGGCGATCGATTGCGCCCAGGCGCTCGGCGCGAGTACGCTGAGCGGGCCGCTGCATTCGACGCTCGGCGCCTTCTCCGGCAGCGGGCCGACCGCTGCCGAGAAGAAGCGCTCGATCGCCTCGCAGCGCGCCATTGGCGATCATGCCGGCAAGCGGAACGTTACCATCGGGTTGGAGGCGCTCAACCGTTTCGAGTGCTATCTGCTGAACACGATGGCCGATCTGTCCGAGCACGTCGATGCCATCGACCGGCCGCACATCAAGGCGATGTACGACACCTTCCACGCCAATATCGAGGAAGCCGACCCGGTCGGCGCCTACATGAAGCACCGGCGGAATGTCGTGCACATCCACATTTCGGAGAACGATCGCGGCGTGCCGGGGCGCGGGAACATTCCGTGGAAAGAGACTTTCGCGGCCATCCGCAAGAGCGGCTATGACGACTGGCTGACGATCGAGGCGTTTGGCAGGTCGCTGAAGGATCTGGCGGCGGCGACCAAGGTGTGGCGGGATTTTTCCGAGACGCCGGAGGCAGTTTATCGCGAGGGATACAGGCATATCAGGGATGGGTGGAAGCGGGCGGCTTAGCCGCTCACTTCCTCATCCACGGGCGGAGCGGAACGCAGCGCACGCGGAGACCCGAGGACCCATGCCGCGACTGTCGCGCGCCGCAGCGGCGCAGGTAGGAGATGCGAATGGACGCCTCTTTTTGCACCGCTGGATTCTAGCGCAGACGTCACCGAATGAATCCTCGGGTCTGCGCCGCGTCGCTTCGCTCCTTGCTCCGCCCATGGATGAGGAAGCGACGGGCCTTTTCGCAAATCGCCGCGGTATGCGATCTGCCTTAACTCGGCACTTTCGCTCCACCAGATTTTTTCGGATGTCTTACCCCAACCTCGATCACAGCCTTGATCAGCCCCGATTTCTCATGCGCCCAGCGCGCGAGATCACGCGGTGTGCCGGTTAGCGTGGTGCGGTGGGTGACGAGTTTTGCCAGCGGCACCGCGCCGTTGCTGATCGAGGCGGCGACGTGGTCGAAATCGACTTTCAGCGCGTTGCGGCTGCCGATCAATGTCATTTCCCGCTTGTGGAATTCCGGGTCGGAAAAGACGATGTCGTCCTTGACGACACTGACCAGCACGAGCGTGCCACCATGCGCGACATGGGCGAAGGCCGACTGCACCGAGGCGGTGTTGCCGGTGGCGTCGAAGACGATGTCGAACCCTTCGCCGCCGGTTGCCTCGCGCACCAGTTCGGCTGCCGCTTTTTGTGAGCCGTCGAGCGTGGCGAAGCCGAGTTCGCCTTTTGCAAAATCCAGCCGCTCCGTGCTCATGTCGAGCAGGCTGACATCGAGCCCGGCGATGCGCGCAAACAGCGCTGCGCCAAGGCCGATCGGCCCGGCGCCGATGACCAGCGTGCGGGCGCCTGGTTCGGCGCGAGCGCGCCGCACGGCATGCGCGCCGATGGCGAGGAATTCCACCGCCGCCGCATCGGCCAGCGACAAGCCGTTTGCCGGATAAAGATTCCGTGCCGGCACCAGGATCTGCTCGGCCATGGCGCCGTCGCGATGCACGCCAAGCACTTCGATCCTGACGCAGCAATTCGGCTTGCCGTGCCGGCAGGCGATGCATTTTCCGCAAGCGAGATAGGGATTGATGATGACGGGCTCGCCCACGGCAAGGTCGACATCTTCGCCGGTCTCGACGACGGTGCCCGACACTTCATGGCCCATGATGCGGGGATAGGCAAGGAACGGGTGCTTGCCTTCGAAGATGTGGTAGTCGGTGCCGCAGATGCCGACATGGCTGACGGCGACCAGCGCCCAGCCGGCAGGCGGCGCTCCTGGCGCCGGCCGGTCTTCCAGGACAAGCTCGCCGGGCGAGCGGCAGACAACAGCTTTCATTCGGCAATTCCAGTGTTTCTCAAAAAAGGCGCCGGTCCGCTGTTAAGCAGGCCGGCGCAGAAGGTCAGGGAGAATTACTTGCCGCGACGGCGCAGCCCGTCGAAATAGACGATGATTATGATCAGCGCGCCGGTGATGATGCGCTGCCAGAACGAGTTGACGTTGAGCAGATTGGCGCCGTTGTTGATGGTGGCCAGGATGAAGGCGCCGAGCAGCGGGCCATGCACCGAGCCGACGGCGCCGAACAGCGAAGTGCCGCCGATCACCGATGAGGCGATCGCCTGCAACTCCCAACCTTCCGCCTGGGTCGGGTTGCCGATGCCGATGCGCGCCGCCAGCAGCACGCCGACGAAGGCCGCGCACAGGCCCGACAGCGTGTAGGCCATATAGATGGTGCGCTGGACATTGACGCCCGAGAGGCGCGAGGCCTCGGCATTGGATCCCACAGAGAAGAGATAGCGGCCCCAGCGGCTGTGGTGCAGGAAGATGTAGGCCGGGATACCGACCAGGATCACCATCCAGAACAGATTGGGGATGCCGACAAAGGAACTGCGCGAGAACGCGGTGAAGCTGTCGCTGTTGATGTTGATCGAATTGCCGTTGGTCATCAACAGGCCGATGCCGCGCAACGAGGTCAGCGTCGCCAGCGTGATTATGAATGGCGGCAGGCCCATCTTGACGATGCCGAAGCCGTGGAACAGGCCGATGGCAACGCCGACCAGCAGCGTCACCAGAATGGCGACCCAGATCGGGAAGCCGGCATTGATCATCATGGCGACAATGACGGTGGCGAAGCCGACCACGGCGCCGACCGAGAGGTCGATGCCGCCGGTGATGATGACGAAGGTCTGGCCGACCGCCATGATGGCGATCATCGAGCCCTGCCGCAAAAGATTGGCGATGTTGTTGGAGGAGGCGAAGCTCGGCGTCGCCACCGACAGCACGATCCAGAGCAGAACCAGCAACGCCAGAAGCGTCAGCCCGAACAGGACGTTGTAGTTCCGTTTCGGTTTTTGGATCGCGACGGTTTCGATGCTCATGGTTCCTCCCGTTTCTTGTTTTGTCAGCCGATCGCCTGCGTCAGCACGTCTTCGTGGCTAGCCGCGCGAAAACCGTGGCTCGCCACCAGTTTGCCGCGCCGGAACACGTGCAGCGTATCGGCGAGCTCGTAAACCTCGGGCAGATAGGACGAGATCAGGATGATGCCGGCGCCCTTGGACAACAGTTCCCCGAACAGGCGGTAAATCTCGGCCTTGGTGCCGACATCGACGCCGACGGTCGGCTCATCGAAGATGAACAGCTTGGCGCCGTGCGCCAGCCATTTGCCGATGACGATCTTCTGCTGGTTGCCGCCGGACAGGCTGGAGGCCAGTGCGCCGCGTGTCGGCGTCTTGATGCGGAGGCCGGCGATCTGGCGATCGGCTTCAGCCTTTTCCTTCGTGTTCGAAATCAGCAGGTTGTTGGAGATGCGCTTGTAGATCGGCAGGTTGAGGTTGAAGCCGACCGGCAGGTTCAGGCACAGGCCCTGGTCGCGGCGGCTTTCCGGCGCCAGCGCCATGCCGAGCTTGATCGCGTCGTGCTCGGAATTGATGTGGACCGGCTTGCCTTGCCAAAGGACCTGTCCGGCCGACTTCTTGTGGCGGCCATAGAGCGTGGTGACGAACTCGCTCCGCCCGGCGCCGATCAGGCCATAGAGCCCGACGATCTCGCCGGCGCGCACCGTCATCGAGACGTCTTCGAAACCCTTGCCCGACAGGTTTTTCGCTTCAACGATCACGGCACCGGGGGTGAAATGCTCCTTGTGGTAGACTTGCTCGATCGAGCGGTTGATCATCATCTTGACCAGCTCGGCGTCATTGGTCTCGGCAATGTTGCGGGTGCCGACCAGCGTGCCGTCGCGCAGCACCGAGACGCGATCGGCGAGTTCGAACACCTCTTCCATGCGATGGCTGATGTAGATGATGGTGACGCCTTCGCCCTTGAGCCTGCGGATCAGCGTGAACAGCTGGTCGGCTTCCTTGCGGGTGAGATAGGCGGTCGGCTCGTCGAAGATGAGGAATTTGGTGCCGCGCACGGTGGCGCGGGCGGCGGCGATCAGCTGCTGCTGGCCGATGGTGAGGTCACCCAGCATGACATGCGCCGGCAGGTCGAAGCCGAGACCGTCGATGATCTTCTGCGCTTCCTTGACCATGGCGCGCTGCTGCAGGATGCCGAAGCGCGAGTTCTCCTCGCCGAGGAACATGTTGGCGGCGACGGTGAGATGGCGACAGAGCACGACCTCCTGATGCACGGCGTTGATGCCCAGCGCCATCGCCTCGTGCGGGGTTGCCAGCGCTGCCGGTTTGCCCTCCCAGATGACATCGCCGGAGGTGCGCGGCATGACGCCGGTCAGAAGCTTGATCAGGGTGGATTTGCCGGCGCCGTTCTCGCCGACGATGGCGTGGATCTCACCTGCCTTGAAGGCAAGGTGAACGGGCTTCAGCGCATGCGTGCCGGGATAGCGTTTTTCCAGCCCGTGCAGTTCGAGGATCGTCCTGCCGGGCGCTAGCGTTGGGGCCGGGTGCAGTTCCTGCGCCGTGGGCGTCATGACAATCCTCCCAGATTGGCCTTACGATTGGCACGTCGCGATGCAGTCAGCCACATCGTCGAGGTGATTCAAGCCGGTGGATATTCAAGCTGGTATCCGGTGTTTCCGGGGCGCGAGGCCCCGGAAACGATTTTTGCCTGACGGGCTCAGAGCTTCGGGTTGAGCAGGGCGTCGATCTTGGGGTCTTTCATGTTTGCCTTGGTCACCAGGTTGGCGCCGGTGTCGACATTGGCCTCGACCTTCTCGCCCTTCGAGGCGGCGAGCGCGGTCTTGATGCCGTCATAGCCCATCCGGTACGGATCCTGGACGACGAGCGCGGAAATGACGCCGTCATTGAGGAACTTGATCAGCTTCTCGTCGCTGTCGAAGCCGACCAGCGCCAGCTTGCCGCCAAGGTTGTTCTCGGCGACTGCCTGACCGACGCCCTGCGCCATGATCAGGTTGGACGCGAAGATTCCCTTGAGGTTCGGGTTGGCGGTGATCAGGTCGGTGGCGATGTTGAGACCGGTCGTTGCCTGCCCGTCGGCATATTTGTCCGCGACGAGCTTGAGCCCCGGATATTTCGCGGCCAGCTGCTCGGTGAAGCCCTGCTTGCGCTGCTCCAGCGAACCGGCGCCCGGCGCGTTGGTGATCAGGGCGACGTCGCCCTCGATCTTGCCGCCGTTGGCTTCGCCGATGGCTGCTGCAAGACCGTCAGCGGCGACGCGTCCGCCCTGCACATTGTCGGTGGTCAGGAACGAGGTGAACGCCTTGGAGTCGGCGCCGGAGTCGATGCCGATGACCTTGACCTTGCTGGCCGCTTCATCGATCGGCTTGCCGAGCGCCTTGAATTCGGTCGGCGCGATGACGATCGCGGCCGGGTTGCCGGCGACGGCATTCTCGAGGATCGAGACCTGGCCGTTGACGTCGGTTTCAGCCTGGGCGCCGAGTTCGGGTACGTTGACGCCGAGATCCTTGCCGGCCTTACGGGCGCCGGCCAGGACGATCTGCCAGTAGAAGGACGTGGTGTCCTTGACGATGATCGGAATGGTCACGTCCGCCGCCGAAACCGGCGCCGTGTGCAGCGTGCCGGCAAGCATCGAGGCGGCAGCTAGTGCCATCAGTGAGCGGCGGTTGAGAATGCTGGTCACGAATTTCATTAGGAATCCTCCCTAGATCGCCCGGTGAAGGTTACGGAAGCCCCATTTGGATAGGCGCGGCCCAAACAGAACTTTATCAATAAAAAACAGTTGCCGCTTTTTGATAGTGCATCGGTCCGGCCGACGCAAGCGGTGTTTCATATCGGCCTGCGCATGGCTTGGCGGGGAAACCTCCCTGCCGATCCTCAGTGCCACGTCCAGACGCTCCCGATCCTCCTTGATCATCATGGAATATTAATTCCACCGTCGAGTCAATATGGAATATTCATTCCTTCTTGAGAACCGTGATCGTGGCGTTTCGTCAGCCGAGCTCCTGCACGATGGTGTAGGGAGCGTAGCGGGCGAATTCCGCTTGCGGCACCTGGACGTCGAACAGGTCGAGGTTGCGCGTCAGGTTGGCAGGCTTGGCCGTTCCGGTCAGCACGCTGGCCACGACAGGCTCCTGCAGCGGAAACTGCAATGCAGCCGCCGCCAGCGGATATCCGCCCTCATCAGCGATTTTCTCCATCGCGCCGACACGCTCGAGTATGTCCTGCGTCGCCGGCAGATAGTCGAAATGCGCACCGTGCACCGGCCCGGTCGCCAGGATGCCGGAGTTGAAGACGCCGCCGATGATGAGCGAAGTCTGTCGCTCACGACACAGCGGCAGCAACTCGGCTTCAGCCGAGCGGTCGAGCAGCGAATAGCGGCTGGCCAGCAGGATGCAGTCGAGCGGTGCTTCGCGCAATACGTCGAGGCAGATCTGCACCTCGTTGACGCCGAGCCCATAGGCGGAAATCACGCCGGACGTTTTAAGCTCTTCCAGCGCCTTCAACCCGCTGTCCACCAGCTGGCGAAAGTGCAGCTTCGTCTTCTCGACGCCATGTGTGTAGGTGCCGATGTCGTGCACAAACAGGATGTCTATCCGGTTCAGCCCGAGCCGCGCATAGGAGAACTCGACCGAGCGCATGATGCCATCATAGGAGTAGTCGTAGTCGAGCGCGAAGGGCAGGGGGTCGACATAGGAATGATCGGGAACCTGGTCTTCCGGCACCGGGCGGAACAGCCGTCCGACCTTGGTCGACAGCACATAGGAATCCCGCGGCTTGTAGCGCAGGAAATCGCCGGTCCGCCGTTCCGACAGGCCGAAGCCATAGAAGGGCGCGGTGTCGAAATAGCGCAGGCCGGCATCCCAGGCTGTCTGCAGCGTCTCCATCGCCGCTTCGCGCGGACAGGCCCGGTAGAGCCCGCCGATCGCCGCCCCGCCGAAGCTTATCTCAGTGACCTCGAGCGCAGTCGTGCCGATGCGGCGTTTGTCCATCCAAAGCCTCCCCTTGTGAGCCGTCGTTGCAGCCCGCTTTTTTCGTCGGTGGTTAGAGCGTCGCGCCGAGGTGCCACGGCACGAACTCGTTGTCGCCGTAGCCGAACGCCTCGCTCTTGGTCTTGCGGCCCGATGCCGTCTCGACGATGAGCTCAAAGAGTTCCCGGCCCATGCCGGCGATGGTCTTTTCACCCGAAGCAATGACGCCGCAATTGACGTCCATGTCCTCTTCCATCTGGTGGTACATGGTCGAGTTGGTGGCGACCTTGATCGACGGCGTCGGCCGGCAGCCGAAGCAGGAGCCGCGGCCGGTGGTGAAGACGATGATGTTGGCGCCGCCCGCCACCTGACCGGTCGCCGAGACCGGGTCGTAACCGGGCGTGTCCATGAACACCAGGCCACTGCCGGTGACCTTTTCGGCATAACCGAAGACGCCGTTGAGCGGAGTCTGGCCGCCTTTGGCCACGGCGCCCAGCGACTTTTCCAGGATGGTGGTCAGGCCGCCGCGCTTGTTGCCGGGCGAGGGGTTGTTGTCGATCGAGGCGCCGTGCTTGGCGACGTGGTCTTCCCACCATTTGACGAAACCGTCGAGCTTCTTGGCGATCTCCGGCGTTGCCGCGCGATAGGCGAGCAGATGTTCGGCGCCATAGATCTCCGTCGTCTCCGACAGGATGCCGATGCCGCCGACGCCGGCCAGGATGTCGACCGCTGCTCCCAGCGCGGGATTGGCGGTGATGCCCGACATGCCGTCGGAACCGCCGCATTGCAGGCCAACGACGATCTCCGAGACGGGGATCGGCTCGCGCTGATACTGGCCGACTTCCTCGGCGATTTCGGCGAGCACGCCCATCGCCTTTTCGACCGATTTGCGCGAACCGCCGGCGTCCTGGATGTTGAAATGGCGTTTTCCCGCCGCCGCACCCTTCTGGCCGTAAAGGGTGAGCTGGTTGACCTCGCAGCCGAGGCCGACCATCAGCGCGCCACCGAAATTCGGGTGGCGGGTGTAGCCGGCGAGCGTGCGGTGCAGCACCATCATGCCGTCGCCGGTGCCGCTCATGCCGCAGCCCTGGCCATGGACGATCGGGACGAAGCCGTCGATCCCCGGATATTTCGGCAACAGCACGCGGTTGGCCTCGTCGGCAATGGCGTGGCAGACGGTGGCCGAGCAATTGACGCTGGCGATGATGCCGATGAAGTTGCGCGTGCCGGCACGGCCATCGGCGCGACGATAGCCCATGAATGTCCGGGCGCGGTCAGCTTCGGTGGCATGCTCCGCTTCGCTCGGCGGCACCACCGGCAGACGGCCGGACTCGAAGACCAGATTGTGCGAATGGACGTGGTCGCCGGGCGCGATGTCCTGGGTGGCGCGGCCGATGGCCTGGGCATACTTGACCACCGCCTCGCCGGCGGCGATAGGCTTGATCGCCACCTTGTGGCCGGGCTCGATCAAGGCCGTGGCGACGGCGCCGCCGGGCAGAGGGGTGCCGATCTCGATGCGGCCATTGGCGACCGCGACATTGTCGGCGGGGGACAGAAGAATGCTGTTCGAGGCGTTCACGGGCAGTTTCCTGGGTCTGTTCCTGGGGATGCGCGGATTGACACGCGTCTGTTTACATATAATGTCTTTTATCGTGAAAAAACATTTGTGCGTCAATTGTTTTTTCAGGAGGAGACCATGCGTCCGATGGACGCTTGGCTTGTGGGGAGCGGCGTCTGACACGCAGAGCGTTTGCTCTGCCGGGGTCAGCGCCAGGACATATGTGATATCGCGCTTCAAGCCAGCCACAGCAAGCGCCGGCGCGCAACGGGGCAGGGATGTCGAAGAGCAACAACGTCTACAAGGACGCTTACAACAGGGGTCTGCGGCTGCTCGATGAAACGCAGAGCCTGCCGTCGGAGCCGGAACTGGGCACTTTGCTCGGCGTCAGCCGGACCACCGTGCGCACCATTCTGGCGCGCATGGAAGAGACCGGGCTGATCGCGTGGAACAAACGCAGCAAGACAGTGCTCAGGGCGCCGAAGCCGGATGATTTCTTCCCCGAGGAGGAGACAGACACACTGGCCCAGATCATCGAGCGGTCGTTTATGCGCAGATTGCTGGCTGGCGGCGCCGAGGCCGGCATGCAGATCAACGAGCTCGAACTGGCGCGCGAGATCGGCGTCGGCACCACCAGCGTGCGCGAGTTCCTCATCCGCTTCTCCCGCTTCGGCCTGATCGAGAAGCGGCGCAACAGCCACTGGGTGCTGAAGGGGTTTACGCGAGCCTTCGCGCTCGAACTCACTGAAATCCGCGAGATGTTCGAGATACGCTCGGCGGCGGCCTTTGCCGCCTTGCCTGGGGATAGTCCGGTCTGGGCGGATCTCGACCGGCTGGAAGACGAGCACCGGCTTCTGGCCAGCGAAATCGCCATCCGCTTCAACGAATTCTCGGAGCTAGACGAGCGCTTCCACCGGCTGATCCACCGGGCGTCGCACAACCGCTTCATCGTCGATTTCTACGACGTCATCGCCATGATCTTTCACTACCACTACCAGTGGAACAAGGCGCAGGAGCGCGAGCGCAACGAAGTCGCGGTGAGCGAGCATCTCGCCTACATCGCGGCGCTGAAATCGCGCGATCTCGGCAAGGTCGACGCCGCCTGCCGCAAGCATCTGAAGTCGGCACGCCACACGCTGTTGACGTCGATCCCGGAAATCGGTCGGATTGCTTCTTAACGCGCCGCGTTGCCGCAGCGATGATTTGGCGATTTTCCGGCCGCGTGACGCATGCTAGGTATCCGCCGTTGCTGCGTGAAGAGGCAGATCCTTGAACTTCGGGCGTAAGAGATGGAGCATGATGGCCGCGTTTGTCGCGGCCTGTGTGCTGCTGCTCCAGTCGACGCTCGGCGTGTTTGCCTTCGGCATTGCGCCGGATGCCTCGCAACTCGACGTTTTCGGCAACGTCATCTGTACACATGAGGGGGCGGTCCAGCTTCCCGGCGGCGATCCGCACCAGCCGCACATGCCGGCATGCTGCATGCTCGGCTGCAGCATGGCCTCCGTCGCCTATGCGCCGCCAGCAGGCGTCGGCGTGGCGCCGGTGAGCCTGTCTTTTGAAACAGTCGCGTTTCTTCCGCCGGCAGTCAGGCATCCCGACGTCACGCGCGAGCGCTCTCCGGCCAATCCGCGCGCGCCGCCGCTTGCGGGCTGAAAACCGCCGCTCGCTTTGCGTAACCTGCGCAGGCGATAATCATCCAATGATAAACTCGTTCGCAGCCGGACAAAGGCGCGACCTCATATTCATGGAGCCTACCCATGTCCCGTTTTCGTCATGCCGGCGCGTTGCGCCGCAGCACCCCTATCTTCACCACTATCGAGCAGCGTCTCGGCAGCGCCCTCTTTGCCTTTGCACTGTTGTTCGTCGGCGCCCATTCCGTCCTTGCGCATGAGTTCAAGGCCGGTGACATCGAGATCGAGCATCCCTGGTCCCGTGCCACGCCAGCCGGCGCCAAGGTTGCCGGCGGCTATTTCACCATCGTCAACAAGGGCAGCGCACCAGACCGGCTGCTGTCGATTTCCTCCGACATTTCGGGGAAGGCCGAACTGCATGAAATGGGGGTGAAGGATGGCGTCATGACCATGCGCCCGGTCAGTGGCGCCCTGGACATTCCGGCGGGCGGCAAGATCACGCTGGGTCCTGGCGCCTACCACGTGATGTTCATGGATCTGAAGCAGCCCCCTAAAGAAGGCCAGATGTTTGCCGCCACGCTGACTTTCGAGAGGGCCGGAACCGTGACCGTCGAGTTTGCCGTGCAAGCCATAGGCAGCGCGCCACCCCTGGAAGACAACGACTGACCAATTATTGCCAATCAATTTTTTCGAGAGGGACCCATCATGAACAAGCATCATTTGCCGGCCGCTGCATTCCTCGTCCTGGGGACAAGCGCTGCCTTCGGCCATATCACGCTCGAAACCCAGGAAGCGCCGGTCGGTTCGACCTACAAGGCCGTGCTGCGGGTGCCGCATGGCTGCGACGGCAAGGCGACGATTGCCGTGCGCGTGCAGATCCCGGAAGGGGTGATCGGAGTGAAGCCGATGCCGAAGCCGGGCTGGACGCTGCAGGTCAAGAAAGGCAAGTACGAGAAATCCTACCAGCTCTATGGCGAGGCGGTGACCTCGGGCGTCAAGGAAGTCGACTGGAGCGGCGGCAGCCTGCCGGATGAATTTTATGACGAGTTCGTCTTCCGCGGCACGTTGGCCGCCGATCTGCCGGCCGGGCAAAAACTCTATTTTCCGGTGGTGCAGGAATGCGATGGCGCCACCACGCGTTGGATAGACATTCCGGCGGCTGGTCAGGATGAGGATGCGCTGGAAGATCCGGCGCCCGGCCTCAACCTGCTGCCCAAGAAATGATGCATTGGCGGCGCGCTGCTTCGAAGCGGCGCGCCACTGTTTTGGTGGATGGCATGAACGTGGCCTGTTTCCAGCGGATGGAACGGACAGCCGGCAGGTGCTTCAGCTTGCTGGCCGCGATCCTGCTGCTTGCCGTCCTTGCCACGCCAAACCAGGCCTTTGCCCATGCGGCGCTGATCAAGGCCGAGCCTGCCGACGGCGCGGTTCTGGAGCGAGCGCCGACGCAATTTTCGCTGACCTTCAGCGAGCCTGTGTCGCCGCTGGTGCTGACCTTGGTGCGGCCCGACGGTACGCCTGTCGCTTTGACCTCGTTTCGGTTGAGCGACCAAACGGTTGAGATCGACAATCCACAAAAGCTCGGGCCGGGCACCCATGTCTTGAGCTGGCGGGTGATTTCCGCCGATGGCCATCCGGTCGGCGGCTCGGTGCTGTTTTCCGTTGGCGCGCCAAGTGCGGCGCCGGCGGTGGGGGAAGCTGTCGATATAGATTTGCGGTCAGCGATCTGGACCGGCAAGGTTCTTCTCTACATCGGGCTTTTCCTCGGCATTGGCGGCGCCTTCGCGCTGACATGGCTGGCGCAAGGCCAGCGCTCAGGCCAGCGCTTCGTCATTGCCGCCATCCTGTGCGGGCTGGTCGCAGCACCCCTGTCGCTCGGGTTCCAGGGGCTGGACGCGCTGGGCGCGCCACTCGCCCGGCTGGCGCAACCGGTGGTCTGGCGGACGGCGCTTGGCACCAGCTTCGGCTGGACGGTGCTGATTTCGCTGGCGGCGCTCGGGCTTGGCCTGCTGTCGTTGGTCGGATCGCGTGCTGGCGCCAGGCCGTTGGCGCTCGCCGGGCTGGCCGGTGTGGGTGCAGCCCTTGCCGCCAGCGGCCATGCCAGTGCAGCCGAACCGCAATGGCTGACGCGGCCGATGGTGTTCCTGCATGGCGCCGGCATCGCTTTCTGGGCTGGAGCATTGCTGCCGCTCGGCCTGGCGTTGAGCAGCCAATCGGTGGAAGCCGGGGCGTTCCTGCGCCGGTTTTCGCGCGCGATCATGCCCGTGGTGGCAGTGCTTGCCGCCGCCGGAGTGGTGCTTGCAATCGTTCAGGTGCAGACGCCGGCAGCGCTCGTCAACACCGCCTATGGCCGGCTGCTGCTGATCAAGCTGGCGCTGCTGGTGTTTCTGTTCACGCTGGCGGCGGTCAATCGATGGCGGCTCACCGCCTTGGCCGAGGCCGGAGCGACGGAAGTGCGGCGACGGCTTAGCCGCTCGATCTCAGTCGAAATGCTGATCGTGCTCCTGATCTTCGGCGTTGCCGCCGGCTGGCGCTCCACGCCGCCTCCACGGGCGCTGGCAATCGCCGCGGCACAACCGACGTCGACCCATATCCACACCATGAAGGCGATGGCCGACATCGACATCACGCCCGGCCATACCGGGGAGGCCACCGCCTCCATCGTCATCATGGATGGCGATTTCGGCCCGCTCGACGCCAAGGAAGTGACGCTGGTGCTGTCCAAGCCCGATTCGGGGATCGAGCCGATCAAGCGTCCGGCGACCAAGCCAGGCGACGGCACCTGGCGCGTCGATAATCTCGTCATTCCGATTCCAGGCCGCTGGACGGCGCGGCTCGATATTCTGGTTTCGGATTTCGAAGTGGTAAAGATCGAAGCGCCGATCGATATCCGCGCCGAGTGATATTCAGCCCGCCTGCGAAGGGCGCTCAGCCGAGTTCCTGGGCTAACCCGATGAGATGCCCTTCCGGCCCGCGGATGTAGCAGAGCCGATACACGTCCTGGTAACGGACGACTTCACCGGCCAGCTGCGCGCCACGCTTGCGGAGCCTTTCAAGCGTGTCGTCGATGTCGTCCAGGGTAAACATGACGCGCAGGTAGCCCAGGGCATTGACCGGGGCGTTGCGGTGATCGGCGACGACCGTCGGCGTGAGGAAGCGGGAGAGCTCGAGCCGGCTGTGGCCATCCGGTGTGCGCATCATGGCAATCTCGACGTGCTGATCGCCGAGCCCGGTGACACGTCCGGCCCACTCGCCTTCGATCGTCGCCCGCCCTTCCAGTTCGAGGCCGAGCTCGCGAAAGAAGGCAATCGTCTCGTCGAGGTCATCGACGACGATTCCGACATTGTCCATCCGTTTGACTGCCATAAGTTCAACCTAACGTCATTCGATCGGCAAGGCGTCGCCTGGTCACCAACTGACCCTTCCTGACTCGGTCTGACACAACGCAGACGCAACACAATTCGGCGAGGCGGTTGACGTGGCGCGAAAGGCCCGTCAATCATCTCGCCGAAAAATGGGCATCCCGAAAAACGCGGCCTCAACAAAATCCGAAAGCAGGGAAGAAACGATGGAAAAAGCCGAAATAGGCCTGATCGGCCTTGGCACAATGGGCTCCAACCTCGCGCTCAACATTGCCGAGCACGGGCACCGCATCGCCGTCTTCAACCGCACCAAGGCGCGCACCGATGCCTTCCTCGAAGGCGCCGGTTCGCTCAGGGACATGGTGGTGCCCTGCTACAGCCTGGAGGAACTGGCAGCTGCGATCAAGCCGCCGCGCCCGGTCATCATCATGGTGCTGGCCGGCAAGCCGGTCGACGAACAGATCGAAGCGCTGCGCGGCGTGTTGTCTGACAACGATATCGTCATCGATGCCGGCAACGCCAATTTCCGCGATACGATGCGGCGCTTTTCGGAACTGTCGGGCTCAGGTCTCACCTTCATCGGCATGGGCGTATCCGGCGGCGAGGAAGGCGCGCGCCATGGACCGTCGATCATGGTCGGCGGCACCGAAGACTCCTGGAAGCGCGTCGAACGCGTGCTGACCGCGATCTCGGCCAAGTTCAAGGATGAACCGTGCGCTGCCTGGCTTGGCACAGACGGCGCCGGGCATTTCGTGAAAACCATCCACAACGGCATCGAATATGCCGACATGCAGATGATCGCCGAGATCTACGGCATCCTGCGTGACGGTCTCGGCATGGGGCCGAAGGAGATCGGCAAGGTCTTCGAGGACTGGAACAAGGGCCGGCTCGATTCGTATCTGATCGAGATCACCGCCAAGGTGCTGGCCGCCGACGATGCAAAGACCGGCAAGCCGGTGGTCGACATCATCCTCGACCGTGCCGGCCAGAAGGGCACCGGCAAATGGTCTGTCATCGAGGCGCAGCAGCTCGGCATTCCGGCGACGGCCATCGAGGCGGCGGTGGCGGCCCGCGTGCTGTCCTCGATCAAGGATGAGCGGCAGGCGGCCGAAAAAGCCTATGGCAATATCGGCGTCACCAAGATCTCCGGCGACAAGGCGGCACTTCTGAAAGACCTGGAGCTGGCGCTGCTCGCCGGCAAGATCGCCGCCTATGCACAAGGTTTCGCGGTGATGAGCGCCGCCTCGAAGGAGTTCAACTGGAACTTGCCGATGCCGACCATCGCCAAGATCTGGCGTGCCGGCTGTATCATCCGCTCGCAGATGCTCGACACCATGGCGGAAGCCTTCGGCTCGGGCGGCGCGTCCACCAACCTTTTGATGGCGCCGGCTTTCACCACCATGATGCAGGAGGCGCATCCGTCGCTTAGGCGCACCGTTGCCAAGGCATCGGAAGCAGGCTCGCCGGTGCCTGCACTGGCGTCGGCACTTGCCTATTTCGACAGCTACCGCCAGGGCCGCGGCACCTCGAACCTGATCCAGGCGCAGCGCGACTTCTTCGGCGCGCATGGCTTCGAGCGCATCGGCGAGCAGGGCGCTTTCCATGGGCCATGGGGAAGTGGAGCGGCCGGATAGGGTCAGGTGAGGCGGACCTCTCAGGTCGTGCCAGTCAGCCCTGATACGCGACGACGTCGCCTGGCTTGACCACAGTCTGCAAAGAGCCAGGTGCCGCGCCGCCTATCCAGCCCAGCACGGCGCGGGCAAGCTCGGTGCCGGCGAGGCGGAAATCTTCGTTGACGATCAGCAACTCCCGGCGGAACAGATGCAGCAGTTCCGACGATTGCTTGGACACGACATCGACGTCGCGGCCGAGTTTCAGGCCGGCATCCTCGATGCCGGCGACGATGGCCAGCGTTGCTGCGGCGGCGCTGCTGACGAAACCGTCCGGCCTGACGTCGCGGCGCATCAACTGCGCGGTCCGCGTCCTGATCTGATCGATCGACTGGTCGATCGAAACAGCGTTGAACGGCACTTCGCTGGCGTCGACCTCGCTAAGTGCGTCGGCAAAGCCATTGACCGTGTGGTCGTAATAGGTGAGCCCGACCGGCGGCGCTACCAGCGCCAGCCGGCGCCGGCCGACGCTGGCCAGATGGCGCACCGCTTCGGCGGCGAAGGCGTAATTGTCGAAGTCGTGATAGGGGTGGACAAGCCCCATATCGGTGCGGCCATGCGTGGCAAAGGGTATGCCACGCTCCAGCATGTAGCGGGCGCGCGGATCGTTGGGCTGCGTGCGTGAGATGATGACGCCATCGGCCGAGCCGGACTCGACCAGATACTTTACCGGGTCCAGCGGATCCTGCGAGCGCGAGTAGGGCGTGACGATCAGGTGATAGGGTGTGTCGGCAATGACCTCCGAGACGCCGTAGATGATGTCCGAGACAAAGCTCATGATCTCGCGCTCGGTATTGAGCACGAGGCTGATAACATTGGTCTTGCCAGTCCGCAGGCGCACGCCGGCGCGGTTCGGCCGGTAGCCGATCTGCCTGGCGACGAGTTGAACCCGCCGCCTGGTCTCGGCGCCGATCTCGGGTGCATCCTTGAGCGCGCGCGAGACGGTGGTGACGCCGAGCCCGGTCATGAAGGCAAGCGTTTTCAGCGTCGGCCGCTCATGCGCCGACGCCTCGTCGTCCTTCTCCGTCTGGTCCCTGTCCATTCGTCCCGCCCCGTCAGGCGCATAGCAGCCGCCGGACCAGCCGACAATCGCTTCGATGACGATGTGGCACGGTTCTTCGCCGTCAGCCTCAATATACTGAAACGTTACAGATTTCCAACATCGCAGCGCGTGGGCCTCTCAAGCCATGGTTTTGGCAGGGTTTTGGCGGCCAGAAACGTTGCGCGACCATCAGGTTCGAGACGGTTTTCTTGCGCTGCAGCATGATTTTGCAGCGCAGCACCCGGTTTTGCGCGGAGTTTGCCGGTTTGCACGCAACGAATTTGTTCGCGCCTCGAAAAAACATTCGAGCGCGTTTATCTCAGGGGTTGCACGCACCGAATAATTGCCGTATCGAAAATCTGTAACGTTTCAGATTCTGGGAGGAACCGAAATGCGCTATAGACTTTTGACCGCTGCCCTTGCCGCGACGGCCGCGCTTCAGCTTGCCGGCCCGGCGGCCGCCACCGACCTGGAAGTCACCCATTGGTGGACGTCGGGCGGCGAGGCAGCGGCGGTTGCGGAATTCGCCAAGGCCTTCGACGCCACCGGCAATCACTGGGTCGATGGCGCCATTGCCGGATCCGGCGGCACGGCACGGCCGATCATGATCAGCCGCATCACCGGCGGCGATCCGATGGGCGCCACCCAGTTCAATCACGGCCGGCAGGCCGAAGAACTGGTGCAGGCCGGCCTGATGCGCGACCTCACCGATGTCGCCACCAAGGGCAAGTGGACGGAAATCGTGCGGCCGAAGAGCCTGCTAGACAGCTGCACCATCGACGGCAAGATCTATTGCGTGCCGGTCAATATCCACTCCTGGCAGTGGTTGTGGCTGTCGAACGAAGCCTTCGAGAAGGCCGGCGTGCCGCTGCCGAAGGACTGGAATGAATTCGTGGCGGCAGCGCCCGCCCTGGAAAAGGCGGGCATCATCCCGCTCGCTGTCGGCGGACAGGCCTGGCAATCTTCCGGCGCCTTCGATGTGCTGCTGGCGGCGGTCGGCGGCACCGATGCATTCCTCAAGGTCTACAAGGACAAGGACGCCAAGTTCGCCGCTGGGCCCGAGATCGCCAAGGTCTTCAAGGCCGCCGACGATGCCCGCAAGATGGCGAAGAACACCAATGTGCAGGACTGGAACCAGGCGACCAATCTGGTCATCACCGGCAAGGCCGGCGGCCAGATCATGGGTGACTGGGCGCAAGGCGAGTTCCAGGTTGCCGGCAAGGTCGCCGGCAAGGACTATGCCTGCCTGCCGGGCCTCGGTCTGAACGAAGTTATCGCCACCGGCGGCGACGCCTTCTATTTCCCGCTGCTCAAGGATGCCGACAAGTCCAAGGCGCAGGAGGTGTTGGCAGAGACGCTGCTCGACCCTAAGACTCAGGTCGCCTTCAATCTCAAGAAGGGCTCGCTGCCGGTGCGCGGCGACGTCGATCTCAATGCGGCGAACGACTGCATGAAGAAGGGTCTGGCCATCCTCGCCAAGGGCGCTGTCATCCCGTGGACGGACCAACTGCTTTCGCAGGATACCCAGAAGCAGAAGGAAGATCTCTTCGCCGAATTCTTCGCCAAGCCGGACCTGACCATCGAAGACGCGCAGAAGCGCTTCGCCGACCTCATCGCTTCGGCAGACTGACGTTGGAGGCAATACACCTCGCTCCCGGCCTTGCGAAAGCAGGGCCGGGATCGCACCGCCCTTACCCAGCCGGCTGACGAGATGAGCAAGAGCGAACGCCCCAACCCGCTGTTCCGCAACATCAATGCGAAGGTCGCCTCGATCCCGATGATCCTCACCGCGTCGGTGGTTTTCGTCGGCGGCACCGTCTGGACGGTGTTCTATTCCTTTACCAATTCGAAGCTGCTGCCACGGCTGAATTTCGCCGGGCTCGACCAGTATTACCGGCTGTGGGCGACGCCGCGCTGGCTGATCTCGATCGAGAACCTTTTGATCTACGGCGCGATCTCGCTGGTGTTCTCACTGGTCATCGGCTTCCTGCTTGCAGCGCTTCTCGACCAGAAGATCCGTTTCGAGGACACGTTCCGCACCATCTTCCTCTATCCGTTCGCGCTTTCCTTCATCGTCACCGGCCTGGTCTGGCAGTGGCTGCTCAATCCGGATTTCGGCATCCAGCATGTGGTGCGGGACCTCGGCTGGACGAGCTTCAACTTCGACCCGCTCTACAATTCCAGCATCGTCATCTACGGCATTTCGATTGCGGCGCTGTGGCAAGGCACCGGGCTCATCATGTGCTTGATGCTGGCCGGCCTGCGCGGCATCGACGAGGACATCTGGAAGGCGGCGCGGGTAGACGGGATCCCGATGTGGAAGACCTATCTGTTCATCGTCATCCCGATGATGCGGCCGGTTTTCATCACCACGCTGGTCATCATCGCGTCGGGCATCGTCAAGGTCTACGACCTCGTTGTCGCCCAGACCAGCGGCGGTCCCGGAATCGCCTCCGAAGTGCCGGCCAAATATGTCTACGACTACATGTTCTTCGCACAGAATCTTGGCCAGGGCTTTGCCGCCTCGACCATGATGCTGCTCTCGGTGGTGATCGTCGTCGTGCCGTGGGCCTACCTTGAATTCGGAGGCAGGAAGCGTGGCTGACCCGGCCGTCCCTTTGCCCGCCAGCGCGGGTGCCGCCGAGCGCGAAGCCTCGGGGCCGCGCGGGCCGAAGCCGCGGCATGTCTTCTCGCGCCGCAACATCTTCCTCTATGGCACGCTGATCGTGGTGGCAGTCTACTATCTGCTGCCGCTCTATGTGATGGTGGTCACCTCGCTTAAGGGCATGCCCGAGATACGGATGGGCAATATCTTCTCGCCGCCGCTCGAAATCACGTTCGAACCGTGGGTGAAGGCGTGGGCGACGGCCTGCACCGGCCTCAATTGCGACGGGCTTTCGCGCGGCTTCTGGAATTCGGTGCGCATCACTGTGCCGTCAGTGCTGCTGTCGATCGCGATCGCCTCGGTGAACGGCTATGCGCTGGCCAACTGGCGCTTCAAGGGCGCCGACACATTCTTCGTCATCCTGATCGTCGGCGCCTTCATCCCCTATCAGGTGATGATCTATCCGATCGTCATCATCCTGCGCGAGATCGGCCTCTACGGCAGCCTCAGCGGCCTGGTGATCGTCCATTCCATCTTCGGCATGCCGATCCTCACGCTTTTGTTCCGCAACTATTTTGCCTCGATGCCGGAAGAGCTGTTCAGGGCGGCACGGGTCGACGGCGCCGGCTTCTGGGGCATCTTCCTGCGGATCATGGCGCCGATGTCGCTGCCGATCTTCGTCGTCGCCATCATCCTGCAGGTGACCGGCATCTGGAACGACTTCCTGTTCGGCGTCGTCTACACCCGCCCCGACACCTATCCGATGACGGTGCAGCTCAACAACATCGTCAATTCGGTGCAAGGCGTGAAGGAGTACAACGTCAACATGGCCGCCACCATCCTGACCGGCCTTGTGCCACTCATCGTCTACTTCATTTCCGGCAAGCTTTTCGTGCGCGGCATCGCCGCCGGTGCGGTGAAAGGGTGATGGCGATGATGGCAGCCAACGGCACCAGCGTTTCGATCCAGGACCTGTCCCTGAACTTCGGCTCTGTATCGGTGCTGCAGACCCTCAATCTCGAGGTCGCAGAGGGCGAGTTCATCGTGCTGCTCGGTCCCTCGGGCTGCGGCAAGTCGACCTTGCTCAACTGCATCGCCGGGCTGCTCGATATTTCCGAAGGCCGCATCTTCATCAAGGGCAAGAACGTCACCTGGGAAGAGCCCAAGGATCGCGGCATCGGCATGGTGTTCCAGTCCTATGCGCTTTATCCGCAAATGACGGTGGAGAAGAACCTGTCGTTCGGCCTGCGCGTTGCCGGCGTGCCCAGGGACGAGATCGCCAAGCGCATCGCCCGCGCCGCCGAGATCCTGCAGATCGAGCCGCTTTTGCAGCGCAAGCCCGCGGCCTTGTCCGGCGGCCAACGCCAGCGCGTGGCGATCGGGCGGGCGCTGGTGCGCGACGTCGACGTCTTCCTGTTCGACGAGCCACTATCCAATCTCGACGCCAAGCTGCGCTCGGAACTGCGCGTCGAAATCAAGCTTCTGCATCGCAAGCTGCAGAACACCATGATCTACGTCACCCACGACCAGATCGAGGCGATGACGCTGGCCGACCGTATCGCGGTCATGCGCGGCGGCGTCATCCAGCAGCTTGACGCGCCGCAGACGATCTATAACCGGCCGGTCAACCGGTTTGTCGCCGGCTTCCTCGGCTCGCCGGCGATGAATTTCCTCGAAGGGGAGCTGGAGGCCAGTGCTGCTCCAGTGTTCAGGACCGACGGTGTTTCGGTGCCGCTCGATCGCTATACCTTTGACGGCACGGAGCGCCCGGCCGGCGCTTGCGTGCTGGGCATCCGGCCTGAACATATCGCTTTCGGTGACGCGGCTAAGTCGATGCCGTTTTCCGCCGGCGGTTCGGTCGAGATCGTGGAGCCGATGGGTTCCGACACGCTGGTGTGGACGAAGCTTGCCGGCCGCAACCTCTCCTTCCGCGTCGAGGCGGAACGGACGCTGCGCAGCGGCGATCCGATCCAGTTCGGTTTCGATCCGGCGCGCGCCTCGCTGTTCGACGCTGCGACCGGCAATCGCCTGTGACCCTCTAGAATCATCCGCAAACCATCCTCCCAAGAACGATCCCCCTAAAACGATCTCGCGAAAACGATCCCCCGAAAACATCCCCAAGCCTTAACCACCCAAGAAACGGACAGAGACGATGAACTGGTCATTCCAACTCTACAGCGCCCGCAATTTCCAGCCGTGGGACGGCATCCTGAAAATGCTTGGTAAGCTCGGCTACAAGGAAGTCGAAGGTTTCGGCGGCGTCTATGACGACCCCAAGGCGTTCCGCGCCGAACTCGACAAGAACGGGCTTTCGATGCCGACCGGACATTTCTCGATCGATGCGCTGGAGAATGATTTCGACGGCGTACGCAAAACAGCCGACGCACTCGGCATCACGCTCGTCATCTGTCCCTATCTGCTGGCCGAGCAGCGGCCGGCCGACGCCGCCGGCTGGCGCGGCTTTGGCGAGCGTCTGGCCAAGGTCGGCGAGACCGCAAAAAAAGCCGGCTACGGCTTTGCCTGGCACAACCATGATTTCGAGTTCAAGACACTCGCCGACGGCTCGGTGCCGCAGGACCACATCCTGTCGGCTGCGCCCGACATCGGCTGGGAGATGGACGTCGCCTGGGTAGTCCGCGGCGGCGTTGATCCGCTGCCGTGGATCGAAAAGCACGGCAAGCGCATCAGCGCCGTCCATGTCAAGGACATGGCCAAGTCAGGCGAAGGCCTTGACGAGGACGGCTGGGCGGATGTCGGCCACGGCACCATCGACTGGGCCGGCATGATCAAGACACTTCGGGCGAAGAGCGCGGCCAAATATTACGTCATGGAACAGGACAACCCCAACGACATCGAGCGCTTCGCCAGCCGCTCGCTCGCATCCGTCAAGGCTTACTAGGAACAATCATCATGGCAAAGAAACTGGGTATCGGCGTCATCGGCTGCGGCAACATCTCGAAAGCGTATTTCTCGCTGGCGCCTCTGTTTCGCGCCATCGAGATGCGCGCCTGCGCCGACATCAACATGGACGCGGCCAAGGCACGGGCGAAGGAGTTCAAGCTGCGCGCCGAGACCGTCGAAGAACTGCTCAAGGATGACGAGATCGACATCGTCGTCAACCTCACCATCCCGGCGGTGCACTACGGGGTGTCGAAGCAGATCCTCGATGCCGGCAAGCACGTCTATTCGGAAAAGCCGTTCGTGCTGTCGGTCAAGGAAGGCCTCGACCTCAAGAGCCGGGCCGAGAAGAAAGGGCTGCGCATCGGTTCGGCTCCGGACACTTTCCTCGGCGGCGCGCACCAGCTGGTGCGCAACCTCATCGACACCGGCGCGCTCGGCAAGATCACCAGCGGCACCTGTCATGTGATGGGCCACGGCATGGAGCACTGGCACCCCAATCCCGATTTCTTCTTCCAGCCGGGCGCCGGGCCGGTGCTCGACATCGGGCCCTACTACATCACCAACCTGATCCAGCTGATCGGGCCGGTGAAGCAGGTGGCGGCCTTCGCGACGACGCCTGCCAAGGAACGCACGATCTCGTCGAAACCGCGCGCGGGCGAAAAAATCCCGGTGAACACGCCGACGACGATCCACGGCCTGCTGGAGTTCGAGAACGGCGCCGTGATCACGCTCAACACCAGCTGGGACGTCTGGGCGCATGGTCACGCGCCGATGGAACTCTATGGCGAGACGGGCACGGTGTTCGTGCCGGATCCGAATTTCTTCGGTGGCGACGTGCGCATAACCAAGGCGGCAAAACCGGTGAAGAAACTGCCGAAATGGCAGCATCCGTTCGGCGTGCCCAACGAAATGCACGGCCAGGGCATGATGGCCAACTACCGCACCGCAGGCCTTGCCGACATGGCGCTGGCGATCGCCGAGGGCCGGCCGCATCGTTGCTCGATGGAGCTCGCGCTGCATGCCGTCGATGTCATGACCGGCCTGTTGCGGTCGGGCGAGACCGGCAAGTTCGTCGCCATGCAGACCAGCTGCGAGCGGCCGGCTGCACTCGGCGTCAAGGACGCAAAAGGACTGTTGGCGAAGCAGAAATGAGGTAGAGCAGAAATGAGGTAGAAGGGTGGGGGCACGCTCGCGCCGACACCCATACAATCCAGGATCTGTACCCATGCGCTGGCAGCCGGCTGAACACCGCTATGAGAAAATGCTCTACAACAGATGTGGGCGATCCGGCCTGAAACTGCCGGCGATCTCGCTCGGCCTGTGGCACAATTTCGGCAACGACACGCCGCACAAGACCAAGCAGGCGATCGCGCGCAAGGCCTTCGATCTCGGCATCACCCATTTCGATCTCGCCAACAATTACGGCCCGCCGCCCGGCTCGGCCGAGATCGCCTTCGGCGAGATATTGCGCACCGACTTCGCCGGCTATCGGGACGAGCTGATCATCTCGACCAAGGCGGGCTATGAGATGTGGGCAGGGCCTTATGGCGAATGGGGCAGCCGCAAATATGTGCTGGCGAGCCTCGACCAGAGCCTGAAGCGGATGGGGCTCGACTATGTCGACATCTTCTATTCGCACCGCTTCGATCCGGATACGCCGCTTGAGGAAACGATGGGCGCTCTCGACCATGCGGTGCGTTCCGGCAAGGCGCTCTATGCCGGCATCTCGTCCTACAATTCGCAGCGCACGCGCGAGGCCGCCGACATATTGAAGCAGCTCGGTACGCCCTGCATCATCCATCAGCCGAGCTATTCGATGCTCAACCGCTGGGTCGAAGAGGACGGACTGCTCGATACGCTGGAAGGGCTCGGTGTCGGATCGATCGTGTTCTCGCCGCTGGCGCAAGGCATGCTGACCGACAAATATCTCGGCGGCATCCCCGAGGGTAGCCGCGCCAGCCAAGGCAAGTCGCTGCGGCCCGCCTTCATCAACGAAAAGACCATCGCCAACATCCAGGCGCTGAACGCGATCGCCGGCAAGCGTGGCCAGACGCTGGCGCAGATGGCGCTAGCCTGGGTGCTGCGCAAGGGCCGGGTGACCTCGGCGCTGATCGGCGCCAGCCGGCCCGAACAGGTCGAGGACTGCGTCGGCGCGCTCAAGGTGCTCGAGTTCAGCGATGCCGAGCTCGCCGAAATCGACACTTACGCACGCGAGTCCGACATCAATCTGTGGGCGGCGTCGGCCGAGCGCAAGGGACCGCCACGGAAGTAAGCGGAACAGCCGGCACCGGACATGAATCAAAACGGCGGGAAAGATCCCGCCGTTTTGCGTTAATCAAGCTTCGGGCTCGTTCAGGGCTTCTTGGCCGTGCCGAGACCGGCCTTGGGCGCCGCCGCGGCTGCCGGAGCCGGGGTCTTCATCTTGGCTTCGATCCAACCCGTATAGTTGGCCAATCGCGTGTAGATGCCATAGGCATTCTTGTGGCCGCAAGCGGCGGTGCCGTCGGACGGACCTTCGCCCCAGGAGACGACGCCGACCTGGACCGGACCGTTGGCGCCGGTCATGAACAGCGGACCGCCGCTGTCGCCGTTGCAGGCGTCGCGTTCGCCGCTGTCGGTGCCGGCGCAGATCATGTTCTTGGTCAGCGGATCCGACATATCGGCGGCGATCGCATTGGCGGCGGCATCGATGCCCTTTTCCGAATAACGCATCCGGTGCGAGAGATCGCCAAGTGCCGCCTTCAGGTCATGCGCATAGATTGACTTGATGCCGCTGTTGCAGGCAGCGCTCGGCTCGAGATCGAGATCGGCCACCATCAGCGCGGTCGGGAAGGTGCCGTCCTGCATCTTGCCCCAGCCGATGACCGTGGTCTTGCCGCTGTCTGGCGTCGGCTCATTGGTGATCTTGATGACCGGCGCATCGGCGGGCTCCGCCAGCCGGAGCAGGCCGAGATCATTGTCCAGCGTCTGTTCGCTGTAGCCCTCGTTGACGATGACCTCGACCACCTTGTAGCGCTTGCCTTCGGTAAGATCGGTGGCGCCGGTCAGCACGGTCACCGTGTCGGGCGAAATCGGCCGGCCCTTGTCGTTGAGGCAGTGCGCCGCCGTCAGCACCCATTGCGGCGCGATCAGGCTGCCGCCGCAGAATTGCGCGTTCGGCTGCGAGGCCGGGCTGGGGTCCAGCCGGGCGCTGGTCAGCAGCGCCACCTGGAACGGATAGGCCCCTTTGTCGGCTTCCTTGCCGCCATAGACGCGGTCGGCGCCGCCGGGATTCTCGGCCTTGGCCTTGTCCCGGGATTCGGCGACGCGCTGCATCGGCGAGACCGCCGCTTCCGGCCTGGCGGCGTCGTCGGCTGCATAGAGCGCGTTGACGGCGGGGAAAGCGGCCGCGATGCCCAGCAGCGATGCAGCGGCAAGCGGCCTGAACCGATGGATAATGTTCACCTTGAAACCCTCCTGAGATGAAAAATGCCGAGCCATGCCGCCATGACGCATAACCAACAGAAGCGGTACCGGTACCTCGATCGCCTTCTGCCAGAACGAACGACATCCGCGCGCTCATAAAACCGAAATACGACTTTTGCTAATCGTGCCCCCATCGGGCAGAGCCCACCCAAACCCTATAGCCCCCCACGGGCTACGTGGAAGCGATTTGTCATTGCCAATGTTGGATTATTTTAGGCAGTATATCGACGCGGGTGCGTTTGGCGGAGGGCTTTAACGAGGCCGCCCGGACCGATGATCCGATACGGGCGGGTAACCAAACTAATTTTTTAACTCCACCACGATCTCGACAATATTTCTGTATTTTGCTCCACTCCTTGCTGACTTTTGGGAGAGTCTCACCATGACGAAACTGACAAGCACTATCATTGCGTCCGCACTGCTATCCACCGCACTGTGGACGATGCCTGCCTTCGCCGCCGATCCCGGCTCAGCGAATGCCGGCAATGGCGAAAGCATGCGCGATCTCGGAACGGGCGACTACCAGCCCGGCCGTGCAAAGCCGATCGCGCCGCCGAAACTGACCGAAGATGAAGCCAGCCGGGCAGCGCCGCTGACCGACGAGGGCACGGCGGTCAAATCCTATGGCATCGTCGGACGTTCCGCCGATGGCAAGGACATCAAGATCGATGCAGGCGAGACGCTGAAGGACCTTGTCATCAAGGAATTGAACGCGCCCGCCAACACACCGAACGCCGACAAGACCGGATTGACGGGCGGCGACGAAGCCGGCCGCCAGGTGTTCGGGGCCGACGATCGCGAGCAGATCAAGAACACCAAGACCTACCCGTTCACCGCGATCGGGTATATCGAAGGCAAAGCCAAGAGCGGTTATGGCAGCTGCTCGGGAACCCTGATCGGTCCGCGCACGGTGCTCACCGCCGCGCATTGCCTCTACAGCAATGAAGACAAGGCTTGGCTCGACGACGTCATCTTCGTGCCGTCGCTCAACGGCAACACCGCCGACGATGCACCGTTTGGCGCTTTCAGCTACGAGAGCGTCTATATCCTGCAGGGCTTCATCGACAATTATCAGGGTTACTACGGCTCGGTCATTCCGTGGGACCTCGGCATCATCACGCTGAAGCAGGATGTCGGCACCAATCTCGGCTGGCTGGGTTATGCCAACTATGAGAACCTCGGCGATTTCACCGCAAACATCGTTGGCTACCCCGGCGACAAGCCGATGGGTACGATGTGGAAGGCGACCTGCGAAGTGAAAGCCGAAAACGTCGGCGCGGAGTATTTCCAGTACGACTGCGACACCTATCCGGGGTCGAGCGGCAGCTCGGTCTACGCCTACGACAATGGCGCCAAGCAGCGCGTCGTCACCGGCGTGAACGTGGCGGAAAGCCCCAACGCCAACACTGCGGTGCGCCTGAACGCTGCCAACGTGGCGTGGATCAACAGCCTGTACAAATAAGGCCCGATCTTTCGCCGGCAAACAGCGGCGAAAACCAGCAATACCAAACCGGCGGCGGGACGTTCCCGCCGCCGGTTTTTTGGTATCGAAACACCTCTCTTGCACTGTGTTACAGCGGTGCTTACGCTAGGCGATCCAAGGGGTTGGGTAAGATGGCGCGGGCAAGAATGATCTTCGGGGTCAAAGCGATCGCGGCTGCATCCACGCTGGCCGCACTGACATGCTTTTCCGCTATGGCCGATCAAGGCGGTGCCGCACCCGATGGCGCCTGGGCCGAGCGGGTGCAAATCCTCTATAAAAGCGAAACACGTTCGGTGCTGCGCAAGAATGTACGGGTCTGGGATTCCCACCCGGAATTGGGTCTTGATTTCACCTGGGAGCCGGCGTCCGGCGTGTCGCCGGACCGCACCGTCGCAGCCGACGGCACCGTCAACGGCAAGGGCAGGCTGGTCTGGCGCGTACGCGGCTCGGCGAGCTACGACCCCAAGACGATCTATTCCAGCTATTTCGGCGAGATCAGGAATGGCCGCCCCGATGGACAAGGCCGGCTGGAGCTGCGTTCAGGCGAGATTCTCGACGGCCGTTGGGTCGCCGGCCAGCTCGACGGCCATGCGATCCATGTCGATGCCGACGGCAATCGCTATGAAGGGCAATTCAGGGCCGGTGTGCCGAATGGCGAGGGCAGGCTGGAGACGAAGACAGGCAAGATATTCGTCGGCTCTTTTGCCGATGGGCTGAAGGACGGCAAGGGCCGCACCCGGTTGCCCGGCGGCACCGTCTACTGGTCGCAATGGGCGATGGGCAAGGAGATCGGCGGTGCGCGCCCCGATGTGCTGGCCGATGCCAGAGTGGGCGGGTTGCTCAAGGCGCAGACCGGCGGCGGTTCCGCCGACAAGGTCGAGATCGGCATTGCCGTCGACCAGCGCATGACGCAGCAGGCCGACATGCAGTACCAGCATCTCGTGCGCGACGAAGACATCGCGATCTATCCGGTGTCGGACCAGTACAACGATGCCTGGAACGGCACCGGAGAGATTCGTACCGGCAATGTCTATGAAGGCATGGACTGGGAGACGGCGCCGGCCTTCGCCGAAGTCGACCTCAAGACCACCGACCGGTCGAGGGTCAAGATCGACAGCCTGGAAATGAAGGTGGCCGCGAGCGAGGCCTACCGCAAGCCGATGCTGTCGATCAGCGAGCATTATGGCTGCGTCGGCTTCCGCCCCGACTTCTCGATCGTCAACAATGGCTGGGGCGACGTGAAAGACATGAAGATGTCGATCCAGTTCACCAGGACCGACGAGGAGGACAACGCGACCGGCGAGCCGAGCGGCACGTTCACGAAAGACATCGGCACTTTCGGCGATGGCGTCGACGTCTCGATCAAGAACGTGCTGACTGAAGCCGGCGTCGACACAACCACGCTCGAGACCGAGCGCTTCACCTGCCCGTCAAGGGACAGCCTGGATGTCTGCCGCGCCCAGGTGGCCAACAAGGTCAAGTTCGGCGACGTTGCCGATTACATCAGCGGCAGCGTCGAGAAAATGAGCGTGACCGGGATTGGCAAGCTCGATTATTCCTGGGCGGACGATCAGGGCGCTGTCTACCAGCAGAGCGAGCCGTTTCGCGTCATCGTCTCGCTGGTCAGCATCGAGGTCCCAGAATCGCTCGCCGAATGCGGCGATGGCGGCGGCGCGTCGCCCGAAGCGCTGCGCTACCAGAACATCGAATTTCCGATCGGCAAGACCGATTACAGCATCCCCATGCCGGTGCGCGGCAACAAGAATCTCAGCGCCTACACGGCACGGCTGAAAATGTGGTCGTCAATGTCGTCGATCCATCGCTTCAGCATCGCCGCCCATTTCGCCGATGGCAGCACACGCGAGAGCAAGCCGGCCACGTTCTTCTATTTCAGGCCGAAGCAGTCGCTGTTTGAAACCAGCACCAAGCCGGCGGTCTGCTATCTGCCGGAAGATCTGCAAGGCTGTTGAGGTCCTGTCACGTCCTTTCGGGAATGGCGTTATTTCGAGCCCATCTCGAAAAAATTGGGCAGCGGGATCAGCCGGGCAAAGATCGTGCCCTGGCTGAACACCCTGAGTTCCAGCATCGACCCGGACGATCGTTCGGCCTTCTGGTCGAACAGGAAATTGCCGAGCGAATAGATCTCCGCAACATCGCCGCCGCCGAGCGGCAGGATCGCCTCGCTCGATACATGTGGATGACCGCCGACGATTGCCGTGACACCGCGCAGCCGCATCTGGTCGGCAAGCATCTCCTCGCGCGGCGACGGCTCCGTCTTGTACTCGCGGCCCCAATGGACGAAGGCAATCACCGGCCGCTCGGCATTGTCGTGCAGCAGCCGGTCGAGCAAAGCAGGCGTCAGAAGGTCGGTGTTCCTGGAGCCGTTGGTATCGATGTCGGTCAGCCCGACCAGGTCGAGATCGGCAAGCGCCAGCGTCTCGCCCTGGCCGAAATGGGCGATGCCGGCCGCATCGAGTGCGGCCAGCGTCTCGGCATAGCCTGACGGGCCGAGGTCATAGGCGTGATTGTTGGCAAGGCTGACAGCGGCGACATGCAATTTCTTCAGCATGCCGATGGCAAGATCTGCGGGCATGGCCAGCGTCATGTCGTCGATCGTTTCAGGGACGTTGGGCAGGATCACGCCTTCGAGATTGACGATCAGCGGCCGCGAGCGGGTCAGGGCCAGCACGCTTTCGACGATCTTCTCGGCAACACCGTCGCGGACCAGGATCTTCTTCATGGCGCGGCCGAAATTCACGTCGCCCGCGAAATAATAGAGCTTGTCGTCGGGACGGGCAGGATTGTTGAAGCCGGGGCCGAAGGCGCCGAACAGCGCCACGACATAACTGGTGGTGCGCTCGACATAGTCGCTTGAATGCGCCTGCGAGTTCTCGTTGGCGACGACCAGCGGCGCAGCACCGGACAGTTCGCGCTGCAGCCTGGTCTGGATATAGAGCGCACCGACCGAATCGGCGTGATCCGGCTGGCGCAGCGCCGCGATGCCGTCGAGCGAACCGGCGGCGAGCATGTTCAGCGTCTGCTGGTCGAAACGCCTGGCTTCGTGCTGCGGCAGATAGTGGGAGAAATCGGTGGATTCGACGATCAGCGTGTCCTTGTCGACGATCGCTTTCAGCGCCTGCGCCAGCCGGTCCCAGTCGGCTCGCTTGGCTTTGACCGACATCGCCACCGGCACGATTTCAGCTTCGGGGAAATAGTGATGCAGGAAAGGCAGCATCGCCTGCACGCCATGCTCCCTGGCGAACAGGCAGGAGTCTTCGACCATGTCGCTGTTCGCTTCCAGAAGGTGCACGGCTTCCGTGTCGGCCAGGACCGGGCCAAGCACGGTGTCGAAGCCGCGCGTCGTGGTGGCGAAGAGTTTCTGCGTCTCGTGGAAATGGTCCGGCGACAGGATGACGATGCGCTTGTAGCGGAAGCCGGACGCGGCGTGGAAACCGAGTGCGACGAGATCTGCGACGAGCAGGTGGTGGGGGACTGTGATGCCGGTGAGGCGTTGGTTGGACGGCTCGATTCTGGCGACGGCGGCGATGGCGTCGGTGAAGAGTGTGGGGTCGGAGTAGAAGGACGGGAAGTTTGTGTCGCCGGGCGGGCAGGTGATGGCGGCGGCAGACGCTTGAAGCACTGAGAGGATAAGCAAGGCGGTGGCAAAGACCAGAATGCTGGTCCGTGCCCAGGCACCCCCCGCTGTCCTGCCGGACATCTCCCCCGCAAGGGGGGAGATTGGATGTCGCCTCGACTTTCGCCAATCATCAACCTTGAAAATAGATCTCCAGCAATGAAGAGACTGATCTCCCCCCTTGCGGGGGAGATGGCCGGCAGGCCAGAGGGGGGTGCCTGGGTGCCGACCTCTCACGGCTCAGCCAGCACAATGTTCTCCACGCCGCCGACATAGTAGAACGGCTTCTGCTTGGACGCGGTCAGCCGCAGCACTTCGCGCGAAATATAGTCGGCGAGGCCGAACAGCGTCACGCCGCCGTCGGAGGTCTTGGCCCGGCCGCGCAGGCCTTCGAGGATCGAATAGGTGAAGACGCCATGGCCGAGCTCGGGCAGTTCGGCGGCGGTGTTGTTGGCAGCGGTGGCCGAGAAGACGACGATGCGTGCGTCCTGCGCGTCTTTTTCCAGGCGCGGGTTGAAGGCGTTGGCGGCGTGGCAGGTGTCGAGCAGCATGAAGCGCATGCCCTTGGCCCGCTCAACCGATTTCTGGATGTCGCCCCAGTCGACCAGCGAGGAGCGCTTCCAGCGGTCGGCATCCTGTTTGCGGCCGTCCGTGGGGATGAAATAATAGTCTTCGTCGATGTTGATGCCGTGACCGGCGACGAAAATGATGGTGGTGTCGTTCTCGCCGGGTCTGTCGAGGAAGTCGGCGAGCTGGTCGTCGATCGTGTCGGAATCCGGTTCCAGGATGGTGTCGGCGCTGGCGACCTTGAACACGTCCTTGCCGGAATCGGGCGCCTCATCCAGCGCTTCGCGGTTGACCAGAACCAGCGTCTCCATCGCCGAAAACAAGGGCGCGGATTTCTGCGAGATCACCTTGAGGAATTCGGTGGCGTCATCGACGGGATAGCGCAGATCGCAGGCGTGGCCGGCGCATGCATCGGTGAGGAAAGGATATTTGTCGACGCCGATCACGGCGACGTAGAGCTTGCCCTTGTTGGCGGGCTTTTCGGTTTTCCTGCCAAGTGCTGTGACACTGCGCTCGGTCAGATAGCCGAACTCGTTGGTGCCGGTGATGCGAATGGTATTTTCGCCATTCTCGACCGGCACTTCGACGATGGTGCTCTTGCCACCATCGATTGACCGTGCGGTGACATCGCCGACATTGCGGCTGTTCGACAGGATCGAAAATCCGGCGACATCGGCGCCGGCTTCCTGCGCGCCCGAAATCTCGACGGCGACATAGCCCTCGCGGACGTTGCTCTGGTCGGCGGCAAGCTTGATGCCGAATTCCGGCGGTTTGCGCTCGAGCAGCTTTTCCAGCTGGCGGTCGACGCCGGGGCGCATTTCCTGGACCGCCTGTTCGGCGCTGCGCAGGATGATGGCCCGGCGCACCATTTCCGGGCTCCAGAGATATTTCTTCAGCTGGCCGGCGCTGATGAAACGCCCTTCGTGGTCGCGGCCCTGATTGACGTGCCAGCCGATCAACTTGTCGCCATCGGCGGAGGAATAATAGTAGCCCTGCGGCATCCAGGCGATCCATTCGGAGCCGGCGAAGAACATCGACACGATCAGTTTGTGGCTCTTCAAATTCCACAGCCGCACGGTCTGGTCGGCGCTGCCGGTGACCAACAGCCCTTCCTTCTCGACGGCAACCATGGCGTTGATCTCGCCGGTGTGGCCGGTGAATTCACCCGATACCTCGGCGGTCGCGGTTTTGTATTCCAACAGCGTGCCGTCGCTGCCGCCGGTGATCAGGCCAAGCCCATTGCCGATCAGCGTGTAAGCCGAATGGAGGAAGCCATTGGTGGCGGCATTCTCGATGCTGTGCATCACCTTTCCGCCGCTCGCGATTTCGAGCACGGCATTCTCCAGGCCGTCCTTGCCGCCGGGGACGGCGCGAAGCGACCACTCACCGTCGGTCAGTGCCGCGCGGGCATAGGCGCCCTGTTCCGCCAACGCCTCCGGGTCCTCGAAGAACCGCTCGGCCGTCGGTAGCACCAGCACCTTGTCCAGCGTGCCCTGCAGCTCGGGACAGGACACGCGTTCAGGGCAGGGGTTGGTGTTGCCCCAACCGATGGAGCTGCTCGCCGCATCGATCCCGATCGCCGTCACCGGTTCGCCGACCCCTTGCAGCAGCGCCTTGCGCTCGCCGGTCATGGGGTTCCAGACCTGGATGGCGTTGCGGGTGCCGCCGGCTGTCGCCACCAGCGAGCCGTCGGCATTGCCGGCGCCAGCAAAGACCGTGCCGTCATGGCCGTTATAGTCGAGCAGTTGCTCGCCGCTGTCGGTATCCCAGACCACCGAGCGATGCTTGTCGGCGCAGCGATAGCTGCATGACGCCACAAGCCGCGAACCCGTGGCGAAGCTCAGAGCGCCGATCTGGAAATCCTGCTTCGGCATGGCGCGGACGAATTTGCCGGTGCTGGCCTGCCAGAGCTGGACGTCGCCGTCCTTGCTGCCGGTGGCGAACAGGCTGCCATCCAATGACACGGCGAGTGCGGCGACGCCGACATCGCGCAGCGGCTCGGCCTCGGCGGGCAAAGGAATTTCCTCGGCCTTGGCGACGTCCCAGAGCCGGATGCCATTGTCGGTGGTCGTCGCTGCCAGCCGGGTTCCCGCAGCGGCGAAGGCGAGCTTTTCCACACGCCAGGAATCGGCATCGAGTTTTTCCGCCAGCGTCCAGCCCGACGCGGATTTGTCGTCCGCCCGCCAGAGGTAGACGAAACCATCGCCACCGCCGGCGGCGAGCGTGTTTCCGTCGGGTGAAAAGGCGACATCATAGATGGCATAGTCGGTGGCCTTGAGCACGGTTTTGATCTTGCCGGTGGCGAAATCGAACAGCCTGATATCGCCATAAGGGGGCTTGTCGCCGATGCCGGCGCCGAAATAACCGCCGGCGGCGATCGTCTTGCCATCCGGCGACACGGCAATCGCAAAGACCTTGCCGTCATTGCCATTGCCAAGATAGCCGCGAATGGTGCGGAGCGTCACCCCGCTCTGCCAGTCCCAGATGCGGATGGCCTTGTCATCGGACGCCGAGACCAGTCCCTCGCCGTCCGGCGTGAAGGCAAGATCGGTGACCCTGGCGCTGTGGCCGCCGGTGTTGAGATCGAGATGGAAATCGAGGTCCTCGGCACCGGCGGTTGACGTTAACGCCAGAAGACCGACCAGGATTAGCCACCGGATAGCACGCAAGGGATGGGAGCTGCCCGGCACCTTGTTGCGCCGCTATTTGGAGTCGGCGGGCGGCGGCGACCCGTGACCCACATAATTCTCGATCGCCTGGGCATAATTGGCGGAACCGGCCTTGCGTTCTTTTTCGATGTAGCCGGCAAAATAGCTCCAGAACGACACCGCATAGTCGCGGAAATAGGCATCGGCGACATCGCGCGAACAGAGTTTGCCCTCAACACAGATGGAGAGACGATTGAGGAAATAGACGATGCGATCAAAATTGTCGTTGAAATCGGCGATCGGCATGGTGCCGCCGCCGGCAGTCATCGCCTCAATCCCAATGCGTTGCCGGAAGACCTGTTCCTCGGTCGGCGACGGCGTGGCGCTGAGCAGATTGTCGTATTTGGCGTTGAGCGACGAGAGGCGCTCTTTGAGCGCGCGCTGCGCCTGCTGAAAATCCTTGCTTTCCCAAAGCTCGACCAGCGACATCGTCTGCTCGACGCGCTTCTGTTCCTGGTTTGCGAGAAACTGGAAGACCGAGAAGGCCAGGGTGAAGATGATCGCCAGGCGCACGGCGAGACCCGACCAGGCGTAGATCAGCATGCGCCAGTCGCGGTCGGTGAAGGGGTTGGCTTCCTTCTTGATCTCGTGACTGCTCGGCCACGGAAAGCCTTCGGTGGTTTCGGGCAAGGTCGCCGGCTTCTTGGCCGGCGGAGGCGCCGATGTGGCCGGCGATTTCTGCGTTGCAGTGCCCCCCGGCTTTTTCATCCGCAGCTGTCCAGTTGGATGGTGGCGGTGGGGTCGAGCACGATGCCGGGTGTCTCCAGCTTCTTTTTCAGGCAATCGAGCTGCGTGCGCGAAATCATGAACTGCACGTCCGGTTCGGCAGCCGCCTTGCTGGGTGACGGCAAGGGCTCGACCACGCCGCGCGAGGCGCAGCTGGAGAGATCGACGACAACGGCCGTGCTGCCGGTCTTGGCGATCTGGTCGTACTGGTCGAGAAAGCAGGTGGCGAGCTCGGAATTGGTGACGATCTGCTTGGCGCACAGGCCGCAATTCTCGTCCGCCGAGGCGCTGGCAACCAGCAACAGGCTGCCGGCAAGGCCGACCGTCGCTGCACGCCAGGAGAGCACGGGGATAGTCACTGATGTCCTCATCTGTTGCATCCAGCCGCGGCGCATAGAAGTGTCGCGAGCCGGGAATGTTCCTATATCACGCCGGCAAGAGCCGGCGAAGCGATGTCAGGTCAGGCGCGGGGCACCGTCTCCATCGGGAAGATCATCACCGCGCCTTTGGGACCGCTCTTGTCGGCAAGCCGCATCACGGAGCGCGTTGCCGGCGCCATGCCGATGTCGGCCAGCATGTCGGAAAAACCAGGCGTTCCCGATGCGGCACGCGTCACGGCGCGCACGCCTTCCTGGGCAAGAAAGCTCAGATCCTCTTTCTCGCTCTGCGGCGGCGCCTCGGTCAGCACGGCAATCATGCGCTCCATGCCGAAGCTGGTGTCGGTGAAGGCGAGCAGCCCTTCCTTCAGGCCCTGATCGGCCTGCTCGTTGATCGGCGCCAGCCGCTCGGCGACGATATGGGTGATCGAATAGTCGCTGCCGATGTAGAGCACGTTGATGTCGACGAACTCGTCGGACCCGTTCTTGGCCGCAATGTGTACCTGATCGCCCGGCGAAACGCGCGGCACCGTCGAGGATTCGATCGGCTCCAGCACATCGCTGTCCTGGCGCTTGATCAGGAACTGGACGCTGACCTCGTCCGGCCGGTAGTCGGACGCCGCGGCGAGCCGCGACAGGCCGGTGGCGCGGAAGATCGTGGTCAGGGTCTTGGCTGTGTTTTCCGCAAGCTTGTCGCGGCCATCCTGATCGATGACGATGCGTGGCGGCTTGCTGCCGTCCTTCAGGCTGATGTCGCCGGACGCCGGCAGGAACCACAGCGCCGGTTCGTCGCTGGCGTTGGCGGCAGCGCCGTCCATGGATTTTTCGCGCAGCACCGCAAGCCGCAGATCGGCGCTCTTGCCGGGCTCGACCAGCGCGATGTGGAAGCCGGACTTCGGCTTCGCCACCAATTCGTCCAGAACCGAATTGATCAGCTCGGTTTCTTTTTCGAGCCCTGCGGTCGGCGCCGGCTTTGCCACCAGCAGCTTGTAGTCGACCGCGAGTTCGGCAACGCGCGCATAGGCGCCGGCGGGCACCGCCGTCGGCGCAAGCGCCGGCTTGCCGTCGAATTCGACCGGTGCGAGCTGGCTTTCGAGGTTTTTTGCCGATTTCACTTCGAGATAGCCGACGGCGTCGGAGAGCTTCGACAGCGCCGAAGGCAAAATGGCGAGCTTGCTGCCGGGGGTCAGACCCTGCAGCAGCCCGGCGCCGATCGCGACATCGCCGTCCTTGACGGCAATCGGCCATTGCATGACGGCGTCGGTTTTGTCGGTGCCGAACACGCGGGCGTCCAGTTCGCCCTCGAACAGGGGCGTCGGCCTTGTGCGGCCGTCGGCCGAATATTGCTGCAGCACGGCCTGGCCGAGCTGGCGATAGGTGACGTTGGGGTTCTCGGCCAATTTCGACAGGATGGTGAAGGTGAACAGGCCGAAGCGCGGCGCGTCGGGCGTGCCCTTGGGCAGCGGCATTTCCGGCGTCGTCTCGACCGTCTGCGCGGCATAGAAGGCGACCAGCTTGCCCCGGGCGATCGGCTCTGCGCCGGTCGGCGTCAGGTTGAAGGCCGGCTTGCGGCCGCCATTCTCGTCGAAACCGCGCGATGCGCTTGCCGAGATGTCGTCATAGGCCTTCACCGCGGCTGCTCTCGCCGCGTCGTCGCCGCCGACGAGGTCGGCGAACTCGACCTTGCGCTCCAGTTCGTCATCGACTTCCGCGGCGCGCGTCGCGGTGCCCGAATGGCAGCAGTCGAACACCACCCAGACAAAGGCGCCCTTGTCGCGGATGGCGTCGAGTGCGGCGCCGACTTCGTTGTCGACCAGCGCGTTCGGCACGCCCTCTTCGCGGTTGATCCATTTGTCGATATCGGACGGCAGGAAAATCTCGTCGAGGCCGTCGGTCTCGTCACCGGCCTTGGCTTGCGGCTGCTGGGCGCCGTGGCCCGACAGATGCAGATAGACGAAATCGTCGCGTTGCACCTTGCCGGCGAGGTCGGCAAGGGCGGCCTTGATCGCCGCATGCGTCGGCGGGCCGTTGGCGCCTTCGACGTCCTTGGCGAGCAGGATCACATTCTCGGCCGAGAACTTCACCGGATCGGGCGTGTTCTTCAGGAGATAGTCGCGCACCAGGCCGGCATCGTTCTTCGGCCCGATCAGCCAGTTCTTCTGCGGCAGGTTCGGATAGTCGGTGCAGGCAACCAGCAGCGCGTGATAGGTGCGCGAGGCGGCGAGAGCGCGGAACGAAACCGTACCGGCAGCCACAAGCGCCGACGTGCCGACGAGCAGCGTCCGTCGTGTCAGTTTGATCATAATTGCTTCCCCAAGCCCGATCGAATTTGCAAGTGCGGCACCTTTCGTCGCGAATTTTGTCAGTATTTTGAATGTGGTCGGTGCCGTCAATCGGCGGTGGTGGTCATGGTGTCGATGGCGATAACGGAAACAGTGGCAAAAAGCCTGCTTCGTCGCTATCTCAAGGGAATTGAGACCGTCGCATGGCAGAAATGATTTGCGAGCGGCGCTGGATCAAACAGATAGAACATGATGTCGTCCGAGAACCGCTCCACACTTTTCGGCATTATGCTCTAAACGATCGGAAAACGGGATCATGGCGGCAAGGGATGTGCTGACGAAGAATCAGCTGAGCGTGCTCGAAAAGCTCGAGGCCGCCAGCGGACCGCTCAGCGCCTATACGCTTCTCGACCAGCTGCGCGAGCGCGGTTTCCGCGCGCCGCTACAGGTTTACCGGGCGCTCGACAGCCTGGTGAAGTCAGGCTTCGTGCACCGGTTGGAAAGCCTCAACTCCTTCGTCGCCTGCGCCGAACCGCACGACCATACGCATTCGATGACAGCCTTCGCTATCTGCGACACATGCGGGCAGGTGATGGAGATGTCCGACCATGACGTCGACCATCGGCTGGACGAATGGGTGCGCTCGACCGGGTTTGCTGCGAAGAAGGCGGTGATCGAGTTTCGAGGGACGTGTGCCAAGTGCCTGGCTGAGGCTGCCTAACGTTTCGACGCTGGCGGGACAGCACCCCCCTCTGTCCTGCCGGACATCTCCCCCGCAAGGGGGGAGATTGGCAGTTCAAGCGCTGCGCCCATTGCAGCAACGTCGGAGATTGGCCAAACCGGAAGTGGCGGCTGATCTCCCCCCTTGCGGGGGAGATGCCCGGCAGGGCAGAGGGGGGTGTGAAGGATCGCGGCGTATCCGGCGCTAATGCGCCTCGTCCCAGTTGTTCGCCGCCCGCGCATCGACATGCAGCGGCACCGACATTGAGATGGCCGGCATCGGCGCGTTCTCCATCACCCTGCGCACCACGGGGATCGTCGCCTCGACTTCCGCTTCAACCGTCTCGAAGATCAATTCGTCATGCACCTGCAAGAGCATGCGGGCGGACAGGCCGGCCTTTTCCAGCGCCTCGTCCATATGCACCATGGCGCGGCGGATGATATCGGCAGCGGTGCCTTGCAGCCTGGCGTTGATCGAGGCGCGCTCGTTGAAGGCACGGATCGACGGGTTTGACGACCGGATCTCAGGATAGTGGATGCGGCGGCCGAAGATGGTTTCGACGAAGCCATGCTCGCGGGCATAGGCTTTTGTTGCCTCGATATAGTCGCGGATGCCGGGGAAACGCTCGAAGTATTTCTTGATGTAGGCGCCGGCCTCCTCGCGCGGGATCGACAGCTGGTTGGCCAGCCCAAAGGCCGAGATGCCGTAGATGATGCCGAAATTGATTGCCTTGGCGCGGCGGCGCACTTCGGAAGGCATGCCTTCGGCCGGCACGTTGAACATTTCCGAGGCGGTGATGGCGTGGATGTCGGCGCCATCGGCGAAGGCCTGCTTCAACTGCGGGATCTCGGCGACGTGGGCAAGCACGCGCAGTTCGATCTGGCTGTAGTCGGCCGAGACCAGTTTCTGGCCCTTGTCGGCGATGAAGGCCGTCCTGATCTTGCGTCCCTCCGCGGTGCGCACCGGGATGTTCTGCAGATTGGGATCGGAGGAGGACAGCCGGCCCGTCGTCGTTGCGGCCAGCGCATACGATGTGTGCACGCGCCTGGTGTCGGGATGGATGAAGCCGGGCAGCGCGTCGGTGTAGGTCGATTTCAGCTTGGTCAGCTGACGCCAGTCGACGATCTTGCGCGGCAGTTCGTGGCCTTCGGCGGCGAGGTCTTCCAGAAGCTGCGCGGAGGTCGACCATTGCCCGGTCTTGGTCTTGGAGCCGCCGGGCAGGCCCATGCGGCCGAACAGGATGTCGCCGAGTTGCTTTGGCGACCCGATGTTGATGCGCTCGCCGACAAGGCCGTAGATCTCCTCCTCCAGCCGTGCAGCGCCTTGTGCCAGCTCGCCGGAGAGCCGCGACAGGATCTGGCGGTCGACCGAGATGCCACGCTGTTCCATCCGGGCCAACACCGGCACCAGCGGCCGCTCCAGCCGCTCATAGACCGAGACGAGGCCCTTGGCGGCAAGCCGCGGCTTCAGCACCTGCCACAGCCGCAGCGCCACGTCGGCATGGCCGGCGGCGTAGGTGGTCGCCCGGTCGATGTCGACCTGGTCGAAGCCGACCGAGCTTCTGCCGGAACCGGCGAGATCCTTGAGCGGCGTCGTGGCATGGCCGAGCCATTTGTCGGCAAGCGAGGACAAAGTGTGGTGGCCGGTGCCGGCGTCGAGCACATAGGAAATCAACATCGTGTCGTCGAAGGGTGCGATATCGATGCCGTGGCGGCTCATGACGACGATGTCGTATTTGGCGTCCTGGGCGATCTTGAGCACCGATTTGTCTTCGAGCAAGGGCTTCAGCAGCGCCAGCGCCTCCCGGACCGGAATCTGGTTCTCCAGCGTGCCCCCGCCGAGCAGGTCGCCGGCGCCGCTCTTGTGGGCGAGCGGCACATAGGCGGCGCGGCTGGGGCCGATCGCCAGAGAGAAACCGATGAGGTCGGCCAGCATCGGATCGGAAGACGTGGTTTCGGTGTCGAAGGCGACGATGCCGGTCTCCTTGGCCTGGGCCAGCCAGGTCTTGAGCGTCGCCGTGTCGCGGATGGCGACATAGGCGGCGGGATCGATTTTGGCCGCAGCGGCCGTTTCCAGGCGAAGTGCGGCAAGCAGCGAAGGGGCGTCGCCGGCCCTGGCGGTTTCGGTTTTGGCTTCATCCTGTGTTGCCGCAGGCGCCGGTGTGCCGGAGCCGACATCGGGGCCATGCGCATTGTCGGCGCGCTCGACGGTGACGGCGACAGCCTGCACATCGCCGGCTTCGGTGCTGGTCGCCTCGGCCACACGGCGGGTCAGCGAGGTGAATTCCATGGTTTTGAGAAAGCCGATCAGCTTCGGCCCATCCGGCGCATGCAGCACGAAATCGTCGAGCCCGTCGGTCACCGGCACGTCGTTCTTCAGCGTCACCAGTTGGCGCGATATGCGCGCCTTGTCGGCATTGGCGATGATGGATTCGCGCCTCTTGTCCTGCTTGATCTCGCTGGCCCGGGCGAGCAACCCGTCAAGGTCGCCGAACTGTTCCAGAAGCTGCGCCGCCGTTTTCGGCCCGATGCCGGGTACGCCCGGCACATTGTCGACGGAGTCGCCGGTCAGCGCCTGCAGGTCGATCATCTTTTCCGGCGGCACGCCCCATTTCTCGATGACTTCGGGGATGCCGATCTGGCGGTCCTTCATCGGGTCGTACATGCCGACCGTGGGTCCGACCAGCTGCATCAGATCCTTGTCGGAGGAGATGATGGTGGTGTCGCCGCCGGCCTCGCACGCCAGCCTGGCATAAGTGGCGATGAGGTCGTCGGCCTCGTAGCCTTCGATCTCGATGCAAGGCAGGTTGAAGGCCACGGTTGCCTGGCGGATCAGACCGAATTGCGGGATCAGGTCTTCGGGCGGTGCGTTGCGGTTGGCCTTGTATTCCGGGTAGAGATCATTGCGGAAGGTTTTCGACGAATAATCGAAAATGACCGCTAAATGCGTCGGTACAATTCCTACATCGGTGTTGCGGGCATCCTGCATCAGCTTCCACAGCATGTTGCAGAAGCCGGACACGGCGCCCACCGGCAGCCCGTCGGATTTGCGGGTCAGCGGCGGCAGCGCATGATAGGCGCGAAAGATGTAGCCGGAGCCGTCGATAAGGAAGAGATGGTCGCCTTTTTTCATGCCGGCAGGGATAGCGCGGCAGGACGGCGCGGTCCATGGCAAAGGCGGGCTTCCAACAGGTGTTGCGGCGACATGCTGACAGAGCCTGCCTGCCAATAGACCCTGCTGCTGTTTGCCTCGGCGCTCACGGCTATGTTACAAAAGTGTAATTTTTGTGCCCTTGAAACGCCACGATCCGAGACACAAATAAAGGTCATCGGCAGTTTTCGCCGAGTCCGGAGCAAGGCCCGTCCCCCGCCTATCCCGGACAATTGCGGCAGCCTATCCCCCCTCTCCGGGCTGCCGCATCGTTTCGAGTAAAAGACCGCCGTGGTTCCCCTCCACCACGGCGGTTCTTTTTTGCCTTCTGACAAGTGTTTACGGTCCGTGGTCCAACGATCGCGGGCTTTTCGTTTTGATGCGCTGCCTTTACGGTTCGGCCACCGAAAAGAAAGGCCCGCAAGACATGTCCACAATCACCCCCGTCCTCGACCGTCTCGACAAAAATCTCGACCAGAGCCTGGAGCGCCTGTTCGGCCTGCTCCGCATCAAGTCGATCTCGACCGATTCCGACTATGCTGCCGACTGCCGCAAGGCCGCCGAATGGCTGGTGGCGGACCTCAAGCTGATCGGCTTCGACGCTTCGGTGCGCGACACGCCGGGACACCCGATGGTGGTTGCGCACCATGAAGGCCCCGCCGGTTCGCCGCATGTGCTGTTTTACGGCCATTACGACGTGCAGCCGGTCGATCCGATCGAGCTTTGGGAGAACGACCCGTTTGCGCCGGCGGTCAAGGAGATCGAGCCCGGTCACAAGGTAATCACCGGCCGTGGCTCGGCCGACGACAAGGGGCAGCTGATGACCTTCGTCGAGGCCTGCCGCGCCTGGAAGCAGGTGCATGGCAATCTGCCCTGCCGCATCACCATCCTGTTCGAGGGCGAGGAGGAGTCCGGTTCGCCGTCGCTGAAGCCGTTCCTCGGGGCCAATGCCGATGAGCTCAAGGCCGATTTCGCTCTGGTCTGCGACACCGGCATGTGGGACCGCGAAACGCCGTCGATCTGCGTTTCGCTGCGCGGAATGGTCGGCGAGGAGGTCACGGTCAAGGCTGCCGATAGCGACCTGCATTCGGGCCTCTATGGCGGCGCCGCCGCCAACCCGATCCGCATCCTGGCGAAAATCCTCGCCGACATCCATGACGAGAACGGCCACGTCACCATTCCGGGCTTCTATGACGGGGTCGAGGAAACGCCGTCGCAGATCCTGAAATCATGGGAAACTCTGGGCGAGACCGCCGAAACCTTCCTCGGACCGATCGGCCTCTCGATCCCGTCGGGCGAAAAAGGCCGCTCGGTGATGGAACTGACCTGGGCGCGGCCGACGGCCGAGTTCAACGGCATCATCGGCGGCTACACCGGCAAGGGGTTCAAGACGGTGATCGCGGCGGAAGCGTCGTCGAAAATCTCCTTCCGCCTCGTCCACAAGCAGGACCCCGAGAAGATCCGCGCCGCGTTCCGGGAATTCGTCAAGGCGCGCATTCCCAGGGACTGTTCGGTCGAATTCCACCCGCATGGCGGCGGGCCGGCAATTCAGCTTTCCTACGACTCGCCATTCCTGGCCAAGGCCAAGACTGCGCTGTCGGATGAATGGCCGAAGCCAGCGGTGACGACGGGCAGCGGAGGCTCGATACCGGTGGTCGGCGACTTCCAGACCTATCTCGGCATGGAATCGCTGCTGGTCGGGTTCGGCCTCGACGACGACCGCATCCACTCGCCCAACGAGAAATACGAGCTGACCTCCTTCCACAAGGGCCAGCGCTCGTGGGCGCGCATTCTCGATGCGCTGACGCGCTGAGGAGGCTGGGAAGTTTTCTTGTTGATTTTTCAGCGGATCGCGGCGAGGACGAGTTACGCCGCGATCCGGAGACAACTATGCCCGACATCCGCTTCCACAAGAACGATCTGCCCGACCTCGCCCACTACAATGTCGACGCGGTGGCCATCGATACCGAGACGCTGGGCTTGAACCCGCACCGCGACCGGCTGTGCGTGGTGCAGATCTCGCCCGGCGATGGCTCGGCCGACGTGATCCAGATCGCGCCCGGCCAGAAGAAAGCGCCGAACCTCGTCAGCCTGCTCCGCAACCGCGGCATATCGAAACTGTTCCACTACGGCCGTTTCGACCTCGCCGTGCTCTACAACGCCTTCGGCGTCATGCCGGAGCCGGTGTTCTGCACCAAGATCGCCTCGCGGCTGACCCGCACTTATACCGACCGGCACGGCTTGAAGGACATCTGCTTCGAACTGCTTGGCGTCGGCCTGTCGAAGGCGCAGCAATCGTCGGACTGGGCGGCCGAGACCCTGTCGCCCGAACAGCTCGAATATGCCGCTTCCGACGTTCTCTATCTGCACCGTCTGCGCGAGGTGCTGGCTGGACGCCTGGCGCGGGACGGGCGCACCAAGGAAGCCGACGCCTGCTTCCGCTTCCTGCCGACGCGTGCCAAGCTCGATTTGATGGGTTGGGACGAAGAGGATATTTTTGCCCACAGCTGATGGCCTTCGGATAACGCTTCCGGCAGCCTTGCAACCAGACACGCGTCGTGGCGTTCTGTCGACTCAATGAGGGGGATGACGTGGCAGACCGCAAACCGATAGCGACCGCCCCGACAGATGGATCCAAGGTCACTGTTCTGTGGAAGGACGGCGCCGGCGTCGTCAGCGAATCCGTCGGGCAATATCGCGACGGCGCCTGGTGGGTCTACACCGACAGCGATACCCAGAAAAAGGTCGACCCGACCAGCTGGCGGCCAGTCTCCAGCGACGATGACGACGATCAATGAGCGCCGCTGGCGGGTGCAACTGCTTTCGCATAGCCTGAAGTCGTTGATATCGAGGCCGATTCGGGGCCTTCCGCTCCGTAGCCTCTCTTCCTGGAGGAACGCGTCATGGGCATCGAAAGCCTTCTCATCTTCATCATAATCGGCGCCATTGCCGGCTGGCTCGCCGGCCTCATCGTCTCGGGCTTCGGCTTCGGCCTCATCGGCAACATCATCGTCGGCATTATCGGCGCCCTGATCGCCGGCTGGCTATTTCCAAGGCTCGGCTTCGCTATCGGCGGCGGCATTCTGGCTGCCATCATCAACGCCACGATCGGCGCCGTCATCCTGCTGGTGCTGGTCAAGGTTCTGAAGCGAGCTTGACGCTCTAAGTTTTCATTCAACGCAATTCCTCAGGAGAAAGCCTGTGCTTTCCTGGAATTGCTGCCAAAGGAGCGCGCCGTGAAACAGAACACTCTCTATCTCCTTGTCGGCGCGCTCGTTGTCGTCGTCATCGCGCTCGGTGCATATGTCTATCACGAACAGACCAAGCCCAAGGGCGTCGAACTGAAGATCGACGACAAGGGCATTTCGATCCAGCAGAATTGAAATATTCGGGGTAGCCAGGGCCTCTGCCTTTTGCGGCAGACAGGCCGCGAGGATGCGGCTTTCGGACCCAGTTGGCGGCAGCGGATTTTAGAAATTCTTAAGGAATTTCAGAAGGGTGCATAAACCCTGCTTTAACGCGCCCTTAAACCGCCGCATCTACCCTCCAACCCGAGCGCCATTGACACCGGGAAGACAGCGCAACGCATGGCGAACCGCAGAGACAGTCGCATCGAACCCAGCTTCGAGGGATCGCCAAAGGCGAAATCCGCGGCCGGTTTTTCGGTGAACGAGGAGGATCGGGTCGTGCCGGCCAATCGCAAATCATCTTCGGCGCGCAAAACCTCCAAGGCAAAATCATCGTCACGCGGCAAGCGCGGCAAACCCCGGCGCGGGCTGTTCGGCGTGATGGCGCGGATGTTTTACTGGTGCTTCGTGCTCTGCATCTGGGGCGGCATCGCGGTGGCCGGCATCGTCGTCTATTACGGCGCCAAGATGCCGGCGGCCACCACCTGGTCGATCCCCAACCGCGCGCCCAACATCAAGATCGTCTCGGTCGACGGGCAACTGCTTGCCAACCGCGGCATGAGCGGCGGGGAGGCGGTCGGCCTGCACGAAATGTCGCCCTACATTCCGGAAGCCGTCATCGCCATCGAGGATCGCCGCTTTTATTCGCATTTCGGCATCGACCCGATCGGCCTATCGCGCGCCATGGTGACCAATGTTCTGGGCCGGCGTTTCTCGCAGGGCGGCTCGACGCTGACCCAGCAGCTGGCCAAGAACCTGTTCCTGAAGCCCGACCGCACGCTGGAGCGCAAGGTGCAGGAAGTGCTGCTGTCGCTCTGGCTGGAGCACAAGCATACCAAGGACCAGATCCTCGAAATGTACCTCAACCGGGTTTATTTCGGCTCGGGCGCCTATGGCGTCGAGGCGGCCTCGCGCCGCTATTTCGGCAAGAGCGCGCGCGATGTCACACTTTCGGAGGCGGCCCTTCTCGCCGGCCTCTTGAAGGCGCCGTCGCGACTGTCGCCGGCGCGCGACCCGAAGGCGGCGGAGGAGCGTTCGCAGCTGGTGCTCGCCGCCATGCGCGACGAAGGCAAGATCAGCGCCAAGGAACTGGCCTCGGCGATGAGCGCGCCGGCAACGCGCGCGCCATCCTACTGGACCGGTTCGGAAAACTACGTCGCCGACACCATCATGGAAGAGCTGCCCGACCTGATCGGCGACGTGCGCAGCGACATCGTCGTCGACACCACCGTCGACCTCAACCTGCAGAAGCTCGCTGAACAGTCGATCCGCCGGCTGATCGACGAGAGCGGCAAGAAGCTCAATGTCAGCCAGGGCGCGCTGGTGTCGATCGACAATTCCGGCGCCGTGCGCGCCATGGTCGGCGGCTACGACTATTCGACCAGCCAGTTCGACCGTGCTTCCGAAGCACGCCGTCAACCGGGCTCGGCGTTCAAGCCGTTCGTCTATATGGCCGCGCTGGAAGCCGGCCGCACGCCCGACAGCGTGCGCAACGACGCACCGATCAAGATCGGCAAGTGGACGCCCGACAATTATGGCGGCAAATATTTCGGCAAGGTGACGCTGGCGACCGCGCTGGCGAAATCGCTGAATTCTGTCGCGGCACAGCTGACCATGGAGGTCGGCCCCGACGCGGTGGTCGAGGCGGCGCACCGCATGGGCATCCAGTCCGATCTGATCGCCAACACCTCGATCGCGCTCGGCACTTCGGAAGTGACGCCGCTGGAGCTGACATCGGCCTATGTGCCGTTCGCCAATGGCGGCTACAAGCCCGACATCCATTTCATCCGCCGCATCACCACGACCGAAGGCAAGGTGCTCTATGACGACAATGGCGGCAGCGCGCCGCGCGTCGTCAAGCAGAACATTGTCGGCATGATGAACTCGATGATGACCGGCACGGTCGAGATCGGCACGGCCAGGAAGGCGGCCTTCGCCTGGCCGTCGGCCGGCAAGACCGGAACCAGCCAGAATTCGCGCGACGCCTGGTTCGTCGGCTACACCGCAAACCTCACCACCGGCGTGTGGTTCGGCAATGATGACGGCACGCCGATGAAGAAGGTCACCGGTGGCGCGCTGCCGGCACAGGCCTGGCACGAGTTCATGGTGGCCGCGCATGAAGGTGTGCCGGTCCGGCCGCTGCCCGGCACCTGGAAGTCGACGCCGCCCGACACCATCGTGCCCGACGATATTCCGTCAGTCGATAACAATCAGGCGGCGCCGTTGCCTGCCGTGGCCGTCAGCCGTTCTGAGCCTGCCGCGCCGGCACCTGCTGCTGTACCCGCACAAGCACCGGTCCGCCGACCGGCCGAAACCGTCGATGCCGACGGTTTCGACATGCCTGGGGACGGCGGCACCACGGCCTCGATCAAGCACCCGGTACCGCCGGGCAGCGTCGGCGGCCCGACCAAGAAGCGGAAAACCTCAATCCTGGATATTCTCGGCGGCGGCTGAGCGGCTCGTCATTCTAGCTTCGAACCAAATGCGAGTTGGCAATCCGTTCCTCATATGAGAGCTGCGGTGACAATTCGGCCTCTCGCCACCTTCGCGGCATTCGGCTACATCTCCGGCCGGAGTGACAGACATGGCTGAGACCGACACCAGAAAAACCATCGTGCTGACCGGAGCCAGCCGCGGCATCGGCCATGCCACGGTCAAGCGCTTTTCGCGTGAGGGCTGGCGGGTTATCACCTGTTCGCGCCAGGCTTTTGCCGAGGATTGCCCGTGGCCGGCCGGCCCAGAGGACCACATCAAGGTCGATCTCGCCGACCAGGAAGATGTCGGCATCGCCGTCTCGGAGATACGTCACCGGCTGGAAGCGCATGGCGGGCAATTGCACGCGCTGGTCAACAATGCCGGCATTTCGCCGAAGCTCAAGGACGGCAACAGCCGCATGGATTCGATCGACACGCCGATGCATGTCTGGCGCGATGTGTTCCAGGTGAATTTCTTCGCGCCGATCATGCTCGCGCGTGGTCTCTTCAAGGAGCTTGCGGCAGCAAAAGGTTCGATCGTCAACGTCACCTCGATCGCCGGCACGCGCGTGCATCCTTTCGCCGGCACCGCCTATGCGACCTCGAAGGCGGCGCTCGGTTCGCTGACGCGCGAGATGGCGCATGATTTCGGCCCGCACGGTATCCGCGTCAATGCGATTGCGCCGGGCGAGATCGACACCGCGATCCTGTCGCCGGGCACCGACAAGATCGTCGAGACGATCCCACTCAGGCGCCTTGGCGCCACCTCGGAAGTCGCCGACATCATCTTCTTCCTGTGCTCGCAGCAGGCGTCCTATGTAACGGGCTCGGAAATCCACATCAATGGCGGCCAGCACGTCTGAGCACTGAAAGACTGCTCATTCGGCGATGGTGAGAACAGCCTTGCCGCTGAAGCTGCGCTGGCGCAGGGCGTCCAGGGCCTGGGTGATGTCTGTCCACGGCACGGTCATGGACACACGGGTTTCCAGCCGGCCAGCCGCGACCAGAGCGAGCAGCGAGGCGATGTCCGCGCCAATTGCTGGACCGGATGTGTAGTAGGCGAAAGTCTGAAGCCTCGCTCCCTCATGGCCCGGAACGAACTGTCTGAAGCCAACCGGCGTGAGTTCGCCGCTGCTTGAACCGAACATGACGATGGTGCCGCCGGGGGCGACGCGTTCGATGGCATGGGCGAGGCTTTGGCCGCCGACCGACTCGGTGATCAGAGAGAATGGCCCTTCGGCCAGTTCGATCGACTCGGCGACTTCGTGAGCACCAAGACCGCGGAGATCCTCGGCGTGCCGGGCGGCGGCGATTGCAGTCACCGCGGCGCCTTGCTCGCGGGCGATCTGGATCTGGAAACGGCCGACCGCGCCGCTGGCGCCGGTGATCAACACCTGCTGTCCCGCGAGGTCGCCGCCATGGCGCAAGACCCTGAGCGCCGTCGTGCCCGCGACCGGAAGCGTGGCGGCGGACCCGAAGCTGACCTCGTCCGGGATGACGGCGAGGCGGTCGGTCGGAACGGCGACCCGTTGCGCCCAGCCGGCCTCGTCGACCAAAGCCACAACCCGGGCGCCGACGGCAGGCCCGGAGCCATCGGCTGCCGCCCGCTTGATTACTCCAACCACGTCCTGGCCAGGTATCCAGCCTTCCGGGCGTATGGTGAGCAGGCGCAATTCACCGCGGTTCAAGGAGGTTGCGTGGACGCAGACAAGCGCTTCGTTGGGGAGGGGCCGAGGGTCCTCGACCTCGGCGAGACTGATCCGGGTGATGCTCTCGGGAGAGATGACAAGCGCGCGCATGGGAAGCCTTCCTGCCGGTTTGTGACATGCCAGCCACGAACCAGAGTCTATCGACTCCCCGCATCAAAGAATTTAGCTATCATGGCGAATAGTCGCTAAAAGCGGTCAATTGTGAGACAGCCTCTCCGCTACCCGTGGGTCGATTTCGATGTCGATGATGTGCAGGCACCTGCGATTGCCGTGCGCGTCGAGGTTACCGAGACTAGGGCGGAAGTGGCGACCCATTGGCACCGCAAGGGCCAGCTCGTCTTCGCGCTCGGCGGTGGCGTCACATGCCGGGTGCCCAGCGGTCTGTGGATGGTGCCGCCGCATTGCGGTGTGTGGATCCCCAGCAGTATGGAACACAGCAACATCGCCACCGCCAATGCGCGGATTTTCTTCGTCTATATCGAGCCGGGAGCCGCCGATCTGCCGGACCGGTGCTGCACGCTGTCGATCTCGCCGCTGCTGCGCGAACTGATCGTCGAGCTGGCCGATCGCGTGGAGGAGGATGAGGCGAGGGACGTGCTGCTGACCACAATCCTGCTCTCCGAACTGCCGCGCATGCCGGTCCAGCAGCTGCATCTGCCGATCTCCGCCGAGCCGCGCTTGCGGCGGATCGCCGATGCGTTGGCGCAAGACCCTGCCGACCGCAGCACGCTTGCCGAGTGGGCCAGCCGCGTCGCGCTCTCAGAAAGCAGTCTCGCCCGTCTTGTGGTGAAGGAGACCGGACTGAGCTTCGGCCGCTGGCGCCAGCAATTGCACCTGATCGTCGCCATAAGGGAGCTGGCCTCCGGTGCGAGTGTCCAGCAGGTTTCGGGCGATCTCGGCTACGCCTCCGTCACCGCCTTCATCACCATGTTCAAGAAAGCGCTCGGCAAGCCGCCGGCAAAGTATCTCGCCAGCGTCGCGCACAATGGCGGCTCCGCCTTCGTGGCGTAATCAACGCGCCTGTGGGCAAGCCTCAGGCCGGGGAGGGCTCAATGGCTTCGGCGGCATCGGCTTTTACTCCAGCACTTCTTGCACGATGCCGCGGGCGATCTCGCGTTCGCCCATGATGACGGTGTCGGCGCCGAGGCCTTTGAGATGCTCGACCCCGGCATCGGAATGGGCCCTCGCTATGACGTTGATGCCGGGATTCGCGGCGCGTGCCCTGAGCACGATCTGCCCGGCCTCGAACGCGTTGGGGATGGCAAGGATCAAGCGTTTGGCCCCCTCCGGATTGGCGGCGGCAAACACGCCCGCACTGGCCGCATTGCCGGAGACGATTTCGACGCCGTCGTCTCTGAGCCTCGCCAGCGTCTTGTCGGCGTCCTCGATGACCAGGAACGGTAGCGATGCCTGTTTCAGCGCCGCGCCGACCAGGCTGCCGACGCGGCCGTAGCCGATCAGGATGGTGTGGCCCGAAAGCGTTGTGCGTGGCGGTGGGCCATTCTCTTTTGCCGCGGCGGCCACCGAGGCCACTTGTCCGGGCTGCGTCGCCGGGCCGACCGGCTTGGCCTCTTCCGGTGGTGCTGCCTTGGCGGCGCGCGCGTCCAGCCATGGCTTCATCCAGTCGAGGGCGAGGAACATCAGCGGATTGACCAGGATCGACAGGATGGCGCCTGCCAGGATCAGTTCGCGTCCCTGTTCGGGCAACAGCTTCAGCCCGACGCCGAGCTCGGCCAGGATGAAGGAGAATTCGCCGATCTGCGCGAGGCTGGCCGAGATCATCAAGGCGGTTCCCAGCGGATAGCGGAAGGCGATGACGATAACGAAGGCGGCCAGCGACTTGCCGATGACGATGATGGCCAGCGTCGCCAGGATCGGCCAGCCATTGCTCATCAGGCTGAACGGATCGAACAGCATGCCGACCGAGACGAAGAACAGCACCGAGAAGGCGTCGCGCAGCGGCAGTGATTCCTCCGCCGCGCGGTGGCTGAGCTCGGATTCGCTCATGATCATGCCGGCGAAGAAGGCACCGAGCGCCAGCGAGACGCCGAACAGTTTGGCGGCGCCGAATGCGACGCCGAGCGCGATCGCCAGCACCGCCAGCCGGAACAGTTCGCGCGAGCCGGTATGGGCGACGTAATGCAGGATCCACGGAATGACCCGGCGGCCGACCACCAGCATGACGATGACGAAGGCGGCGACCTTGGCGAGCGTGAGGCCGACGACGCCCCAGATGCCGTAGCTGGCCGGCAGCGACAAAAGGCTCGCATGGTCATCGACCTGCGGCTGGCCGCCGAGCACGCCGGCCAACGCCGGCAAAAGCACCAGCGCCAGCACCATGGCGAGGTCCTCGACGATCAGCCAGCCGACGGCGATGCGGCCGCGCTCGGTCTCGATCAGCCGTCGCTCCTGCAACGCGCGCAACAGCACCACTGTGGACGCGACGGAAAGCGCCAGACCGAAGACCAGGCCGGCGCCCATCGACCAGCCGAGCATCCAGGCAAGGCCGGCGCCCAGCGCGGTGGCAAAGCCGATCTGGACAATGGCGCCGGGTACGGCGATGGCGCGGACGGAGAGAAGATCCTTCAGCGAGAAATGCAGGCCGACGCCGAACATGAGCAGGATGACGCCGATTTCGGCCAGCTCATTGGCAAGGCCGGCATCGGCGACGAAGCCGGGCGTGTTCGGCCCAACCAGCACGCCGGCGACGAGGTAGCCGACCAGCGGTGGGATGCGAAAACGGTTGGCGAGCGCCCCGAAGATGAATGCCAGCCCCAGACCGGCGACGATGGTTGCGATAAGGGGCGTGTCATGCGGCATTGTCTATGGAGCGCCTTTCGGGAAATGTCGGGTGTGCGCCGCCCGAAGCCGCCGCCTTTTTCAATATGGTGGAGGGGGTATGGGCGACGCAACCCGCAAGACGTAAATTGGTGGCGAGAGGCGCTGGAACCATGGGCGCGCGCCCCGCCGCAACACCGCTGCCGGCCCCAATACCGGATGATCGATGCGTCACGCCGCCTGCAGCATGGCCTCGATGTCGATCAGCGGGCGGTTGGTCAGTGTCTTTGGGATCTCCGCCTGCACCTTGTCGGTGACTTCCTTGTGTAATTTCTTGCGCATGGTGCCGAGCACCAGCGGCGGCGCGACCAGCACGATGTCGTCGAAGATGCCGTGATGGGCGAGCTTGTAGAGCCGGTCCGCGATCTCTTCGGCAAAGCGTTCCTTGCCCTGCCGGTGCCAGTCGGTTTCCTCAACCGCGCTGCGATGCACGGAGGGGCCGTCATTGTAGCGGCCGGGACTGTCGCTGCCTTGTTCGCGCGTTGCCGGATTGTCCTGGTTCATCTCCTGGAAGAGCTGCAGGTGCGGATAGAGATTGTCGCCCTCGTTTTTCAGGAACAGCGCTTTCTCGCCATCGGCCACCATGACCAGAAGGCCATGTTTCAGGTTGATCTTGCTCATTTGCGGGCTCCTGCTTGAAGGTTCAAATCCAGCCGACGATTGTCTGTTACGGCAGGGGCAGAACGCGTGGCGAAGCGGGAACGTTCCACTTCGTTCGCCGAGATCGCACGCAGCCATATCGAGCCCGATCTATCGTCTATCCGAGCAATGTCGGAGGTGGCTTTAATCTACTAAATTGGTAGAATTTAGAAAAAACAATTTTGCAGCTTGGCCGACTGCCGGATAAAAGAGCCGCAGAACAAGGCCTGCGGCAGTAGCTTGAATCCGCCTGATATGCGGATGTGGAATATTTTTCTCTTGGCCCTTTGGCTTGCGGAAAAGCGATTGCCTCCCGTCAGGGGATGCGCGAGTGGGTTCCTTCAGCTTTTTCGCGTCCGCGCCTAAAACTGCCGAATTGTTCCGGAATCTGTTCGTCATGCCGCACGCCAATCCCAAGCTCACCGCGTTCCCGGTCTTCATGCGGGTCGACGGCGAAGCCGTGACCATCGTCGGCGGCGGAGTCGAAGCATTGGCCAAGGCGCGGCTGCTCGATCAGTCAAGTGCTGTGCTTCGCATCATCGCCGATGTTGCCGATGCCGAATTGCTGAGCTTCATCGCCGCGACCGGCGCCATCCGTATCGACGCCCCCTACGACGCCGCGCATCTCGAAGGCTCGGTCTTGGTGTTTGCCGCCAGCGGCGACGAGAGGCTCGACCGCCGCGTCGCCGACGATGCGCGCCGCCTTGGCATTCCGGTCAATGCCGTCGACCGGCCGGAGCTGTGCGATTTCTTCACCCCGGCGCTGGTCAACCGCGCCCCGGTCGCCATCGCCATCGGCACGGAAGGCGCGGGTCCGGTGCTGGCGCAGATGCTGCGCAGCCGCATCGACCGCATGCTGTCGCCGTCGCTCGGGCCGCTGGCAGCGCTTGCCGCCTCGTTCCGGGGTGCCGCCGAAAAGCTGCTGCCGAAAGGCAACGCACGCCGCCAGTTCTGGAGCAGTTTTTTCCAGGGTGCACCGGCGCGCGCCGTCGAAGCCGGCGAGCTTTCGCAGGCGCATGACGCCGCCGCCGATCTGTTGCTGTCGAAGGCTCCGGCTTCGGGCCATATCGCCCTGGTCGGCGCCGGGCCAGGTGCTGAGGATCTTCTGACGCTGCGCGCGCATCGGCTTTTGATGGAAGCCGACGTCATCGTCTATGACGCGTTGGTGCCGGAGGCGATCGTCGCCATGGGCCGCCGCGACGCCGAGCGGCTGCCGGTCGGAAAACGCAAGGGATGCCACACCAAGAGCCAGGCCGAGATCAATGCGCTGCTGGTCGAGCTTGGCAGGCAGGGCAAGCGCGTCGTGCGGCTGAAGTCGGGCGACCCGCTGGTGTTCGGCCGCGCCGGCGAGGAGATGGCCGCACTGCGCGATGCCCGCATCGCCTATGATGTCGTCCCCGGCGTCACCGCCGCCTTTGCCGCCGCCGCCGATTTCGAGCTGCCGCTGACGCTGCGCGGCGTCTCCTCGTCGATGGTGTTCACCACCGGCCATGATCTGAAGGGCAATTCGCTGCCGGATTGGGCCAAGCTCGCCATTTCCGGCGCCACCGTCGCCGTCTATATGGGCCGCTCGGTCGCCGCCGAAGTCGCCGGACGGCTGATCGAGGCCGGCCTGTCGCCGGACACGGCGGTTGCCGTGGTCGAGAATGCCAGCTTGCAGAACCGCCGCCGTTTCCACGGCACGCTGGCCGATTTGCCGTCGCTGGAAGAGCGCGCCGATCTGGCCGGTCCGGTGATGACCATCATCGGCGACGCGGTTGCCGGCGCCAACTTTGAACGTTCCGAGCCGCTCGCGGCACATAGTCATGAGAGCGCCGCCAATGCGGCCGACGCAGAGGTCCAGCCATGAAGATACTGACCGCAAACCGCCTCTCCGACGGCATCGCCGTCTGGTACGCCGATGGTGGCTGGGCCGAGACGGTCGACCATGCCGACCTTGCCCATGACCAAGCGGCAGAGGACAGGCTGGAAGCAATCGGCGCCAAGGCCAACGCCAACAATCAGGTTGTCGACGTCAATCTGATCGACGCTGAAGTCGTCAATGGCATCGTCGTGCCGGTGCGGCTGCGCGAAAAGATCCGCGCTGCCGGCCCGACCATCCGGGAAGATCTGGGCAAGCAGGCTGCGCGGGCAGCTTAACAAAATACGGGCGGACGCGCCCTGAAAGACGAAACATGTACCGCTACGATGAGTTCGACCACGATTTTGTCCAGGCCCGCGTCGCCGAGTTCAGCGACCAGGTCGAACGCCGGCTGTCCGGCGAGATCACCGAGGATCAGTTTCGGCCGCTGCGGCTGATGAACGGCGTCTACCTGCAGCTGCACGCCTACATGCTGCGCATCGCGGTGCCCTATGGCACGCTGAACAGCGCGCAACTGCGCATGCTCGGCCACATCGCGCGCAAATACGACAAGGGCTACGGCCACTTCACCACGCGCCAGAACATCCAGTTCAACTGGCCGGCGCTGTCCGACATTCCGGCGATCCTGGCCGATCTCGCCAGCGTCGAGATGCATGCGATCCAGACCAGCGGCAATTGCATCCGCAACGTCACCGCCGATCACTTTGCCGGCGCCGCCGCCGACGAGGTCGCTGATCCGCGCCCCTATGCCGAGATCCTGCGGCAATGGTCGTCTGTGCATCCGGAATTCTCGTTCCTGCCGCGCAAGTTCAAGATCGCGGTGACCGGGGCCGAGCGCGACCGCGCCGCCATCCAGACGCATGATATCGGTCTGCATCTGAAGAAGAACGCCGCCGGCGAGCTCGGCTTTGCCGTCTATGTCGGTGGCGGCCAGGGCCGCACGCCGATGGTGGCGCGCAAGATCCGCGACTTCCTGCCGGAAGCCGACCTGCTGTCCTACTGCACCGCGATCCTGCGCGTGTACAACCTCTATGGCCGCCGCGACAACAAGTACAAGGCGCGCATCAAGATCCTCGTCCACGAGACCGGCGTCGAGGAAATCACCCGCCAGGTCGAGGCCGAATGGCAGGAGCTGAAGGACGCCGAGCTGAAGCTGCCGGAAGCCGACATCCGTGCCATCGACGCCTATTTCGCGCCGCCGGCACTGACCGCCCGGCCGGAAGGCGACGCGGCGATCAAGCTGGCGCGGCTCGATTCCAAAAGCTTCTCGGATTGGCTCGACCAGAATGTCGTGACCCATCGCCATCCCGACTATGCCGCGGTGACGATTTCGCTGAAAGGTATCGGCGAGGTGCCGGGCGATGCCACCGACAGCCAGATGGAAGCGGTCGCCGACATCGCCGAGAAATACGCGTTCGACGAACTGCGCGTCAGCCATGAGCAGAACCTGATCCTGCCGCATGTGGCGCGCGCCGATTTGAAAGCGGTCTACGACGCTTTGGTCGACATTGGCCTCGCGACGGCCAATTCCAACCTGATCAGCGACATCATCGCGTGCCCTGGCCTCGATTATTGCGCGCTGGCGACAGCGCGCTCGATCCCGATCGCGCAGGAGATTTCGCTTCGCTTCGCCTCGCTGGAGCGGCAGCGCGAGATCGGCGAATTGAAGCTGAAGATTTCCGGCTGCATCAATGCCTGCGGACATCACCATGTCGGCCATATCGGTATCCTCGGCGTCGAGAAGAAAGGCTCCGAACTCTACCAGGTGACGCTTGGCGGATCGGCCGACGAGAACACCTCGGTTGGCGAAATCATCGGCCGCGGCTTCTCTTCGGAAGAGATCACGGACGCCATCGAGCAGATCGTCGACACCTATCTCGGCCTTCGGCTCGGTCCCAGTGAACGTTTTATCGACGCCTACCGCCGTGTCGGTCCCGCGCCGTTCAAGGAGGCGCTCTATGCTGGCGAAACCAAGGCCGCTTGACCGCATCGTCGACGTCGACGACAGCATCGCCGCCAAAGCGGCGGGCTTCGACGCGCTGTATGGACATCTGAGCCCGCTCGACATCATCGAACGCGCGGCGAGCGAATTGTTTCATGACGAGATCGCCGCCGTGTCGTCCTTCGGCGCGGATTCCGCCGTCCTGCTGCATATGATCGCCAAGGTCGACCGCACGCTGCCGGTCATCTTCCTGGACACCGGCAAGCATTTCGAAGAGACGCTGGGCTATCGCGATGCGCTGGTCGCCGATTTCGGGCTGACCAACATCAGGGTGATCAAGCCCGAAGACGCGGCGCTCGAGCGGGTCGATCCGACCGGCAATCTGCACCAGAGCAATACCGATGCCTGCTGCGACGTGCGCAAGGTCGAGCCGCTGGCGCGCGGCGTCGCCCCCTTCCGCGCCTGGCTGACCGGCCGGAAGCGCTTCCAGGCGGCGACGCGAGCCGCGCTGCCGGTGTTCGAGGCGGTCGGCCCGCGCGTACGCGTCAATCCGCTGGCGCACTGGACGACATCCGACCAGGCTGACTACATGCGCGCGCATGCGCTGCGCGAAAATCCGCTGGTTGCGTACGGCTATCTGTCGATCGGCTGCTTCCCGTGCACGCAGCCGGTGCAGCCGGGAGAGGATGCGCGCAGCGGCCGCTGGGCCGGTCATGCCAAAACCGAGTGCGGCATCCATCTGTCGGGACTGGAAGTGTCGCTGACCGACGCATCCCTTTAAGCTATGGTGATATTCAGGTGAGGCTGGCCTGCAACGGCGGCTTCCGCTCGGAGGCCGCCGGTTTCGTGTGGACCGGCTTTCGCGGACTTTCGATTTTTAGGGCTTTAGGAATTTTCTATGACTGAACAGACCACAGCGGAGACCCGCCTCTGGACCCGGACGGGTTTTCGCGAAGACGAGTGGACACATGCCGAAAGTGCGGATGCACTGGCGGGCAATGGCCGCTTCATCCTGCCGTTGCAGGCATTTCTCGGCCTCGATGCCGAGGTGCGGCGCTCGGCCAAGGAGCGGCTGGGCGTCGCATTGCTGCCGGGCGACCAGCTGGAAAAGGTCGTGGATCTGCTCGACCAGCTGTCGCTGGTGGCGCTGGCCTTTCCGGCCTTCAGCGACGGCCGCTCGTTTTCCAAGGGCGAATTGCTGCGCAGCCGCTACGATTTCGAGGGCGCGGTCCGCGCCACGGGCCAGGTGCTCGTCGACCAGCTGCCGCATATGCTGCGCCTCGGCTTCGACGAGTTCGAGATCTCCAACCCGGTTCTGCTGAAGCGCCTCGAAGAAGGCCGCACAGGCGGGCTGGGCCTTTACTATCAGCCGACCGAAGCGTCGGAGCCGAAGGGGCCGAAATACTCCTGGCGGCGCGTTCGCAACAGCTGACGCGACGGTAATTCCGCCTGTCTTTACAAAGACTGTGATCGGGCCTTCTCCTGGCTGTCCGGACGGAAATATCCACCGGGCGCGAGGGAGGAATCGGCGCTCATCGGCGGCAACACCAATGCACCGTCCATCATGATCGCCGAAAAGGCGCCTGACATGATCAGGGCTGCAAGGTCTGGATGCGCGAGGAGCGCAAGGCTGCCTGAGCCGGTTTTTGGGAGATGCCGCCGCGCCTTCGGTGCGGCGGTTTTTTTCTTTGTCTTACGGCATTCCCAAGCGAAAGCCCGGAAAACCGCCTCACACTTTGCTGGAATTGCTTTTAGGCCAAGGCCCGCGCTTCGCGAAACGAGATCAGCTTGCGGCGGTTCTCGTCCCACAACGCCAGCTTGACGCAGCGCAGGCTGTCGAGGAGCGTGACGCGGCCGATGCCGCGCAGTTCGGGATAGTCGCGCAGCACTTCCTGCAGCCGGTAGCCCGGCACCTTGGCCGAGAGATGGTGCACGTGATGGACGCCGATATTGCCGGTGAACCAGTTCAGCACCGGCGGCAAATCATAATAGGACGAGCCGTGCAGGGCGGCACGCTGGAATTCCCACTCTTCGTCCTTCGCCCATTCCGTCTCCTCGAACTGGTGCTGGACGTAGAACAGCCAGATTCCGGCCGATCCGGCCAGGATCACGATCGGCAAATGGACGATCAGGAAAGCGCCGGGGCCGACCAGCCAGATAAGCAGCGCTGCCGCGACCGCGATGCCGAGATTGGTGGTCATCGACGACACCCAGGGCGTCAGGCCGCCGCGCATCATGCCGACGGGCAGCCTCTGCTCGAAGATGAACAGCCAGATCGGCCCGAGGCCGAACATCACCAGGGGATGGCGGTAGAGACGATAGGCAAGGCGTCCCCGCCAAGACAGCTGCCGGTATTCAGCAACCGTCAACGTCCTGATATCGCCCATGCCGCGCTCGTCAAGATTGCCGGCGCTGGCGTGATGGGTGGCGTGCGCGCGCCGCCAGCAATCGTAAGGGGTCAGCGTCAGCACGCCGAGGGCGCGGCCGATCCAGTCGTCGGCAGTGCGGTTGGCGAAGAAGGAGCCGTGGCCGCAATCGTGCTGGATCATGAAGATCCGCACCAGAAAACCGGCGGCGGGAAGGATCAGGATCAAGCCCCACCAGTGGCCATAGGAATAGGCTGCCGAAGACAGCGCCCACAGCGTAACGAAAGGAATGAGGGTGATGGCGAGTTCAAGAGTGCTGCGTCGCCGGTCGGGCTTCTTGTAGCGCGCCAGGATCTTCAACCAGGCGCGCTTGCTGTTGGCGGCCGTCTCGGGGGAAATCATGTTCATCAGGAAGCATAGGCGGGGCGTCCCGCTGCCGCAAGGAAAAGCTCACGCAAAATTACTGCGCGTAATTGTCGCGCGATTGCATCGCTATTGACGGCGTCGGCCGCCGGCCATGCTGGCTTCTATGCCGTCCAGCCGGTCGAGCAGGTCCCGGAAACGGGCGGGAATGTCGGCCTCGGTGCGGAAGGCCGGCAAGGTGCGCAAGAAGCGCGTCGTCGCCTCGGTGCCGAACTGGCGCCTGATGTCGGCGGCGAGCTCTTCGCTTCTGTTGGCAGTATTGCGGTCCATTGTCTCAAATCCTGTGTCGGTTTCAAAACTCCTCCAAGCTTTGAATGGTTCCCCATAGCGGGGTGTTGGCAAGCAAAGGCTGCCGTTACGGTAAAGTTTGAATTAATTTTGAACGTCCTTGCGCCCCGCACCAAGTCCGACGGGCAGCCCGCAACATTGCCTGCTGTTGGGCGTCCTCCTGGGCTTGCCCCTTGATTTTTGGCCGCCAAACCTCGATATCGGGCGCAAATCCAAACCATTCGAATGACGGGAAATGGCGATGAGCGACCAGACAAAAGACGAACGCGCGCCCGAGGATATCGAAACGGCCGAGGCCGAGCGCACGCAAGGCGGCATCGACGGCGACTATGAAGCGCTGGTGCGGCTGCTGAAGGAAAACGAGGAGCTGAAGGACCGCGCGCTGCGGGTCGCGGCCGAGATGGAGAATCTGCGCCGCCGCACCGCCCGCGACGTGCATGATGCGCGCGCCTATGCGGTGGCCAATTTCGCCCGCGACATGCTGTCGGTGTCGGACAATCTGCGCCGCGCACTCGATGCTATCCCCGCCGAGGCGAAAGCGGCCGGAGATGCCGGCTTCAAGGCGCTGATCGACGGCGTCGAGATCACCGAGCGCGCCATGCTGTCGACGCTGGAACGGCATGGGGTGAAGAAGCTCGAACCGGAAGGTGAGAAGTTCGACCCGAATTTCCACCAGGCGATGTTCGAAGTGCCGAATCCCGATGTGCCGGCCAACACCGTCGTCCAGGTCGTGCAGCCGGGCTATTCGATCGGCGAGCGCGTGCTGCGGCCGGCCATGGTCGGGGTCGCCAAGGGCGGCCCCAAGATCGCGGCCACCGAAGCGCCGGTCGAGCCGGGGCCGGTGAACGAGCAGGCCGAGAAGGATGCGTGAGTAGGAATAGGCAGTAGGGGATAGGGGATAGGGAATAGGGAATAGGGAATAGGGAATAGGCAGGCGTATCAATCGCGCGGCTTCGTGTTATTCATACTTTCCCTAATTCCCAATCCCTACTACCTCATGTCCCTGACACCCATCGACCTCCTCGACTTTGCTGGCGTCGCCGTCTTTGCCGCGACCGGGGCGTTGGCGGCTTCGCGCAAGCAGCTCGACATTATCGGCTTCCTGTTTCTGGCCAGCGTTACCGGCATTGGCGGCGGCACGCTTCGCGACGTCATCCTCAACCTGCCCGTCTTTTGGGTCGCCAACTCCGGCTATGTGCTGGTTTGCGCGGCGGTTGCGGTGCTGGTCTTCTTCATCGCCCACCGCGTCGAATCCCGCTGGAAATGGCTGCTCTGGCTCGACGCCATCGGATTGGCGGCCTTTTCCGTAATGGGCGCGGCCAAGGGGCTGGCCATCACCGGCTCGCCGGTCGTCTCCGTTGTTATGGGCGTGTTGACCGCCACATTTGGCGGCATCCTGCGCGATCTGCTGGCCGGCGAGCCATCGGTGCTGCTCAGGCCCGAAATCTACGTCACCGCCGCACTCGCGGGCGCCGGCCTCTACACACTTGGCGATCTCGCCGGCCTGCCGCCGCTCGCCTCGGATGTCGCCGGCTTCGTCGCGGCTTTCCTGGTGCGCGGCGGCGCGCTGAAATTCGGCTGGACCTTTCCGTCCTACAAGAGCCGCCCGGGACGGCGACCGGAGGATATTCCGTAGGGAGAGGGATTAGGGAATAGGGAATAGGGAATAGGGAATAGGGAATAGGGAATAGTCGGTAGTCAGCATTCGCGGCAGCCTTCACTACTGCCTACTGCCTACTGCCTCACGCCGCAAAGCGCTGCGCTTCCCCGCCATAATAGTTGACGTAGCGGGCGCCGATTTCCTTGACCGGCATCACCACGAACACATCGACCGTGGAGAACTCACGGTCGATGACGCAGCCGTCGCCGATGCGGGCGCCGACGCGCAGATAGCCCTTGACCAACGGCGGCATGGCCGCGATCGCCGCCTTGGCGTTGACCGCCTCGATCGGCATCAGATCCATCGAGCAATAGCGGCCGGAGACAGCCCGCACATCCCAGGCGGAGTTGGTCCGGCAGTGATGGGCAAGGTAGGTGAGCGCCTCGGCATGCGCAGCCGGCACCGTGCCAGGGAACGAGGCACAACCGGTCATCACGCCGATCTCATAGTGGTTGATGTAGGCCCAGATGCCTTGCCACAGCGCCTCGATGGTGCGCTTCGAGCGGTATTCCGGCAGCACGCAGGAGCGGCCGAGCTCAAGGAAGCGCTGGCCGGGATGGCGGGCGATCAGCTTGGTCAGTTCGAACTCGCCTTCGGAATAGAAGCCGCCGGCGGTCGCCGCAATCTCTTGCCGCAGCAGGCGGTAAGTGCCGACGATGCGGCGATGCTCGGGGCCGGAGATCGAAGTGTCCAGCACGAGGAGATGGTCGCACAGCGGGTCGAAGCGGTCGGCGTCGCGCCGGTCCTGCGCCTGGAACAGGTCCCCCCTGGCGCCAAGCTCGTCATAAAACACCCGGTAGCGCACTTCCTGCGCGGCGGCGATCTCGGCCTCATTGCGGGCAAGCCGCACTTCGAGATTGCCGATACGGCCCAGCGGTGCGCCTGTTGCGACGGCATCGGCGTTCCGCGCGGCGAGCAAAGCGCCGCCTGCGCTGGGCCGAGTGTCACATTCCGGCATAACTGTATGCACGAGTGATTCTCCTTCGAGCCATCCCTCTTGGCACGGGGATACGGTGTAGGTGCAACAGGATTGTGACAGTACCGTGATACGGCGCGACGGGCAATACTTCGTCGGCTGGCGAAAACCCTCATTCGGCTACCTACGTGACGCGAGGATTGCGCCAGCGTCGCCATGAAGCGCGTCGCGCTGGGACGATTCACGCGACGCGCTTCAAGTCTTTGTTTTGTGCATGTCGTCTTCTCAAAACCGGGGCCATTTTCGAGCGACATGAATTCAGGCGGCCACCTGGCCCTCGACGGCATGGACCAGCGCGTCGGGATCGAGCGGCTTGGTGACAAAGCCGCTGGCGCCATGGGCGAGCACGGTGTGGCGGGTCTTTTCCTGGCTGTCGGCCGAAAGCACCATGATCGGAACCGGCGGCACAGCCATTTCCTCCTCGTGGCGGCGGATGGCGGCGATCGCGTCCAGCCCGTCCATGACCGGCATGTGCAAATCCATCAGCACCACATCGAAGCGATTTTTCAGCCCGGCTTCGGTCACCGCCTCGACCGCGGCCTTGCCATTGCCGACCACTTTCACGCGATGTCCCGCCTTCAAAAGCGTGGCGCGGGCAAGCATGGCGTTGATGTCGTTGTCTTCGGCGATCAGCACCGACAAACCTTGCTGGCGCCCGCCATGGGCACGAAGCGAGGACGCGCCGGTCTTTTCCGGCTTGGGCGGCGGCAAGGCAGGGGCATGACTGGTCAGCAGCACGCGCAGCAGGGTTTCGCCGCGCACCGGCCTCGCCAAGAAGGTGGCGTAGCCGCTGGTGCGGAATTCGCCAAGCATGCCGCGGTCGGTCGGCGCGATCAGCGTGATCGCCTCGCAATCGGCAAAGCCACTCTGGCGCAGGCGCTTGAGCAGTCTGCCGTCGCCGTCCTCCAGGGCCGCGTCGATCAACAGCACATCGCAATGTTCGGCGAAGGGCGTCGCCTGGGAAGCGGTTGCGGCGACGTCGACGGCGCCGCCATGGGCGCGGATGGTGCGGGCGATGGCGTCCGCCTCGACGGCGTTCTTCGACACGATCACGGCGCGCCGGCCGGCGAGGATGTTCTGCCGGTTCTGCGGTGCTTCGGTTGCTCCTGCGGCCGGGATCTCGAAGACGAATTCCGATCCCTCGCCAAGCCGGCTCGACACCGAAATGGCACCGCCCATGGCGGCGACCAGGCGCCTCGATATGGCCAGACCGAGGCCGGCGCCGCCATGGGTGCGGGTCGAGGTGCCGTCGGACTGTTCGAACTCCTCGAAGATGCGCTCCATATCCTCTTCGCGCAGGCCAGGGCCGGTGTCGGCGACGGTGAAGCAGATGCGGTCGCTGGTCTCGGTGCGGGCCCGTGCAACCGAAACCAGCACGCCGCCGGTGTCGGTGAACTTGATCGCATTGCCGATCAGGTTGAGCAGCACCTGCCTGACTCTTCCCGGATCGGCCATGATCATCTGTGGCACGTCGGGCTCGACATGACAGCCGAGGCCGATGTTCTTGGCGAAGGCTTTCGCCGCCATCAGTTCGATGATGTTGTCGGCAATTTCACGCAACGATGTCGGCTGCGGTTCCGGGTCGAAGCGGCCGGCCTCGATCTTGGAATAGTCGAGCAGGTCTTCGATGAGCGCCAAAAGCGCGCTGGCCGAGGTCGAGACGGCGCCGACATAGGTGCGCTGCTCGGGCGACAGATTGGTGTCGGCCAGTAGCTTGGCCATGCCCATGATGCCGTTCATCGGCGTGCGGATCTCATGGCTGACGGTGGCGAGGAAGCGCGACTTGGCCTGGCTGGCATATTCGGCGCGCTCGCGCGCGGTGATCAACGAGGATTCGGCGCGCTTGCGGGCGGTGATGTCACGGGCAATCGCCCGGTGCGAGACGGCGCCGCTATCCTTGTCGCGCACCGACAGTTCGATCCACGAGAACCAGCGCGGACCGTTCGGCGTGCGGATGGAGACGTCGGTGGAACTCAGGCATTCGTGATCCGAAAAGGCGGCGTCGGGAACGATACCGACATCGATGCCGAGGTCGGCCAGAGTCCTGCCGGCAAGGTCGCGCTGATCGGTTCCGACGAGGCCGGCGAAAACCATGTTGGCATAGACGATGTGGCCGTCGCGGTCGCGGTGGACGACGAGATCGCCGAGCGCATCGATCAGCCCGCGAAAACGCTCCTCGCTCTCCTGCATCTCCCACATGCGGTCGGCCAGCGTCTCGATCTCGGCGCGGCTGCGCGCGGCGGTTTCGTCGAGCAAGGCCGTCGCGCGGTGGACGGTGCGGCGGTTGCGCAGGTGCATGGCGACGCCGGCAACGCCTGTCGCCAGCAGGCCGAGGGTGATGAAGATCGGCGCACCGGTGAGGTGGGAGAGGCCCGCCAGCACGACACTGGCGACCACCGTCAGGAACGGCAGGCCCTCGGACGTGGGGCGCGGCAAATCCGGCGCCAGCGGCGGCGCGGCAACATGCTGCCGCTTGGGCGTCGCCGGGTTCGGCCCGTCGATGCTTTCGGCGCGGCTCTTCTCTTTCCTGGCGGACTCCGCGATCATGCGGAACTCCTTGCCAGATAGAGATTATGGAAAAGCGCGGCGGATCGTTCGAATTTTAGCGGTCATGCATTTTTGCCGCCCGTTCTGGCGGCTTCGGGGCCTCACATATCCACGACCATGCGCCCCCTGATCTTGCCCTCGACGATGTCGTGGGCGGCGGCGATGATGTCGTCGAAGCCGATGGTCGTCGACAGGCCGGCGAGCTTTTGCAGATCGAGATCGCTGCCGATGCGGCGCCAGGCTTCGAGGCGCACGGCCTTGGGCGCCATCACCGAATCGATGCCGAGCAGCGAGACGCCGCGCAGGATGAACGGGGCGACGCTCGACGGCAGATCCATGCCACCCGCCAGGCCGCAGGCGGCGACCGCGCCGCCATAGGCGGTCATCGACAGCACATTGGCCAGCGTGTGGCTGCCGACGGCATCGATGCCGCCGGCCCAGCGCTCCTTGGCCAGCGGCTTGGCCGGCTGGGAGAGTTCCTCGCGCGAAATCACTTCGGCGGCACCGAGGTCGATCAGATAGGAGCTTTCGGCGTTGCGGCCGGTCGAGGCGATGACGTGATAGCCAAGGCTGGACAGGATCGAGACCGCGACCGACCCAACGCCGCCGGCTGCACCCGTCACCACCACCGGGCCGCGATCCGGCAGGATGCCGTGCCGCTCCAGCGCCATGACGCTGAGCATGGCCGTATAGCCGGCGGTGCCGACCGCCATCGCATCGTGCGCGCTGATGCCGTCGGGCAACGGCACCAGCCAGTCGCCGTTGACGCGCGCGCGCCCGGCATAGGCGCCGAAATGCGTCTCGCCGACGCCCCAGCCATTGAGGATGACCTTGTCGCCCTTGCGCCAGTCGGCATGCGATGAGGAGAGGACGGTTCCGGCGAAATCGATGCCCGGCACCAGCGGCCAGCGGCGGATCACTGGCGCTTTCCCAGTGATGGCCAGCCCGTCCTTGTAGTTGACCGTCGTCGCCTCGACCGCGACAGTTACGTCGCCTTCCATCAGATCGGCTTCGCTGAAATCGACGATCTCGACCGATTGCTTCTTTTCGGCGTCGCGCGAAACGAGGATGGCTTTGAAGGTTTCAGGCATCTCTTCTCCTCGGCTTCGCAAAGGCTGGCGGTCGGCATTGGCTGGCTCTGGCCGAACTGTGCGGCGACCGTCCGGCGAGGTCAATTGGTCAAAAGAGTCGGGCCGTCAGGCTTCTGGGCCTTGCGGCTTGGCCTCGCGCCGCCAGCCGATGAACTCGTCGAAGACGACCAGCGCCGCGCCGACCGAAATGAAGGCATCGGCAAGGTTGAAGACGGCGAAGGACCATACCGGCGTGTGGAACAATATATAGTCGATGACGTGGCCGTAGACGGCGCGGTCGATCAGATTGCCGATCGCGCCGCCGATGATCAGGGCAAAGCCGATGCGGGCCAGCACATGGCCGGCGGGCGTGCGCGTCGCCAGATAAAGCACGAAGGCAACGACCACGACCGCGATGACGACCAGGCCGGTGTCGCCGAAGGACGAGAACATCGAGAAGGCGATGCCGGTATTGTAGGTGCGAAACAGCGCCAGGAATGGCACCAGGTCGAGCTTTTCCTGGAAGACGAGGCCGGTCTCGATCAGATGCTTTATCCACTGGTCGAGCGCGATTGCCACCACCACCAGCAGCGCATAGGGAGACCATGATTTCACGATGTGGCGTCCTCGGGGGCAAGTTTCAGCGCGCCGCGCCGGATCTCGAACAGCATGATTCCGGTGGCGACCGCCAAATTGAGTGAATCGGCGCGGCCGGCCTGCGGAATCCGCAGCAGCCGGTCGCAGCTTTCCGCCAGATTGTCGGGCAGGCCCTGCTGCTCATTGCCCATCATCAAGAGCACCGGTCCTCGGGAGAAATCGACCGAGCGGTAGTCGACCGAACCCTTCAGATGGGTGCCGACCACCAGGCCCGAGAAGCTGTTTCGCCAAGCCAGAAATGCTTCCGGCGTCGCCTTGGTCACCGGCACGGCGAAGATCGAGCCCATGGTGGCGCGCACGGTCTCGACAGAAAAAGGATCGGTAGTCTCGCCGACCAGGATGACGCCCTTGGCGCCGACGGCATCGACGGTGCGGATGACGGTGCCGAGATTGCCGGGATCGCGCACCCGGTCGAGCGCCACCCAGACGTCGCCGTCGTGAGCGCGGATGTCTCTTAGCGGCAGCAGTTTTTGCCGGAAGACGCCGACAACCATTTGCGGATTGTCACGGCGGGTGATGGCGACCAGCACTTTTTCGGACACTTCGAGCACGGTGCCGCCGGCGGCAACCGTGCGCGCCGCCACCTTTTCGACCGCCGCATTGCCGCGTCCGGCCTTGGCGAAAACCAGCGTCCTGATCGACCAGCCGAGGTCGAGGGCGTCGATGACCAGCTTCAGCCCTTCGGCCATGAAGGCGTTCTGCTGGTCGCGGAATTTCTTCTGGGCGAGCGCCTTGATGTCCTTGATCAGCGGATTGGCAAGGCTGGTGACTTCCTTGACCTGCCCGGGCGCGCCGGCGTGCCGCTCATTCATTCGGGACTCCCGGGCATTCAGGTCTCCGGGGCATTCAGGCCACCCAGCGCGAAAACAGCGATGTCGACAGCGCCCGCCCGGCGGACTGCTCGCGGATGATCAGTTCGCCTGATTCAACCGTGCCGCCCATGCCGGCAAAGGTGTCGCGCATCAAGGCATGGATGGCGAAGAAGGAGGCGCGGATGGAATAGGCGGTCAGCACCACGGCGAGCGGTTTCGGCGTCAGGATCGCGCGGCAAAGATCGGTCAGGCCGGGCAGGTCCTCGAACAACTGCCAGACCTCGCCCTTGGGGCCGCGGCCATAGGCGGGCGGGTCGAACAGGATGATGTCGTAGCGGCTGCCGCGGCGCTCTTCGCGCTCGGCGAATTTCACTGCATCGTCGACGATCCAGCGGATCGGCTTGCTGCCGAGACCGGCCATTTCCTGGTTTTCGCGCGCCCAGCCGACCGCCTTCTTGGAGGCATCGACATGGGTGACTTCGGCACCGGCGCGGGCCGCAACCAGTGAGGCGAGACCGGTATAGCCGAACAGGTTCAGCACCTTGACCGGGCGTTTCGCCGCCGCGATCAGGCTGGCCATATGGTCCCAGTGCGAAGCCTGCTCGGGGAAGACGCCGACATGGCGAAACGAGGTGAAGCGGCCGAGATAGTCGATGCCGTCATGCTTCATCGGCCAGGTCTCGCCCAGCGATACCTTCGGGAACCGCCAGCGGCCGATGCCTTCCTCGTCGGTGTCGCCGGTGAAGATGGCGTCGGCGCGGTCCCAGTCCCTGGCGGGCAAGGCCTTTTGCCAGATCGCCTGTCCCTCGGGCCGCACGATGCGGTAGGGGCCGTATTGTTCGAGCTTCTCGCCGGCGCCGCTGTCGAGCAGTGCATAATCCTGATTGGGCGCCACTTCGAGGATCACCGGCAGGCGCTCAGTGGGCAGGATGCCTTCGCGACGCGCCAGGATACGGGGGGCGGGCTTCGGATCAGACCGGTCGTCCGGTTTTGTTTCGTGGCGTGGCTGTCTGGCTTCGGGTCGGACTGGTACGGTCTCCGGCTGCGGCCGCGCCTGTTCGGTCCTGCCCTTTGCGGGCGGACGGTTGTCGCGGCGTTTGTCGCGAAAGGACTTCAAGCAGGAGCGTCTCCGGAGGCGGCAGGCCGCTTTTGACATAGGGTCACCGGCTGCGCAAACAAAATGGTCCAGCGTGCGAATGTCTGAGGTGGTGGACCTCGCTGAGGAAACAGGCAAATCTGGAATCATGTCCCGTTCCGAACGCCTGCTCGACTTGATCCAGATCCTGCGCCGGCATCGCCGGCCGGTGAGCGGTCGCACGCTTGCCGGCGAGATGGACGTTTCGATCCGAACGCTCTACCGCGACATTGCCACGCTGCAGGGGCAAGGCGCGCCGATCGAGGGCGAGGCTGGGCTGGGGTATGTGCTGAAACCCGGCTTCATGCTGCCGCCGCTGATGTTCACCGACGAGGAGATCGAGGCCATCGTTCTGGGATCGCGTTGGGTTGCCAGACAACCGGACAAGCGGCTGTCGGCCGCCGCCACCGACGCGCTGGCCAAGATCGCCGCTGTGCTGCCGGATGATCTGCGCGAGGACCTCGATGCGACCGCGCTTTTGGTCGGGCCGCACGGCGATGCTGTCGAAAGCATCGACCTTGGCCTGGTGCGCCAGGCGATCCGCAACGAGAGAAAACTCGGCTTTCTTTACCGCGACGCCGGCGGCGCCGCCTCCGAGCGCTTGATCTGGCCATTCGCGCTCGGCTTTTTCGACAAGGTGCGGGTGGTGGTGGCCTGGTGCGAGACGCGGCAGGATTTCAGACATTTTCGCTCCGACCGGATGTCGGGGCTCAACACCACGGATATCCGCTATCCGCGTCGTCGGCAGGCGCTGCTGAAGGAATGGCGCGCGACGCTGGACGCACCGAAGCGCCAGCCTGGCGCTTAATGCTCCTTTCCACGCGCCCACAAGACGCTGCTGCCAGAATCTGACAGTGGGGTCACCTATGCTCCTCCAATCGAAACCCTGGAGAGCAGACATGAACACCCCCAATTTCGTCATCCTTTATGTCGACAGCCCGGAGCGGAGCGGCGCCTTCTACGGTGCGCTGCTGGGACGCCAGCCGGTGGAGACGTCGCCGACCTTCGTGCTGTTCGTGCTCGACAATGGCTTCAAGCTCGGCCTGTGGTCGCGCCACACGGTGGAGCCGTCGGCCGCGGCCGCGGGCGGCGGTGCGGAGCTCGTCTTCGCGTTGGACCGGCCTGATGCGGTGGACGCCGCCTACACGGACTGGGCAGGACGCGGCTTGACCGTTCTGCAGACGCCGACCGACATGGACTTCGGCCGCACCTTCGTTGCGCTCGATCCCGACAAGCACCGGCTGCGCGTCTACTGGCTGAACGACGGAGAACAGGCCAATGGGGAACAGGCCAATGGAGAACAGAAATGAGTGCGCACTGGATCGCGGTCGCTTCCGCCGAACATGTCCGGCGCGGCCGCGAGGCCGGCTTCATGCAGGTCAACCACGGCAAGGCGGCACCTTTGCGCCGCATCAAGCCCGGCGACGGCATCATCTACTACTCGCCGACCACAATTCTGCGCGAGAAGGACGGCCTGCAGGCCTTCACGGCAATCGGCACCGTGCGAGAAGGCGAGCCCTATCAGGGCCACATGGGCGGTGGCTTCACGCCGTTCCGCAGGGATGTCGAATGGGCCAAGGCCGAGGAAGCGCCGATCAAGCCGCTGCTCGAGCAGCTCGACTTCACCGCGGGCAAATCGAACTGGGGTTACCAGCTGCGCTTTGGCCTGTTCGAAATTACCGCGCATGATTTCGCGCTGATCGCCGAGGCGATGGCGCGGCCATGAAGGCAGGCTGAAGCATCCAGCCGCCGGATGGGCAAGGCACACCGTGACAAGGCTGCTGACACCAAGTTGTCAGCAGCCTTGTGCGACAAGCGATTGTCTTCAGATAGCGTCGCGCTTGCCCCAGGAGAATAAGATGGACTTCGTCTCGATCCGCATCATTACCGACCAGATCAAGCCCTTGGTGGCATTCTACGAGACGATCACCGGGCTTACCGCAACCTGGTTCACAGACGATTTCGCCGAACTGGCAACGCCGTCCTGCACACTGGCGATCGGCAGCACCCGCACGCTGGCCCTGTTCGGAACTGATGTGGCGCAGCCGGCCGCCAATCGCTCAGCGATCATCGAGTTTCGCGTCGCCGATGTTGATGCTGAGCACAGCAGGCTGGCGAAAATCATCGGCGATTTCGTACAGACGCCGACGACGATGCCATGGGGTAACCGGTCGCTGCTGCTGCGCGATCCCGATGGCAATCTGGTGAACTTCTTCACCCCGGTCAGCGCGGAAGCGATCAGGAAGTTCGATCGCAGAACCGGCGCAGACGCTACTGCTTGAGCGCGTTGTAGACGGCAATGCCGGCGGCAAGGTCCTCAAGCGCGGCGCCGACCGACTTGAACAGCGTGACCTCAGTGGGGCTCTGCCGGCCCTGTTTTTCCCCGCGCGCCAGCTCATGCAGATCGGCGACGATCGCTTCCGGCTTCAGCACGCCGGAGGCGAGCGGCTGGACGATGTCGCCGGCTTCCTTGGTGGCGCCGGCGCGGGTGTCGACATAGACGCGGGCGCGCGCGATCGCGTCGTCGTCGCTCTCGCGCATGGTCGGCGTGAAGCCGCCGACCAGATCGACATGCGCGCCCGGCTTGAGCAGCGCACCCTTGACCAGCGGCGTCGTCGTGATCGTCGCCGATGAGACGATGTCGGCCTCGGCGAGTTCGGCGTCGAGATCGCTTGCGGCCTCGGCGTTGAAACCGTCCGCGCGCAAATCAGCCGCGACCTTTTCGGCATTGGCGGGCGTGCGGTTCCAGATGCGGATGGTCTTGATCGGCCGCACCGCGGAGTGCGCCTTGGCGAGGAACGGCGACAGCGCGCCGGCGCCGACCACCAGAAGCCGCGATGCGTCCTCGCGGGCGAGATAGGAGGCCGCCACCGCCGAGGCGCAAGCGGTGCGCCACTGTGTCAGCCGTTGGCCGTCGATCAGCGCTTCGGGCTCGCCGGTGGCGCCGTTGAGCAGGAGGTAGAGCCCCATTACCGCCGGTTTGCCGATGGCGTTGTTGTCGGGCGATACGGTGACGATCTTGACGCCGATATGACCCCCGACCGACGTGCCGGCCGCATGGAAGTCGGTCCACGCCGGCATCAAAAGCAGCGTGGATGTGGCACCGTCGGGCCGCTCGACCCCGTGATGATGGCGGACGGGTTGCACAGCACCCTCGCGGAAGGCCGCGCGCAATGTCTCGACCAGCCCGGGAAAGGTCAGCGCCTGGTCGACAGCGTCGGCCGAAATGGTCAGCATGCAAAACTCCGCGAAGATAAAAGCGCCGGCTTCAGGCCGTTGGCTTCGGCAGCGCCGGCCCCTGGCCCGAGCCTTGCGGTGCGGCGGGTACCCGGCTGACCGCCTGGCGCAAATTCTCGGCCTCGACGCCGCGCTGGCGCGCCAGCTTGCGGTAGCGGCCCTGCTTGACCCAGGTCGCCAGGCTGCCGACGACCATGCCGATGGCGAGCGCCACGAACAGGAAGATGAACAGCGGCAAGGTCAGCGTCAGTTTCGGATTGCCGGGGTTGAACGGGTCGAGCGTGAAGGCGACCAGCTCGCGGTTGGCGACGGCCAGCGCGATCAGGATGACGGCGAGCGGCACGAAGACCACGATAAGTATGAAGCGGTTCAACATAGAAATTCCCTGGAGAAGGCAGGCCTTGATAACGCCGGCGCGTTGGTCCGCGCCTACTTGCCGCCATTCAGCCTTTCACGCAATTCCTTGCCGGTCTTGAAGAACGGCACCCACTTCTCCTCGACGTCGACGGATTCGCCGGTGCGCGGGTTGCGGCCAGTGCGGGCAGGGCGATTTTTCACCGAAAAAGCGCCGAAGCCACGCAACTCGACCCGATTGCCTTCCGCCAGGGCATCGGTGATCTCGTCGAAGATCGCTCCCACGATGTTTTCGACGTCGCGCAGGAAAAGATGCGGGTTGCGCGTGGCAATGATCTGCACAAGCTCGGATTTGATCATCAGAAAGGTCCCCGTGAAAGCGCTGCGGTCAAATTATCAGGATGATTTTATTTGCTTTTTTACTCGCCCCAACCGGCAGATCAAGGGTGCCAGACGGAAACGAGACCGTCAAGAAACAAGCGGTCCGCGCCAATTTCGTGAAGCACGTCGCTGCCGGCCTCCGACAGGCCGAGCGCGCTGCCGACGCTGCGCGCTATTGCTTTCGAGAACAGGAAGCCGCCACGCCGCTCGGTGTCCTTCCATTCCACCACCTTGAGCTTGGCGTCGACACCCTTGGTCGCCAGCCAGTCGATCGCCACGCTCTCGCCGCCGACAGCGTCGATCAGACCGTTGGCAAGGCCCTGGCGGCCGGTGAAGATCGAGCCGTCGGCAAGGGCCAGTGCCTGATCGCGGGTCATTTTGCGGCGCTCGGCGACGATGCCGACGAACCAGTCATAGCTATCGAGGATGAGCTTGCGGACCATGGCTCGCTCGTCTTCATTGGTCGGTTTGAAGGGCGAGGGCGATGCCTTCAGCGGGGAGGATTTCACTTCCTCGAGCTTGATGCCGACCTTGTCCATCAGACCGCTGACATCGGGATACTGGATGAGCACACCGATCGAGCCGACGATCGACGTCTTGCGGGCAACGATATGGTCGCTGGCACTGGCGATCATGTAGCCGGCCGATGCGGCCAGCGTGCCGACCTCGGCCACCACCGGCTTGTCGGCGGCAAGCTTGCGCACCTCCTCGTAGATCGATTCGCCGCCGACCGTGGTGCCGCCGGGCGAATCGATCGCCAGGATGACGCCCTTGACCTGCGGGGATGTGCGGATGGTTTCCAGCCGCTTGATCAGTTCCTCGTCCTCGGTGATGGTGCCTTCGATCCTGACCTTGGCGATGTGGTCGACGGAAGAACCGCCGAGGTCGCCCCCATAGAACCAGCTTGCAAGCGCAATCACCCCAAGGGCCACGATGGCAATGGCGGCGCCGCGCCAGAAGGTCAGCTTGCGCCGCAAGCGGCGGCGGTCGATCAGGTCGTCGGCTCTCAGTGCCATGGTCTGCCTCACAGTCGGTGGGAAGCGATGCTTTTAAAGCAAGCGTCCGCGCCCGGCTACCTCTTCCTCAAGAGCCTGCGACGAAGCGACCTTCACGACGGAGGCATTTCAGGAAAAAATGACGCGGCGCGTTCGTTTCTGCTATGAAGTGACGAAATTGTGTCGCCTGAGTTCCGTCTGTAAAACAGCGGCCGTCACATTTTTGCGGTTTTCCTCCGCTTGTGCTTGCTTGCGGGGGCCGGCAACCCACCTATAGCAGGTGTTTTGGCGGACAAGGGTTTATTAGAAGTCAGTCATGCTTGCGCGATCGAACGAACCGACCAATGCCGATGCGGCCTTGGCGCCCACGGCGCCAGCGGGCACGCGCGGCGACGCCTTCGACCGCGCCCAGCGCCACTCGCGCCGCGTGCGCGTGCTTAAGTTTGCCGTGCCGGTGCTTGCCGCCGGGATCGCGGTTGCGTTTCCGGTCTATTCCTATCTGGCGGCGCCGATCAACATTTCGATACAGGCAGACGGCACCGCTTTCGCGGATGGCAAGCTGGTGATGGCCAATCCGAAGCTCAACGGCTTCACCAAGGACAAGCTGCCCTATTCGCTGACGGCCTTGCGCGCCATCCAGGATGTCGGCAAGCAGGACATCATCGAACTCGAAGGCATCCATGCCAAATTGCCGCTGACGGCCGACAATGTGGCGACCGTCGACGCCAAGCGCGGGATCTACAACAGAAACGCCAACACGATGGACATGACCAGCGACGTTACCGTCACCACCACCGACGGCGTCGCTGCCATCTTCAAATCGGTCTTCCTCGATATGGGCAAAGGCTCTATGAAGACAGGTGATGCGGTCGATGTCAGCCGTAACGGCTCGCGGATCACCGCGGGTTCAATGTCGGTCGAAGACAATGGCAAGGTCATCGTTTTCGAGAACAAGGTAAGCGTTCACATCGATCCGGCCACTATGAAGGCGGCAGAGGCAAAGAGCGGAGAAACGAATGCGTCCCAGTAATTCGGCACGGCTTGTCGCCGCAGCTTCGGCCTTGCTGTTGCTGGGTATGGCGCCGTCCTGGGCTCAGTCCAGCGCCAGCAGCCAGTCCGGGCTCAAACTGTCGGGCGACCAGCCGATCCAGATCGAGAGCGACAAACTTGAGGTCCGCCAGGCCGACAGCATGGCGCTGTTCAGCGGCAACGTCACCGTCACGCAAGGGCCAACGCTGCTCAAGGCCGGCAGCATGGAGGTCTACTACGTCAAGGACCCCAACGCCGCCAAAGGTGCTGCCGCCGGCGCTTCGGCGATGACCGGTTCGGCCAATATCGACCATCTGGTGGTCAAGAACAAAGTCTACATCAAGTCGAATGACCAGATCGCCACCGGCGACAACGCCACGTTCGACATGAAGACGCAGGTGCTAGTTCTGTCGGGCAAGGAGGTCGTCTTGTCCCAAGGACCCAACGTCCTCAAGGGCTGCAAGCTCACCGTGCAGATGAAAAGCGGCCTTGCTCAGGTCGATGGCTGCGGCGGGCGCGTCATCATGTCGATGACGCCGCCGCCGAAATCCGAGGCCCCGAAGCCCGAATGACTGGCGTGTCTTCGCTGCTGACCCGCCTTCCGGGACGGGCGGCCAGTAAACTTGCAGCACCGGCCACAGTCACCGTTGATTCCTCGAAGTTCAAGGGCACCCTGATCGCCAAGGGTCTGACCAAGAGCTACAAGGGCCGCAAGGTGGTCAGCGGTGTCACCATCGGCGTGCGCGCCGGCGAGGCTGTCGGGCTGCTCGGGCCGAACGGCGCCGGCAAGACCACCTGTTTCTACATGGTCACCGGCTTGGTGCCGGTCGATGAGGGCACGATCGAGATCGACGGTTTCGACGTCACCTCGATGCCGATGTACCGCCGCGCCCGCCTCGGCATCGGCTATTTGCCGCAGGAAGCCTCGATCTTCCGCGGCCTGAATGTCGAGCAGAACATCCGCGCCGTGCTCGAAGTGGTTGAGAAGGACCGCAAGGTGCGCGAGCGCAATCTCGACGAACTGCTCGAGGAATTTCACATCAGCCATCTGCGGAAGTCGCCGTCCATGTCGCTGTCGGGTGGCGAGCGGCGGCGTCTTGAGATCGCCCGAGCTTTGGCGACGCGCCCGGCCTACATGCTGCTCGACGAGCCGTTCGCCGGCATCGACCCGATTGCCGTCGCCGACATCCAGCAGCTGGTTCGTCATCTGACGGCGCGCGGCATCGGCGTGCTGATTACCGACCACAATGTGCGCGAAACGCTCGGCCTCATCGACCGCGCCTACATCATCCATGCCGGCCAGGTGCTGACGCATGGCCGTGCCGACGAGGTGGTGGCGAACCCCGATGTGCGCCGGCTCTACCTCGGCGAAGGTTTCACGCTCTGAGCGTGAAACTTGTTTCCTGAGGTGATTTTTGCCGCCCCGCCGGGCTTTTTTCTCCGATTTTGGCGTGAGATAATGCTCCGGCAAGGGCCTTCTGCCATCGTTCGCCTTGACAAGCAAAAGCCGGGCCAGTTTCTATGGAAGGTCGGAAAAATTCATTTTCCGGCAGCCTCTGATGTGTAGGCTTCCGGGTGCAGAAGGGCGTTTGAAACCGAACCATGGCGTTGGCGGCGAAACTACAGCTACGACAATCCCAGTCGCTGGTGATGACGCCGCAGCTGATGCAGTCGATCAGGCTGTTGCAGCTCACCCATGTCGAGCTCGACCACTTCATCGACGACGAGATCGAGCGCAATCCGCTGCTGGAGCGCGCCGAGCCCCAGGATGACGCCGCAGGCGACCAGGTGCAGAAGGGCGATGCCGCTCCTGAGCCTGCCGCCGATGGCGACTGGTTCGAAAACGAGACGGCGTGGAGCGCCGAAGCGATCTCCGACAAGCTCGACAGCTCGCTGGAAAATCTGTTCCCCGACGATCCCGGCACCAGCGAGCGGCTCGGCCCGGACCTGACGGCGCAGTGGAAGTCGGCCACCGGCAATAGTTCGTCCGGTTCTTCCGAAGGCTTCGACGTCGGCGACATGGCAGCCGCGGCGATCACGCTGCGCCAGCATGTCGGCGAGCAGATCGCGCTTGCCTTTGCCGATCCGGCCGCAAGGCTGATCGCAGCCGAACTGGCCGACGGCCTGGACGAGGCCGGCTATCTGCGCGCCGATCCCGCCGAGATCGCCAAACGGCTCGGCGCCGATCAGGCGATGGTGGCCAATGTGCTGGCAGCCTGCCACACATTCGAGCCGGTTGGCCTGTTTGCGCGCGACCTTGCCGAATGCCTGTCGCTGCAGCTTGCCATGCGCGATCGTCTCGATCCGGCGATGAAGACGCTGGTCGGCAACCTCGAACTGTTGGCGCGGCGCGATTTCCAGACGCTGAAGCGGCTTTGCGGGGTCGACGAGGAGGATCTCCTCGACATGCTGGCCGAAATCCGCGCGCTCGACCCGCGCCCGGGCATGGCGTTTTCGGGCGGCGCCAGCGACGCCATCGTCGCCGATGTCGAAGTCCGCGCCGCCAATGACGGCAGCTGGACGGTCGAGCTCAATGCCGAGACGCTGCCGCGCGTGCTTGTCGATCACATCTATTTCGCCCAGGTCTCGCCGCATGCGAAGAACCAGGCGGAGAAGGATTTCCTGGCCGAATGCCTGCAGAATGCCAACTGGCTGACGCGGAGCCTCGACCAGCGGGCAAAGACGATCCTAAAAGTGGCGTCGGAAATCGTGCGCCAGCAGGACGCTTTTCTCGTCCATGGCGTGCGCCAGCTCAGGCCGCTCAACCTGCGCACGGTGGCCGATGCCATCGGCATGCATGAATCCACCGTCAGCCGGGTGACGGCCAACAAATACATGCTGACGCCGCGTGGCGTGTTCGAGCTGCGTTATTTCTTCACGGCTTCGATCGCGGCGTCGGGCGGCGGTGATGCGCATTCCTCGGAAGCGGTGCGCGACCGCATCAAGCAGCTGATCGACGAGGAAAAGCCCGCCGATGTGCTGTCCGATGACTCAATCGTCGATATGTTGAAGGAAAGCGGCGTCGATATTGCCCGGCGCACGGTGGCCAAGTACCGGGAGGGTATGAATATTCCCTCGTCGGTGCAGCGGCGGCGTGAAAAGCGCGCTCTGGCGAGCGCGGGGCGCTAGCTCTGCTTGCCGGCAAGGCTTTTGCTATGGCTGGATTCCACAACTTTCCGACCTTAAAGCGCATCGCGCTGAAACGGATTCATACGACGCGCTTTAAGTCTTTGTTTTGATGCATGTCGTTGTCCCAGAACCGCAGCGCACTTCTGGGCGACATGCATTAATTGACAAGCTGCAATGAAGTGTCTAGAAGCCCGCCCGCATGAGACGGGCTCGCGGCCCGCATGCGGATGGTCCGTCACGATGAAGGCCACGGGACGGCCAAGAAGGCGGATTGTGATCAGCCGGAAAGTTCGGATCTAAAATCGGCGCGAGTTGACGCCGCAAAGCTTGTGCGCACGGATCACGAGTATAAACTCTGGCCAGTTTGAAGCCTGAGCAAGGAAGGTCAGTTTTCAGATGAAATTGCGCATATCGGGTAAACACATGGATATCGGCGATGCGTTGCGTACGCGCATTACCGATCGTGTCGGCGAGGCGATTGGAAAATATTTCGATCGCGGTTTTTCAGGGCACGTCACGGTCATCAAATCGGGGTCGCGTTACTCGGCCGATTGCATGATCAGGCTGGATTCCGGCGCCTCGCTGCAGGCAACCGGCGATTCCCAGGATCCGACACTTGCCTTCGAGGCGGCCGCGGACCGCCTCGAAACCAGGCTGCGGCGCTACAAACGCCGTCTGAAATCGCACAATTCAGGCAATGGAAATGGTGAAATCACCGACATCGCCTATACGGTGATGGCGCCGCTGACCGATGACGATGAGGACATTCCGGAGGACTACGCCCCGGCCATCGTCGCCGAATCAACCATGACGCTGCAGACCATGTCGGTGGCGTCGGCGGTTATCGAACTCGACACCAAGGACAGCCCGGTTTTCGTCTTCCGCAACGCCGGAAACGACCACCTCAACATCGTCTATCGGCGGCCGGACGGAAATATCGGCTGGATCGACCCGTCGACGACCAAAGTCGCACAGGCGTGACGACAACGACAACGGTCGCACAGGTGACGACAATGGTCTCGCGGAGATAATAGCCAGCCGCGCGAGGGGCGAGGACTGGCGACGGCAGGCGAATAAGGGATTTCAAACATGGATCTGAGCGATCTTCTCAACGTTCCGGCGATCTTGCCGGCGTTGAAGGCGAACTCCAAAAAGCAGCTTCTGCAGTTGCTGTCCGAGAGAGCGGCGGCGATTTCCGGCATTCCGGAGCGCGAAGTGTTCGACACCATCCTGCAGCGCGAACGGCTGGGCTCCACCGGCGTCGGCAACGGCATCGCTATTCCGCACGGCAAGCTCGCCGGGGTGAAGCGCATCGCCGGTGTCTTTGCCCGGCTGGAGACGCCGGTCGATTTCGAGGCCCTGGATGACCAGCCGGTCGATCTGGTGTTCTTGCTGCTGGCCCCGGAAGGCGCCGGCGCCGATCACCTCAAGGCACTGTCGCGCATCGCCAGGGTTTTGCGCGACGCCGACACGGTGGCCAAGATCAGGGGTACGCGCGACGCGGTCGCCATCCACGCGCTGCTTTCGGACACGCAGGCCTCGCACGCCGCCTGAAGTTCTTCGGATTTAAGTCTTCCAGGGGCCGCCGAAGGCGGCCCTCTCCATTTCAACCGCCAGCAGTCGCCTTAGTGAATGGCGACAGTGGTCAGGTCGTTTTCCATGGCGCCGGCCAAAGCCCGGTCTTTCGCATCCGAAAGCAGGATCGGCTGGCCGTTGGCGGCAAACAGGGCCCACAGGACCATACCAGGCGCTATTTCGCCGAGGTTGGGGAAGCGCCCGAGCAGCTCGTCGCTCGAGACCTTGCGGAGATAAGCGACCGAGCCTTCGCCGAGATGGGCGAATTCGCCGCTGGTCATGGTGATGGTTTCGTCAGTTCTGGTCATTTCAAGCCTCCTTGGCGCGAGGACGCCGCTCAAGGCCATCCCGCATGAGAGCCATCGGTAAAGATCAGTCTTTCACCGATATATTTATTTTCCGTACCAGCCGTTCGGTATCCGGCCGATCGAGATCGATCGACAAAAGGCCGTTCTTCAGTTCCGCTGCGATCACCCGCATGCCGTCGGCCAGCACGAAACAGCGCTGGAACTGGCGCGCGGCGATGCCGCGGTGGAGGAATTCGCGCTCGGTGTCGTCGGTTTGACGGCCGCGCACGACCAGCTGGTTTTCCTCCGTGGTGACATCGAGATCGCTTTCGGCGAAACCCGCGACAGCCAGCGTAATGCGCAGCCTTTCGGCCTTGCCGTCAGCACCGCTGAGGCGCTCGATGTTGTAGGGAGGATAACTGTCACCGGATTTCGCCAGTCGTTCCAGGGTCTTTTCCATGGCATCGAAACCAAGGAGAAGCGGGCTGGAGAAGGGCGTCATTCGGCTCATGTTACACTGTCCTCTTTGGAGCGACATAAACTGGAAAAACCCGGATGGCATTTTTCCCGATGGTCTTGATATGGTCCGCGCCGCGGCCAAGTTCAAGCCGCCGAACACCCCCGCCAAAAAGACTCCCCCGCATAAGGAAATGAAATGCCCCAGACCCGCAAGATCATCATCGACACGGATCCCGGCCAGGACGATGCCGTCGCCATATTGCTGGCGCTCGGCAGCGCCGAGCTGGAGATCGTCGGCATCTCTGCTGTTGCCGGCAACGTGCCGCTGAAATTGACCGAAAAGAACGCCAGGAAAATCTGCGAACTGGCCGGCCGGCCCGACATCAAGGTCTATGCAGGCGCCATCCGCCCGTTGGCGCGCGAGCTGGTCACCGCCGAGGAAGTGCATGGCAAGACCGGCCTCAACGGCCCGCAACTGCCCGATCCGAAGATGAAGCTGCAGGGCCAGTATGCGGTCGACTTCATCGTCGAGACGCTGATGAAGGAAGAGGCCGGCACGATCACGCTGTGCGCGCTCGGCCCGCTCACCAATGTCGCGCTGGCGCTGATCCGTGAGCCGAAGATCGCGCCGCGCATCAAGGAAATCGTACTGATGGGCGGCGGTTTCTTCGAAGGCGGCAATGTCACGCCGACCGCAGAATTCAACATCTATGTCGATCCGCAAGCCGCCGACCTGGTGTTCAAATCCGGCATTCCGATCGTCATGATGCCGCTCGACGTCACCCACAAGGCGCTGACCACGGCCAAGCGCACGCAGGCCATCCGCCAGCTCGGCACCCGGGTCGGCACCGCGACGGCCGAGATGCTGGAGTTCTTCGAGCGCTTCGACGAGGAGAAATACGGCACCGATGGCGGCCCGCTGCACGACCCCTGCGTCATCGCCTATCTGTTGAAGCCGGAGCTGTTCAAGGGCCGCAACTGCAACGTCACCGTCGAAACGACCTCCGAACTCACCATGGGCATGACCGTGATCGACTGGTGGGGCGTGACCAAGCGGCCGAAGAACGCCATGGTGATGCGCGACATCGACCATGACGCGTTTTTCGCGCTGCTGGTTGAGAGGTTGGCGCGGCTTTAGCTCTGTCTTTCCTTTCTCCCATTGTGGGTTCCGAAGGGACGGGGCGAGACAAGTGGCTCGCCCCCGGGCGGCGTCGCCGAAGGCGACGGATGTGGGGTGTTCCAGGGAACGCCCACGTCTCACTCCGCTGGAACACCCCTCATCCGTCTCGGCGCTATCGCGCCGATCCACCTTCTCCCACAGGGGGAGAAGGAAGGCGCCGCCGCCGTTCACTTTGCAAATCGATAGAAGACCATTCCATTCTCGCGCGTGACGCGCTCCATGTTTGCCGTCGCGCCGATCAGATGCGGCCGGTCGTCATCGACAAGAATGGACGAACCGCTTTCGAGCGAAACCAGATAAAGGGTGTGGTCGTGGTCCGATTGGGCGCTTTTGACCGTTGCGTGGATTGGCTCGACTGACCGGATAGGGCTCGCGTCATTCGTCCATTTGTAGAGCGCCGAAGGAACCATCATCGCGAACATGGCGACGATCAGGACCACGCCGGGCGCGTTCCTTTTCAAATCCCTATAAGTCCATGACATTTGAAAGAATCCCCAGCACAAAGTCATGTGGTGGCGTGGAGACTGACTTTCAATCAGCCTTCACGTACGGGCTCATTCTGCCGTTGGAAACGACCGTCCACGGTTGTTACTTCGCCTTCGAAAAAGCTAGCCACAGGCCGCCGCCGACCAGAAAGCTGCCGCTGATCCTGGACATCAGCTTAATGCGGCTTGCCGAGAGCAGGCGGCCGGCGCGGCTGGCGGCGAGAGCATAGGTGGAATCCGAGACGGCGGCGAAGATCATGGCGGTGAGGCCCATGACGACGATCTGCAGGGTGTAATTGCCCTGCGGGGCGATGAATTGCGGGAAGAAGGCGCCGAAGAACACCAGGGTCTTGGGGTTGCTCAGCGCCACGAGCAGGCCCTGCAGGAAGAAGCCGCCGCGCGGCTTTCTCGCGGTGCCGTCGGCATTCAGCGCGCCCTTGGAACGGAACATCTGCACCCCCATCCAGATCAGATAGGCGGCGCCGATCAGACGCACCCATTCGAACCAGTGGCCCATGCCCGCGATCAGCGTGTTGAGGCCGATGCCGACGATGGCGATCATGATGGCAAGCCCGGCCTGCGTGCCGGCGACATTGGCAAGCCCGGCGCGCGCGCCGTGGCGGATGCTGTTGGCGATGATCAGCGTCACCGTCGGACCGGGCACCAGGATGATGACGATGCAGGCAAGGACATAGGCGGCGTAGAGTTCCAGCGACATGGGGATTTCCTCGAGGATGCGCTTAGGCGGCTGGCTGCAATCAATGCATGGCGCCGGGGCTGGTGCAAGCCGTCGCAGACCGTGCCGCCCCTCGCGTCAGGACGCCCCCGCCTGCCAAGGCAAGGTCGCCTCATAGGCCGCGCCGGCCCTGAGCACGGCGAGGTCGCCGCGCGGGCGTCCGATCAGCTGCATGCCCATGGGACGGCCTTTGTCGTCGAAGCCGACCGGCACATTGAGCGCAGGACAGCCGCCGAGCGTGGCGAAGGCCGAAACCTGCATCCAGCGATGGTAGCTGTCCATCGCCCGCCCGGCGACCTCACTTGGCCAATGCGTGTCGACGTCGAAAGGAAACACCTGCGCAGTCGGCAGCGCGATGAGATCGAAGTGCTCGAACAGCGACAGCAGCGTCCGGTGCCAGGCGGTGCGGATGACCGAGGCCGCGCGGATTTGCGGCGCCGTCAGCCGCATGGCGTTCTCCACCTCCCAGACGGCTTCCGGCTTCAGCAGGGCGCGCTTGTGCGGGTCGTCATAATGGACTTTCAGCGCCGAGCCGCTGCTCGCCTGCCGCAGCGTCACGAAGGCTTGCCACAGTGCCTCGAAATCGAAATCCGGCAGCAAGGGCTCGGTCAGGAAGGATGCCTCCGCGAAGCGGCCGAGTGCGGCCTCGCACAGATCGAGGATGCCAGGCTCTACCGGCAGGTGACCGCCGAGATCACCGAGCCAGCCGACGCGGCCGCCGCTTGCCGGCGTTGCCAGCCCTTCGAGGAACGAGCCGGGTTTCTCCCAAGACAGCGGCGCGTGCGGGTGGTAGCCCGCCTGCACATCGAGCAGCAGCGCCATGTCGCTGATGCTGCGGCCCATCGGCCCGTCGATGCCCATCTGGGCATGAAAGACTTCGAGGTCCGGCCCACCGGGGACAAGGCCCTGCGACGGGCGGAAGCCAAAGACATTGTTCCACGCCGCCGGATTGCGGAGCGAGCCGCCGAAATCGCTGCCGTCGGCGACCGGGACCATGTCGAGCGCAAGGGCGACCGCTGCGCCGCCGCTCGAGCCGCCGGCGGTCAGCGCCGGATCGAACGCGTTCAGCGTCGGTCCGAAAACATTATTGTAGGTGTTGGATCCCAGCCCGAATTCGGGAACATTGGTCTTGCCGATGATGATGGCGCCGGCCTTGCGGATGCGCTCGACGAAGAAATCATCCTCCTGCGGCACGAAATCGGCGAAGATCGGCGAGCCGAAACTGGTCCTCAAGCCTCGCGTCATGGCGAGGTCCTTTATCGCCACCGGCAGGCCAAACAGCGAGCCGGCCGGCCCGCCTTGCGCCAGATCGGCGTCCGCCGCGTCGGCCTCGCGCAGGATGTCGGAGCGCTCGCGCAACGAGACGATGGCGTTGACCAGCGGGTTTGCCGCGTCGATGCGGTCGAGGAATGCGGCGACCAACTCGCGCACGGACAGGCGGCGCAGCCGGATCGCCTCGGCCAGGTCGACAGCGGACATCCGGCAGATGTCGCCGGCGGGGGGCACGGCGTGCTTCGTTGCGGGGCGCAGGGCTGTCATCCGGCGTTGTTGCGCAGGGCGGTGTCGACATCCGCCGCCAGCGGGATGGCCGGCTGGGCGCCGGGCTTCAGGCAGGCGAGCGAGCCGGCGGCTGCGGCGCGGGTGAGAGCCTGCTCCAGCGGCAGGTTGGACGCCAGCCCGGCAGCGAGATAACCGCAAAAAGTATCGCCGGCCCCGACCGTGTCGACCGGCGTGATTTTCAGCGCCGGCACGGTCAGGAAATCCTCCGGGGTCGCCGCCAGCACGCCGTCGCCGCCGAGCGTGACGACGATGGTGCGGCCGGTTTTGCCGGCGAAGTCGCGCATGCGCGCCGGGCGGTCGCGGCCTTTCAGCGACAGCGCCTCGCCGTAAAGGTCGAATTCGGTTTCGTTGGCGACGGCGTAGTCGGCCTTGCCGAGCAACGCTGCCGCCTCGCTACGGAACGGCGCGGTGTTGAGCACGGTGACCGCGGCGGCGGCGCGTGCGGCGTCGAGCGCTGCATCGACAGTCTGCAACGGGATCTCGTGCTGCAGCAGGACGACGTCGCCCTTCGCAAGGAAAGCCTTGGCGAGATCGCCGGGCAGCACCGAATCATTGGCGCCCGGCACCACGGCGATGACATTCTCGCCATCGGCGCCGACGAGGATCAGCGCCGTGCCGGTGGAGGCGAAGCTCTGGCCGACGCCGGAGAGATCGACCTTGCCGGCCACGAGCAAAGCGAGGGCTTCGGTTGCGAAATTGTCCTTGCCGACGGCGCCGACCATGCGCACCTTGGCGCCGGCGCGCGCCGCAGCCAGCGCCTGGTTGGCGCCCTTGCCGCCGGGCGCGGTGGTGAAGCCGGAGCCGCGGACCGTCTCGCCCGGCGAAGGCAGGCGGTCGACATTGGCGATAAGGTCGAGGTTGATCGAGCCGACAACGATGATCAAGAAAGCCTCCTGCGGAATGCGCGGGAAGCTAACCTGTAAGCCGGCGGCTTGCCAGAGCGTGCGGATGTTTTGCGCCGGGAGCTCGCAAAAAGAACAACACCGGCGAAGGGATTTCGCCGGTGTTGTTTGATGCGGGCAGCTTCAGGACGCGGTCTGGCCCGCTTCCCAACCGAGGATGGCGCGTTTGCGGGTCAGGCCCCAGTGGTAGCCGGTGAGTGCGCCGGACTTGCCCAGCGCCCGATGGCAAGGGACGACGAAGGACAATGGGTTGGCGCCGACCGCCGCCCCCACCGCCCGGCTGGCGTTTGGCGCGCCGATCCTGGAGGCGATCGAAGAATAAGTGCAGGCCTTGCCCATCGGGATCCTGAGCAGCGCGTCCCAGACGCGCAGCTGGAAGTCGGAGCCGATCATCACCACGCGCAGCGGCTGGTCGGCGCGCCACAATGTCGGATCGAAGATGCGCGCCGCATAGGGCTGGGTGGCGCTCATGTCCTCGACATAGGTGGCGTTCGGCCAGCGGCCCGACATGTCGGCGAAAGCCGCCCGCTCGCCGCCCGGATCGTTGAAGGCGAGCCCCGCAAGGCCACGGTCGGTGACCATGATCAGGGCGATGCCGAAGGGCGAGATGTGGTAGCCGTAGCGGATGGTCAGGCCAGCGCCGCGCGTCTTGTAGTCGCCCGGCGACATCGCCTCGTGGGTGACGAACAAATCGTGCAGCCGGCCGGGGCCGGACATGCCGAGTTCGAACGATGTTTCGAGGAGCGGCATGCCGGAATCGAGCAGTTTGCGGGCATGGTCGAGGGTGACCGCCTGCAGGAAGGCTTTTGGCGACAGGCCGGCCCAGCGGGTGAACAGCTTTTGCAGGCCCGTGGGTGTCTCGCCGACATCGGCTGCCAGGGCTTCCAGCGAGGGCTGGTCGCGATAGTCGAGGCTGATCTTCTCGATGGCGCGGCGCACGACCTCGTAGTCGCTGCCCTCGGGGGTGATGTCGTGCTGCAGGATCGCTGTCGGTTTCATCTGCGTATTCGTGGTCATCTGGGCGTTCATGGCAATATCTCCTTGACCGCGAATATCGGTCTTTCCGCCCCTTGCAACCACCCGAAACTTGCCTTGTTGCCGCCTGTTCCCAGATAAGTACTGGATTGCGCCCCGGGAGATGCCAATGGCCGGCGAAAGGGTGAATCTGAGCGGAGCAAGGGAGACCTTGCTGATGACGCTTTATGGCAAGGCACTGGAAAGCCGGCTGCCGCATTCGCTGCTCGGGGACCGCTTCGCCGACGAGGCCGTGCGCAAGATCGACTATGATTTCTCGCACCTCAAGGTCGACACCAATCTCGGCATCGGATTGGCGATTCGAGCCAAGACCTACGACGTGCGAGTTCAAGACTTCATCGCCAGAAATCCCGGCGCCATCGTGCTGCATCTCGGCTGCGGGCTCGATACGCGCATTTTCCGTGTCGATCCACCCGAAGGCGTGGAGTGGTTCGATGTCGATTTTCCGGATGTCATCGCGCTCCGGCGCAAGCTTTACCCGTCCCGCGACCATTACCACCTCGTCGGCTCTTCGGTAACCGACCCGGACTGGCTGGCAGAAGTGCCGCGCAATCGTCCGGCCGTCGTGGTGATGGAGGGGTTGACGCCTTATCTCCCGGTAGAGGAGGGGCCACGGCTGCTGTCACGCCTTGTCGCGCATCTTGCCGGCGGCGAGCTGATGTTCGACGCCTACAGCCACTTCGGCCTGAAGATGCTGCGCCTCAATCCGACCATCAGGGCGACGGGCGCCGAGGTTCACTGGGCGATCGACGACCCGCAGGTACTGGAGCGTGCCGTTCCGAAGCTGCGCTTTGTCGACGATATCTCGGCCTACAGCGCGGAACGCACAGCGCACATGAGCTGGTCCGCAAAACTGTTCATCGGGCTGTGGAGACACATTCCCGCATTGCGCAAGGTCGGCAGGATTTTACGCTACCGGTTCTGACGCGCCGGCTCTAACGCGTCCTGGCTTTTGTCAGAGCACGTGAAAATGCAGTGGCAAAACTCTCGCGGGAGTCAGGGTCCAGGAATGACCCGATCGGCACATTCTGTCCTTGTGCTTCCACCGTCATCCTGGTGATGCCGATCTCGGCATGGCGAGCGACGGAAAAGCGCGCCCAGAACGGGTTGAAGCGATGCGCTTCCGACTTTCCCGAGGGCGCCGTCTTGCGGATGTCGAGGCTGGTGCGCGACACCGACACTTCCTCGCGGGCACGGGCGGCACGATAGTTGGCGCGGAAGGCGATGTAGACGGCGATGACGTCGAGGCCGAAGAAGCCGAACACCGGCCAGGCGCCGCGCGACAGGAAAAACGCCCCGGTCACCACCCAGCCGAACAGCAGCGCGCCCATCAGCACGGCAAAGCCGGTGCGGCCCAGCGAGCGGTGCGGTGTCAGCAGCGCCTGGAAGAATGGCTCGTCGGCCTGAAACGAGGCGTTTGTGTCGCTCATCCCAGGATATTATAGGAGGGAAATGGCCAGCCCCAAGTCCAAAAATCTTTCCCTATCCAAAAGTGAACTGCCGCCCGGGCGGCGCGACGGCTCGAATGCCAAGCCGCGACCGCGGCCGGCGCGGCTCCGTTCGCTCTACAGCGCCGCCGAGGTGCATGAGATCTTCCGGCGGTTTTCGGTGCAGCGGCCCGAGCCGAAGGGCGAGCTCGAGCACGTCAACGCCTTCACGCTGCTGGTGGCCGTGGTGCTGTCGGCGCAGGCGACCGATGCCGGCGTCAACAAGGCGACGCGGGCGTTGTTCAAGGTCGCCGACACACCTGAAAAGATGCTGGCGCTGGGCGGAGCCAGGGTTGGCGAGTACATCCGCACCATCGGACTCTGGCGCAACAAGGCCAAGAATGTCGTGGCGCTCTCGGAGGCGCTGATACGCGATTACGGCGGCGAGGTGCCCAGCGAGCGCGATGAGTTGGTCAAGCTGCCGGGGGTCGGGCGCAAGACCGCCAATGTCGTGCTCAACATGGCGTTCGGCCAGCACACGATGGCGGTCGACACCCATATTTTCCGCATCGGCAACCGCCTCGGCCTGGCGCCAGGCAAGACGCCCGAACAGGTCGAGCAAGGGCTGCTGCGGATCATCCCGGACGAGTATATGCGCCATGCGCATCACTGGCTGATCCTGCATGGCCGCTATGTCTGCAAGGCGCGCAAGCCCGATTGCCCGGCCTGCGTCATCGCCGATCTCTGCAAGGCCGAGGTGAAGACGACAGACGTGCCGGCGCCGCTCGTGGAAATCGCGGCGCCCGGCGTCCCGACAACTAGCTTTCCTCCACGAACACCTCTTCGCGCTTCTTCTTGACCGACGGCAGGAAGACGACGACGAGCACGGCCAGTGCGACGAGCAGCAGGCCGGCGCTGATCGGCCGCGTCACGAAGGTCGAGGGGTCGCCGCGCGACAGGATCATGGCGCGGCGCAGGTTTTCCTCGAGCAGCGGGCCGAGCACGAAGCCGAGCAGCAGGGGTGCGGGTTCGCAGCGCAGCTTGGTCAGGATGTAGCCGAGCAGGCCGAAGAATGCGACCGCGTAGAGATCGAAGGCGTTGGTGTTGACGCTGTAAACGCCGATCGAGCAGAACGCCATGATGATCGGGAAGAGCACATAATAGGGGATCGTCAGCAGCTTCACCCATAGCCCGATCAGCGGCAGGTTCAGCACGATCAGCATCAGATTGCCGATCCACATCGAGGCGATGATGCCCCAGAACAGCGCCGGCTGCTCGATCGCGACATTGGGGCCGGGCACGATGCCCTGGATGATCATGGCGCCGATCATCAGCGCCATGACCGGATTGGCCGGAATGCCCAGCGTCAGCATCGGAATGAAGGAGGTCTGGGCGCCGGCATTGTTGGCCGATTCCGGGCCGGCGACGCCGGCGATGGCGCCCTTGCCGAACTCCTCCGGGTGTTTCGACACGCGCTTTTCGACCGTGTAGGAGGCAAAGGCCGCAAGCACCGCGCCGCCGCCGGGCAGGATGCCGAGCGCCGAACCGATGATCGTGCCGCGCACGATGGGCGCGGCCATCGCCTTGAAGTCGTCGCGGGTCGGCATCAGGCCGGAGACCTTTTTGATCATCACTGAGCGCTCGTGCTCGTTTTCGAGATTGCGCAGGATCTCGGCAACGCCGAAGACGCCGACCGCCACCGCGACGAAGTTCAGCCCGTCGGCATATTCGCGGATGCCGAGCGTGAAGCGCGGCGTGCCGGTGTAGATGTCGGTGCCGACAATGCCGAGCAGCAGGCCGAGCACGACCATCGCCAGCGCCTTGACGATCGAGCCGTGGGCGAGCGCGATGGACGAGACGAGGCCGACGATCATCAGCGAAAAATATTCGGCCGCGCCGAATTGCAGGGCTATTGCCGTCAGCGGCGGGGCAAAGACGGCGACGAGAAAGGTCGACACCGTGCCGGCGAAGAACGAGCCGATCGCGGCGATCGCCAGAGCCGCCCCGGCGCGACCGTTCCTGGCCATCTGGTAGCCGTCGATGGCGGTCACGGCCGAGGAGGATTCGCCGGGCATGTTGATGAGAATGGCGGTGGTCGAACCGCCATACTGGGCGCCGTAGTAGATGCCGGCCAGCATGATGAGGGACGAGACCGGGTCGCCGATCTGGAAGGTGATCGGCAGCAGCATGGCGATGGTTGCGGTGGCGCCGATGCCGGGCAGGACGCCGATCAGCGTGCCGAGCAGAACGCCGATGAGGCAAAAACCCAGATTGGCCGGCGTGGTGGCCGTCGAAAAGCCGAGTTCGAGGTTCCTGAGGAGGTCCATCTCAGCGCCTCACAATGCCAGCCATTGGGGCAACCAGGGGCCGAAGCGCTGGAATGGCAGCCCGAGCGCGTAGCTGAAGACCAGCACCGAAAACAGCGTCAGGCCGGCCGACAGCAGAAGTGCCGTCAGCGGCTTCATGCGGGCGCTGGCAAAAGAGGCGATCAGCGCCGTCAGGAAGATCGACGGGACGAAGCCGAGGCCGCGCACGGTCATGCCGAAAAAGATCGGCGCCGGCAGGATGAACAGCATGCCGCGCCACGCAATGGGGCCGATCGGCTCGCCCTCGACGCGCACCGCCTGGACGAGGATGATGGCGCCAAGCACGATCAGCACGATCGCCAGCACCAGCGGGAAATAGCCCGGTCCCATGCGGAAGGCGGTGCCGATTTCGAGGCCGAGCGATTGTATCGCGAAAAAGGCGCCGAAAAAGATGAACAGCGCGGCGCACAGGCCGTTTGTCCTGTCGATGGCGAAAGGTTTCATGGCGGTCCTCCCTGACCCTTGCGACGGCTGCCGTTGCAAATGTGAAACGGACGTCGAAGCGAAAACGGGGCGCCGGCAGCGCCCCGTTCAAGCCTCAGTCGGCGTATTGGCCGGCGGCTTCGATGATCGGCTTCCAACGCGTGATCTCGCCTTCCAGCTTGGCCTTCAGCGCTGCCGGCGTCGCGTCGGACTCGGACGACGGCTTGGTGCCCAGTTCGGCAAAGCGGGCGATGACGTTGGGGTCCTTCAGCGCGACCTGGAGCGATTTCGACAGTCGGCCGGTGATCTCGGCCGGCGTGCCCTTCGGCGCATAGAGGCCGTGCCAGATGCTGACCTGCACCGCGGGCAGGCCGGCTTCGATGGTCGTCGGCACGTCCTTCAGCACGTCGAGGCGTTCCGGCGTGGTGACGGCATAGGCCTTGATCGTGCCGCCCTGGATCTGCTTGGTGGTGTTGGTGGTCTGGTCGCACATAATGTCGACCTGGCCGCCGAGAAGGTCGGTCATGGCCGGGCCGGTGCCCTTGTAGGGTACGGTGACCAGCGGCGTGCCGATGGCGCTCATGAATAGCATGCCGCACAGATGCGAGGCAGCGCCGATGCCGGCATTGGCTACAGTGATGGTGTCCTTGTTGGTCTTGGCGTATTCGACCAGCCCTTTCAGGTCGGCCGGCTCCAGGTCCTTGCGGGCGACGATCGCCATCGGCACCTCGGTGACGAGGCCGACATACTCGAAGGCGTTCAGCGTGTCATAGGCGAGTTTTCTGTAGAGGGTCGCGCTGGTCGCCATGCCGATGTGATGGAGGAGCAGCGTGTAGCCATCCGGGTCGGCGTTGGCGACGCGGCCGGCGCCCAGCGTGCCGCCGGCGCCGCCGACATTTTCGACGATGATCTGCTGGCCAAGATCCTTCGACATGGCTTCGGCGACGAGCCGCGTAACCGTGTCGGTCGGACCGCCGGCCGCAAACGGCACGACGACGGTGATGGTGCGCTCGGGATAGGTCTGTGCGCTGGCGGCGAACGAATAAAGCGAGACGGCCGCGGCGGCGGCCAGGGCGGCTACAATTTTCCTCATCGTAATTCTCCTCCCAGGATATCAATCTCCGATCGCTGTGCAGGTCAGGCAGCGACGGTGCAACAAAGGCAAGCTAACAGATTGTCGCCTGACGCAAACTGCAAAATACAGCCGTGCGCAACCATGGCGATCAGTGCGGAGTATGCCCGGCGGAGATGGGTTTGGTGTTGGCGTTGCTTCAATAACCGTAGCCGCGCGCCATCGCCGCCGCGAAGATCGGGATCAGCAGGAAGATGAAGGCTTCGGCGCGCACATAGGTCTTCACCGAGGCGAGTTCCGCCACCGGCACCTGAAAGCCGGGATTTGCACTGGCTTGCCGCTTCCAGGAGATGAAGCGGATGGTCGGGATGATCGACAGCAGGCCAACGATGCCGAATGCCGCCATCTTGGCCCAGAACACCCAGTTGTAGACGTAGAATTCCCAGCCCTTCAGGCCGTAGATGACGCGGCAGATGCCGATGATGATGATCAGCATGGCGATGATGCCATAATGGCGGTCGATGCCGGCAAGCCGCTTGAGCGTGGCGGCGGAGAGGTCGCCGCGGATTAGGACAAATTCGGCGCCGATGATGCCGGCCAGCGACAACACCAGCAGATGATGGAAAATGGCAAGCACGAGATCGGTGGTGTCCATGGCGTTCTCCTCCCATTGGCGGTATCGAGACCGGCCCTTGCCGGACCGGTTGCGAAAGGTAGCATCGTTCGGCAGAATTCCCAGAGGCGGACCTGGGTTGGACCATCGGCGTCGCCATCCTGACAGCTGGGGTTTTCTGAAATGACCGGACTGAAGCGCGCCCTGAACCCGATGCCGGACGACATCCGCATCGCCCTGACCGAAAAAGGACTGACAGCGGCCTACGAGGCGCGGCCGGACTACCAGAAGAACGATTATCTCGGCTGGGTCGCCCGCGCCAAACGCAGCGACACCAGGCAGAAGCGGCTCGACCAGATGCTGGACGAATTGCGGCGCGGTGGGCTCTACATGAAGATGGTCTGGCACGGCTGAAAGTAAGCCGACGCTGTTCGCTTCGACCGTCTGGTCGCGCCAGGCCGTTCGGAAGCTTCCCTGGCTGAATGATGATCCGGCTTGGCCCTTGTCCGGGCGCGCTGGTTTGCTAAGCGCTGACCGTCAACGGAGGCAGAGTTTCATGGGCAGTCCAAAAACAGCCGGCGTCCCGGTTCTCGAAACGGAACGGACCATCATGCGGGCGCACCGGATCGAAGATTTCGACGACTATGCCGTCATGTGGGCCGACCCCGTCACCACCCGTTTCATAGGCGGCAAGCCGCGGACGCGGGAGGAAAGCTGGATGCGGTTCCTGCGGCATGCCGGCCTGTGGTCGCTGCTCGGCTACGGCTTCTGGGCGGTCGAGGACAAGGCCAGCGGTCGCTTCATCGGCGAAGCCGGATTCCACGACCTGAAGCGCGACATCGAGCCGTCGCTCGAGGGCATTCCGGAAGCCGGCTGGGCGCTGGCGCCGCAAGCGCATGGCAAGGGTCTTGCCAGCGAAGTCGTCAGAAGGGCCCTGGCCTGGGGCGACGAAACCTTTGCCGGCGCGAGAACCGTCTGCATCATCGATCCGGAAAACACCGGCTCGTTGAACGTTGCGGCAAAGTGCGGCTACACCAAGGTCCTGGAAACCACCTATCACGACGGGCTGACGATCCTGCTCGAACGGCGGGTGTGAAGCGCTTCATCGACGCAATTTCCACGTTCTGCCAGGGTTGGCTATTCTAATCTAGCTACGCAATTCCTGTGGGAAAACCGCTCACACTTTTCCTGGAATTGCTCTTTGGGGGAGCCGACCATGCGTGCGATCAATGCGATATTTCTGAAGCTTTTCTGGGCGGGGCTGCTGCTCCTGGCGGCCGTGCAACTGGCGGGCGCCGATGCGACGGTGCCGACCGCCGACATCGAGGGCGGTGCCGACAATCATCTGGCCAAGCGCTACGAGGGGTCGTTCATCGTCTCCTACGAAAAATTCGCCTATACCGATTTTACAGTGCCGCTGTCGCCGCTGAAGCCGAGCGCCGATCCGGATGCCCGTGACACGATGAACAACCGTGTGTTCGCGCCGGACAAGAAGGCCGAGGTCGAAGGCGCGCTGACCCGCATCGCCTATGTGCTGCCGGCCGAGCGCTCCCCGCTCGAAGTGCTGCGCAACTACCAGGATGTGATCGCGGCCGCCGGCGGCGAAGTCCTGTTCGAATGCAAGAAGGAAGAGTGCGGCGGCGCCCCCCCCCCCGGGGGGGCGCGGGGGGGGCGGGGGCGGGGGGGGCGCGTTGTTTTTGTTGAAGATAACCCCCCGCATCGCCG
>NZ_JAMYRV010000021.1:0-98864 GCF_040321555.1 Mesorhizobium sp. M0317 | reverse complement strand
GCGGCGAATGGGTCAGCCCGAGCTGGGACACGATGTGGTTCCCGCATGCCTTCATCGGCGTGATGGAGCAATTGCAGCATGCGGTAAAGACAGGCGCGCCGCCGGCATTATCGGTGGCCGACAACGTCAAGACGATGGCGCTGGTCGAGGCCGGCTATCGCTCGATGGCGCAAGGCCGCACCGTCAAACTGTCCGAGATATCGATCGACTGAACATGCCCGCCGAATAGTGTGGCGGCTGAATCGCTTACCGGGAGGAGTTCACATCATGATGCAGGCAGGTATATTCACCGGCTATTTCCCCTACGAACTCGCGGAGGCCGCCCGCCGCATCCGTGCACTCGGCTTCAACACGGTGCAGCTCGACATGCATTTCAGGGATGTCGATCTCACGGCGGGGCAGATCACCGGGGACAAGGCGAGGACAGTGCGCGACACGTTTCGCGACCACAATCTGCCGGTCTGCTGCATCTCCGGCTACACCAACATCATCCACCCCGATAAAGTCGAGCGCGAGAAGCGCGTCGGTTATCTCAAGGAGATCATCCGCAATGCGCGCGACTTCGGCTCGCCCTACGTGATCTCCGAGACCGGCACCTACAACACCGAATCCGACTGGGTGCATCATCCCAAAAACAAGACCGAGGAAGGGTTCGAGGAATGCCGCAAGGTGATCTCGGACCTTGCCCAGACAGCCTATGACCATGGGGCGGTGTTCCTGCTCGAAACCTATGTCAACAATGTCGTCGGCTCGGTCGAGGAGACGGTCAAGATGTTCGCGCAGGTCGACCATCCAGGCCTCGGCCTGCTGATGGATCCGACCAACTATTTCGAGGCGCACAATATCGACCGCATGGACCAGGTGCTGAACCAGGTGTTCGACACGCTGGCCGACAAGATCAGGATCGCGCATGCCAAGGATGTGAAACGCTCCGGCAGCGACAAGACGGAAAAGCATGCCGATATCGGCGATGCGGATGCGCATGAGGGGCTGACCTTCCGCGGCGTCGGCGAGATCGAGCTGCCGGCGCCCGGGCTGGGATCGCTGAATTACGATCTCTATCTGCAGCGGCTCAGTGAGAAGCACCCGAACATCCCCGTCATCATCGAGCATCTGACCGAGGACGACGTGCCGCGGGCGAAAACATTTCTCGACGGGAAGTTCCGCGCAAACGGGCTTTGAGGTAGGCGAGACGGTGATGGCGACGGCGGCCAAGACAAAGCGCGATTACGGCCTGGTCGGCGAAAGCACCCGCCGGGCGATCGAGACCGGGCTGGCCTCGGCCGAGTGGTATCACACCGACGTGCCGCGCAAGGCAATGAAGGAAATGATGCAGCGCTCCGACGGGCCGGCGATCCGCGATACAGTGATCTGGATCGCAGCCATCCTGGGCTCGGCCGCCGGCATCGTGTGGTTCTGGGGCACGTGGTGGGTGGTGCCGTTCCTGCTCGTCTATGGCGTGCTCTATGGATCGTCGAGCGACTCGCGCTGGCACGAATGCGGCCATGGCACCGCCTTCCGCACACGCTGGATGAACGATGTGATCTACGAAATCGCCAGCTTCATGGTGGTGCGCAATCCGGTGCAATGGCGCTGGAGTCATGCGCGGCATCACACCGACACGATCATCGTCGGCCGTGACGCCGAGATCGCGGTAATGCGGCCGCCAAATCTGGTCAAGGCGGCGCTTGCCTTCACCGGCATTCTCGATTTCCGTTATTCGCTGCCGATCCTGGCGCGCCAGGCGTTGGGCAAGCTGTCGGACGACGAAAAGAGCTACATTCCTGAGACAGAGCAGGCGAAGACGATCACTGCCGCGCGCTGGCATATCGCCGTGTACGTTGCGACGACCGCTCTCGCGATCGCGCTGGGGTCATGGCTGCCGCTGGTGCTGATCGGCCTGCCGCGTCTCTATGGCAGCTGGCACATGGTGCTGACAGGGTTGCTGCAGCATATCGGCCTGGCCGACAATGTCGTCGACCACCGGCTGAACACGCGCACCGTCTACATGAACCCGGTCAGCCGCTTCATGGAACATGAATTACCACGTCGAGCATCACATGTTCCGATGGTGCCCTACCATGCGCTGCCGAGGCTGCACGAGCTGATCAAGCACGACCTGCCGGCGGCGAACCCGTCCATGTGGCATGCCTATCGCGAGGTCTGGCCGGTGCTGCTGAAGCAGCTGCGGTACGAGGATTATTCCTCAAGCGCGAATTGCCGCCGACGGCGCGGCCCTATCGCGGTGAATTTCACGAGCTCGATATGTCGGCGGCGGCCGAGTAGCGAATAAACCACCCGCCTTCTATCCGGCCTGTTACGGGGCCGGTAAGGTGACCGGGAAAAGCAACCAGCAAACAGGGACATCCCGATGAGCCGAAAGAGACCGACCGTCGCCGATCTGCGCGCCATGAAGGGCAAGCGCCAGCTGACCATGCTGCGCGTCCTGACCATGGACGAGGCCGAGGCCGCCGAGCGGGCAGGGGTCGACATCGTCTCGGTGCCGCCGGAACTGGTGCTCAACCCTGAGTATCGCGATGCGGCGCCTAGCCTGTTCACCATGCCGGGCGAGAACTTCTATGAAATAGGCACGGCGGACGATTTCCTGCGCTGGGCGTTCCGGCTCTACAAGGCCGGAGCCGACGCCGTTTATTGCAGCGCCGGTTTCGCCACCGTGAAGCGGCTCGCCGACGACGCGATCCCCGTGATCGGCCATGTCGGCCTCATTCCGTCCCGCGCCACCTGGACCGGCGGCTTCAAGGCCGTCGGCAAGACCGCCGACACCGCCATGCAGATTTTTGAGGCGGTCAAGCAGTATGAGGCCGTTGGAGCGCTTGGCGCCGAGATCGAAGTGGTACCGGTCGAGGTGGCGAAGGCGATCTCAGAACGGACCTCGCTGATCATGCTGTCGATGGGTGCCGGCACCGGCTGCGACGCGCAGTATCTGTTCGCCGACGATATTCTTGGCCAGAACCGGGGCCACATGCCGCGCCATTCCAAGGTCTACCGCAACTTCGCCGCCGAGTACGATCGTCTGCAGGCGGAACGCGTCGCGGCGTTTTCCGAATATGTCGCCGACGTCGATAGCGGCGCCTATCCGGAAGACAGGCATGTCGTGCGCATGGATCCGGCCGAGCTCAGCCTGTTCATGAAACGGGTGGACGCAAAGGGCTGACTACTCGGCCTCTTTGCCGATCATCGCTGCACCTTGCCATGTTCCGTCGGCGAGCATGGCATGGAGTACCTCGGCGTCTGTTCCCAGCGGCCGGTCTTCCCTCAGCATCGCTACATGCGCGCGCACCGCAGCATGGATCGCTGCGGTGCCGGGCGCCAGCTTGAGGCTATCGCGCAGATCGACGGCCTGTGCGGCGGCCATCAGTTCGAAGGCGATCAGCCGGCGCCATAGCGCGATCATTTCGGCGCATTTCGACACCGCCAGAGGGGTCTGCGTCGCATGGTCCTCGACGCCTTCGGACACGGGAAGGAAATCCAGCATCACCGGATTGGCCTTGTGGCGGATGCCGGCCAGGATTGCCGTTGCGGTCTTTTGCAGCGGCACGAAACCGGCCGAGGCGCCGCCGACCGGCGACAAATATTTCGGCAGGCCGTTGCAGCCGGAGCCGGTCAGCTGGATCAAGCGGGCAACGCTTGCCGCGGCACATTGCGCGATCGCCAGGCCGAGCGTCTCGAAGGCCAGCGCCAGCGATGCGGTGTGGAAATTGCCGGTCGACAGCACCAGCCCGTCCTCACCCAGCACCAGCGGATTGTCGGCGGCGGCGTTGAGCTCGATCTCCAGCGCCAGCCGCGCCTGGTCGATCGCCTGGATCAGCGCGCCATGGATCGACGGCATGCAGCGGATCGACAACGGGTCCTGCAAGGTGGTCGGCGTCGGCTCCTCGTCACGGGCAAGCAGGTCGCGCAGGCCCTTGGCCGCGAGTTGCTGGCAGGCTGCCGGCCGCGCCAGATGCAGGCGCCGATCGAGGATGGTGCGGTTGGCGCCAAACCCTTCCATGGTCAGCGCTCCCGCCTGCTGCTGTTGCACAAAGGCAGCCAGCGCGTCGGCCAGCGCCAGCGCACCGCTGCCGGTTGAAACCGCCGAGGCGTTGATCAGCGACAGGCCGTCTTTCGGCGCCAGGCTGATCGGAGCCAACCGCGCCATCATCAACGCCTTGGCCGCCGGCATGCGCCGACCCTGATAGTCGGCTTCGCCGTCGCCGGTCAGCAGACGGGCGAGCGCCGTCATCAGCACGAGATCGCCGGCGCCGATCGAGCCCAGCTGCGGCATTACCGGATGCACGCCGGCATTGAGCGCATCGACAAGGGCGGTGAAAGCCGCCGGCGAAATGCCGGAACCGCCAACAGAGAACATCGCCGCACGGGCAAACATGGTCGCCCGCACCGCTTGTTGCGGCAGCGGCTCGCCGACGGCGCCGCTTCGCCCTTCCAGCAACTGGCGCTGGAAGGCGCGGGCATCGCCCTCGACCGACGTGCCGAGATTGGCGCCGAGCCCGGTGTTGAGGCCGTAAATCTGCTGGCCGGACGCGGCGACCTGGTCGAGCACTTTTCGCGCTTTGTCGAGCCTCTCGATGACTGTCGGTTCAACCTCGACCTTGCGGCCGCCGCGGGCGACCTGCGCAACGTCCTCGACGCTGACGCCGGCGCCGGTGAGGACGAGCGCGCTCATGCGAAGCGCAGCCTCTGGCCGATGCCTCTATCTCCTGCCTTGGCCAGCATCGCCTGGCCGAGCGCAATGTCGGACAGCGACAGGCCTCGATGCCAGAACAGGATCGTCTCGTCGTCGCTTTGCCGGCCCGGCTTGAGGCCGGCGGCGATCTGGCCAAGCTCGGCGTGCAGCGTGGTTTCGCTCAGCCTTCCGGTTTCGACATGGGCGCGCAGCGAGCCGAACTTGCCGCCCTTGCACTGGCCCCAATTGTCGACGACCATTTTCTGCATGATGTCGGTCAGCGACAGCTCCACCGCGCTCATCGTGCCGTAGGGCACGACCAGTGCACCAGGCTTGATCCATTCGGTCTTGAGCAGCGGCTGCGGCTCCGGCAGCCGTGAGGCTTCGACGACGATGTCGGCGCCCTTGATGCAGCTTTCCCAGTCGGCAACCGCGGTAACTTTCTTGCCGAGATCGGCCGAGAGTTTGGCAGCGAAGCCGTCGCGGCTTTCCGGGCGGCGCGAATGGACGCGGATCTCGTCGAAGTCGAAGAGATGGTCGAGCAGGCGCACATTCCAGTAGGCGGTGCCGCGCGCGCCGATATGGGCCAGCACCTTGGAGTTCTTGCGCGCCAGATGTTTGGCGCCGATAGCGGTGACGGCGCCGGTGCGCATATCGGTGATGACGGTGGCGTCGAGAATGGCGCGCGGCGTGCCGGTGCGCGGATCGAACAGGTTTAGAATGCCAAATTCTGAAGGGAGCCCGTGCAGATAATTGTCGACATAGTCGCCGACGATTTTCACGCCCGCCGTATCGAGCGGCGCAACGTAGCCGCGCAGAACGTTGAAATGGCCATGGAAGGAAGGGTCGGGTTCAAGATGGACGCGCGGCTCGATCACCGTCTGGCCATTGCCTTGCGCGATAAGCCCGGCTTCGACAGCGGCAATGATTTCGCCGTCGGTCATCTCCAGGGCTTCGATATCGAGGCCATTGAGGTAGTCGATATAGATAGGCTTCATGCAATGTCCTTGGCCGCCCGCCCATCCATAACAGGCTGCGAGCCGACACGGAAGTTTGTTGGATAAGCTCTGGACGGGGCCAGCCATATGCTGTTCAACGCGGTTCGCCATGACTGCCGTTCCCGACACCGAGGCCTCCGCCGCAACCGCCAGCAATGCGCGGCGCGTGGCGTTGATCGTTGCCATCGCCTTTTTCATGCAGCTGCTGGATTCGACGATCATCTCGACCTCGCTGCCGCAGATGGGACAATCCTTCGGCGTGACGGCGGTGGCGATGAGCATCGGCATCACCGCCTACATGCTGACCATGGCGGTGTTCGTGCCGCTGTCGGGCTGGCTTGCCGACCGCTTCGGCGCGCGCAACATCTTCCTGCTGGCGATTGTGCTGTTCACGCTGGCCTCGCTCGCTTGCGGCTTCTCGCAAAATCTGACCCAGTTTGTCGCCGCCCGTGTCGTGCAAGGCCTTGGCAGCGCGCTGATGACGCCGGTCGGGCGAATTCTGGTGCTGCGCAATGCGTCGAAATCGGAGCTGCTCAACGCCACGGCGCTGATCACCTGGCCGGCGTTGTTTGCGCCCGTGGTCGGGCCGGTGCTTGGCGGCTTCATCACAACCTATCTCTCCTGGCACTGGAATTTCTTCATCAACATCCCGCTTGGGCTCGTCGGGCTGGCGCTGGTCGCGCGCTTCATTCCGGGCGACCGCGCGGCCGATTCCAAGCCGCTGGATTGGCCGGGGTTTTTCCTCACGTCGCTGGGGCTCGCGCTGCTGCTCTACGGCCTTGAGCGCATCGCACATCCGGAAGACGGCGCCTTGCCCGCCGTGCTGCTGGTTGCCGCCGGCATCGTCATCGGCTGGCTGGCGGTGCGGCATCTCCGGCGCGCGCCGCATCCGCTGCTCGATCTCAGCGCGTTCAGGGTGCAGACCTTCGCCATCTCGACGCTTGCCGCCGGCACCATTTTTCGCGTGGCGATCAACGCCACGCCGTTCCTTTTGCCGCTGCTGTTTCAGGTCGGCTTTGGCCTTTCGCCGGTCGATGCCGGCTTGATGATCCTGGCCTACTTCCTCGGCAATCTCGGCATGAAGACGGTGACGACGCCGACGCTGCGACGCTTTGGTTTTCGCACGGTCATGGTCGTCAACGGCCTGATCGCCTCGGCCTCGATCATGGCCTGCGCGGCGATCTCGCCCGAAACGCCGCAGGCGCTGGTAGTGATGCTGATGCTGATCGCCGGCTTGACGCGCTCGATGCAGTTCACGGCGCTGAATACTCTGGCCTTCGCCGACATCGATGCCGCGCAGCGCAGCTCGGCGGCGACTTTGTCGTCCATGCTGCAGCAGATATCGATGCTGTTCGGCGTGGCGGTGGCGGCTGCCATTCTCAACCTGTCGCAGATCGTCAGGGACCGGCCGGCGCTCGACCTCGTCGATTTTCGCATCGCCTTCCTGATCATCGGCGCCATCGGGCTGGTGGCGGCGTTGCGGTTCCTCGTGCTGCCGCCCGGTGCAGGCGCCGAAGTTTCAGGCCACACGTCCAGGACCTGAATTCGCAATTTTCGCCGCTCAGGCGGCAATTAATTCCGCCTTGTGCTTTCGCCTCAGAACGGCACCTTCGCGCATACGCGCAATGGCGCAACCAAATGCCAAAAGCACAGCCTTTTCCTAGGATTGCGCCAGTTCTAGCAATCGGTGCGTCCACTGGAAGATTATCACTGCCAACGGGCGTTCTGAGCGCGGATTCATTTGACGAAGCGGCGCCGAGCCGATTAGCTTTCTTCGGAAGGGGTGGCAGAGCTGCCATCGGGGCGAATGCAGACATGAACACGATTGGCTGGCCAAATGTCAGGAGCCTGAATCAGGAAGGCATTGTCTTTGCCATCGCCGTGGTGCTGTTCGTCGCCGCTGCCATTGGGCTGCCTGGTTTCATCGCTCCCAACAATCTCGTTGCCATCGTCCGCTCGGTGTCGGTGCTGGGCATTTTGGCGCTCGGCATGGCGGTCGTCATAATCGGCAGGGGCATCGACCTGTCGGCGGTGGCGATCATGGCGATGTCGGTCGCCTGGTATCTGCAACTGCTCAACGCCGGAACGCCTGATGGGCTCGCCTTCGCCTACGTGCTGGCAGGCGTGCTCGCCATCGGCCTGCTCAATGGTTTTCTCGTCGCTTATGCCGACGTGCCGGCGATCTTCGTGACGCTGGCGACCGGCTCCTTCGTCTTCGGCTATGTCCGCTCGCAACTGATCACGCAGGATGCGGTGCCGGTGCCTCAGGGCCATTGGGTGGAGCTGCTCGGCGGCCTGCGTTTCCTCGACATTCCGATCGAAGTGTTCGTCTTCGCCGGGCTCGCCTTCCTGTTCTTCCTGTTCCTGCGCTACACCAAATGGGGCCGCTACATCTATTTCGCCGGCGACAATCCGGTCGCCGCGCGCAACATCGGCATTCCGGTGCGGCCAATGCTGGTGCTGCGTTATGTGGTTTCGGCCTTTGTCGCGCTGATCGCCGGCCTGCTCACGGCGGCAAGCCTGCATTCGATCAACACCCGCGTCGTCAACTCGACGCTGCTCTATGACATCGTGCTGGTGGCGGTGATCGGCGGCATCGGCCTTTCCGGCGGGCGGGGCGGGGTGCGCAATGTGCTGGTGGGCGCTGCACTGATCGGCATCCTGTCGAACGCGATGACCATCATCGACATTCCGCTGCTCTATCAAAACCTGATCAAGGCGGCGATCCTGCTCGGAGCCATCATCGTCGACGGCATCATCAATCCGCGCGACGAACAGACTGCGCAGCAGGGCGACATCTAAGGGGTACCCGACCGGGTCATGCCGACCGGCCGGCAATAAGTGAAAAACAGAGGATGTGACATGAAACTGATCAGAACACTGATGGCCGCCGCCACGGCGCTGGCCGCTACCGCCTTCGTCGCGCCGACCTTCGCCGCCGACGATCCGGGCCCGGCCGCATACGCGCAGGCGCTCAAGGGCAAGCGCGTCATGCTGGTGCCGCTGGCGATGGGCTTCGACCTTGCGCAAGGCTGGTCGCACTATCTGAAGACGGAAGTCGAGGCCTGGGGCGGCACCTTCGAAACACGCGATCCGAACTGGGTCGTCGATGCCGGCGCACAGGCGATCACCGACGCGATCTCGTCCGACACAAGGCCGGACGTGCTGATCATCCATGCGCCGGATCTCAACTCCTATTCCAAGCTGATGAAGAAGGCGCAGGCTGCCGGAACCTACGTCATACTGGTCGACAATCCCGCCAACTTCCCGGCCGACGCCTTTGTCGGCAGTGACTGGGACCGGCTCGGCCAACTCGAGGCCGAAGCGGCGATCAAGGGCTGCGGCGAGAATTCGTCGAAGAAGATCGGCCTTGTGCAGGGTGATCAGGCCAACTCGTCCAGTCTCTACCAGTATGCCGGCATCATGAAGGTGCTGGAGAAGCACCCCGACTTCAAAGTCGTGGCCAAGCCCGACTCCAACTGGGATCCGACGACGTCGCGCAACGTGACGACGACAATGCTGCAGCAGAACCCCGACATCTGCTCGATCATCGACTTCTGGGATGGTGACGCTACCGGCGCATCCGCCGCCATCCGCGACGCCAAGCTCGACGGCAAGGTCTTTTTGGTCACCACCGGCGGCGGCGAGAAGGCGGCCGATTGCGACAAATTGCAGGACGGAACTTACGGCGCCGTGGTGATGACCGATCTGGCTCGCCAGTCCGGCGACATGAACGCTATCATCAAGTTCCTGCTGCAGAGCGGCCAGCCGGCCGGCACGTCGCACACCTACATCTACACACTGGAGAAGGCTACGACCAAAGCCGACCTCAAGCCCGACAGCTGCTGGGACCTGAAGGCGCTGCAGGCCGAAGCGGCGGCGAAGTAAGCCGCGCTTTTCGACTGAAATAAACGAGGTGACTGGACAATCCGGTCACCTCGTTCCCTCATGGAATAGCAGCCGCCGATGTCCTTTCGCGAACGCCTCCAGTCCTGGCGCTACAATCTCGTGCCCGACCATCTGGTCGGCGAGATCCTGACAAAACGCTGGACCGACAACGCCATTCCGTTCCTGGCGCTGGTGGCGACGCTCAGCGTGTTCGGCTCGATCATTCCCGGCTTCTTCAAGCTGACCTCGCTGCAGGAATCGACCCGCCAACTCGGCGAGTTCTCGATGGTGGTCACCGGCATGACGGTGGTGATGCTGGGCGGCGGCATCGACCTGTCCGTCGGGTCGATCTTCGCGCTGTCCTGTTTCTCCGCCGTCTATGTCTTCTTCATTCTCGAACAGTCTATCTGGCTGGCGCTGGCGGCATCGCTCGCCACCGGCCTGATCTTCGGCGCCGTCAACGGCTACCTCGTCGGCTACCTAAGGCTGCGCGCTTTCCTCACCACCCTGGTGACGTTCATCTTCGGCCGGGCGTTGTTCGATATTCTCGTCACCACCTATGCCGCAGACGTGCAGCTTTCCCAGGCGACATCGGATGTGCTCGACTTCATCGGCGACAGCACCTTCTGGGGGCTTTCGGTCTCGGTGTGGCTGGCGATCATTCTTGCCATCGTCACCCATATCGCGCTGACGCGCTCACGGCCGGGCTGGCATGTGCTGGCGGTCGGCGGCTCCAGGCGCTCGGCGCACAATGCCGGCATTCGCGTGCGCCGCACCGTGTTCATGACCTATGTCTTTTCCGGCTTCTGCGCCTCGATCGGCGGCTTCCTGATCGCTTGCCGCCTGAGTGGGGCAGGGCCGGGCACCGGCCTCAACCTCGAGATCATGGCGCTGACGGCGGCGGTGGTCGGCGGCGTCAGCCTGGGTGGTGGCCGCGGCTCGGTCATCAAGGGGCTGATGGGCGCCATCATCGTGCTGACCATGACCAACGGGCTGATCCGGCTGGGCTATGGCACCGGCACCAACCAGATGGTGCTGGGCATCATGCTGGCGGTGGCGGTGACGATCGACATCCGCTGGCTGAAGAACCGCCATAAGGTGCTCAACGAAGTCTATGTCGCGCCGGTCTATCTCAAGATGGGCGAGACACAGTCTGCGGTGCCGGGCTCAGGCACGCCCTACGCGCTCGACAACCGGCTGTCGGCGGCCGACCATATCGGGCTCGGCGAGTTGGAAGGGCCGGAAGACGTCATCCTCGACCGCGACGATCATCTCTATTGCGGCACGCGCCATGGCGAGATCGTCCGCTTCTTCGCGCCGGACTATGTGAAATCGGAGGTGTTTGCCCACATCGGCGGCTTTCCGCTGGGCCTGGCCTTCGACAAATCGGGCAATCTGATCAGCTGCGTCGGCGCCATGGGGCTCTATTCCGTCTCGCCGGATCGGGAAGTGAAGCGCCTGTCGGCCGAGACGTCGCGCTCCTGGACCTCGATCGTCGACGATGCGCGGCTGCGCGACCCCAATGATTGCGACATCGCGCCGGACGGGCGCATCTATTTCACTGACTCCACCAAGCGCTATGACGCGCACGATTGGGCGCTGGACTCGATCGAGAACCGCGCCACCGGCCGGCTGCTGGTCTATGACCCGAAGGACGGTTCGACGAAGACACTGCTCGACGGCTACCGCTACACCAATGGCGTGTGCATGGCGCATGACGGTAAGTCGCTGTTCTTCGCTGAGAGCTGGGCCTGCCGCGTCCACCGCTACTGGCTGGAAGGGCCAAAGGCGGGCGCCGCCGAATGCGTCATCCGCGACATGCCGGGCTATCCCGACAACATCAACCGCGCCTCCGACGGCAATTACTGGATGGCGTGGCTCGGCATGCGCACGCCGAGCTTCGACCTGTCGCTGCGCCATCCCGATATGCGCAAGCGCATGACGCGCCGGCTGCCGCAGGACGAGTGGCTGTTCCCCAACATCAACACCGGCGGCGTGGTGAAATTCAACGACAAGGGCGGCATTGTCGAGGCGATGGGCGACCTCACCGGCGGCGCGCATCCGATGGTCACCTCGATGCGCGAGCACAAGGGTTTCCTGTTCGTCGGCGGCATCCTCAACAACCGCATCGGCCGCTACAAGATTGCGGGCGCGGACCCGACCTGGACCAGCTCCGCTTCTTATTGGGGAACGCAGCCATGATCCTGGATCCCATCTTGGACATGTTTCGCGGCAAGGCCGTCACCATCCCGCCGCTCGACGGCGCCTTCCGGCCCAACACGCGGCTGGACGAGGCGCCAGTGTTCGCCGATTTGACGGAGCCCGACAATCTTCTGGTTGCCGATGGCCGGCTGCTCGTTTCCAGCGGCAATGCGGTATATTCGCTTGCCGCAGGAGTGGAGCCGAAGGTTGTCGAGACCTTTCCTTCCCCCATCACTGCGCTGGCTCTATCGCTGTCGGGAGAACTGACGGTCGGACTTGAGAGCGGCAAGCTGCTGGTCGCCGGCAAGGAGGTTTCGCTGCCGTCTGGCGTCAGCTGCATCACCGCGCTTGCCTATGCCGAGGACGACACGTTGTGGCTGGCCAATGGCTCGGCTGAGCATGCGCCGTCGCTATGGGCCGCCGACCTGATGAAGAAGGGCGCGTCCGGATCGCTTTGGAGGCGGGACGCAGCCGGCGGCGGGTTCCGCAAAGTGGCCGGCGAGATCGCCTTTCCCTATGGGCTCTATCCCACGGGGCGGGATGTGCTGGTCAGCGAAAGCTGGCGTCACCAGCTCGTTCGCTTCGATGGTGCAACCGGTAGCCGCTCGACGGTGCTGACGCATCTGCCCGGCTATCCCGCGCGCCTTGCGCCGGCCGGCGATGGCGGCGCGTGGCTGGCTCTGTTCGCGCCACGCAACCGGCTGATCGAATTCGTTCTCCAGGAAACCCACTATCGGCGCGACATGCTAGACCAGGTGGCGCCGGCCTACTGGATCGCGCCGGCTTTGGCCTCCAATCGCAGCTTCCTCGAACCGCTGCAATGTGGCGGCATCCGCACCATGGGCATCCACAAGCCCTGGTCGCCGAGCCGCTCCTACGGGCTGGTGGTGAAGCTCGACCGGACCATGCAGCCGCAATTCAGCCTGCACAGCCGCGCCAACGGCACGCGCCACGGCATCTGCAGCGTGGCGGAAACGGACGGCCGCCTGTTCATCGCCTCCAGGGGCGGCGATTGCGTGCTGGCCATCGACGCAGGAGGTCTCTGATGGAACCGATCGTGCGCCTGGAAAACGTCACCAAAAACTATCGCGGCGTGCCCGCGGTCAGACAAGTCAGCTTCGAACTGCGCAAGGGCGAAATCCACGCGCTGCTCGGCGAGAATGGCGCCGGAAAATCGACGCTGACCAAGATCATTGCCGGCGTCGTCGACGCCACTTCCGGCAAGATGTTCCACAAAGGCCGCGAGATCGCCTACGCCTCGCCGCATGCGGCGCTCGAGGCCGGCATCGCCATGGTGTTCCAGGAGACCAGCCTGGTGCCGTCGATGACAGTGGCGCAAAACCTCTATCTCGGCACCGAAAAATTCCTCAACCGGCTGCGCGGCACCTACATTTCGGCGCAGCAGTTTTTGCAATCGCTGAACTTTCCGGTCGACCCGAACGCCGTGGTGGCGACGCTGGGCGCGGCCAAGCGTCAGATGGTCGAAATCGCGCGCGCCGTTCACCACAATGCCGAGATCATCATCTTCGACGAGCCGACGGCGACGCTGACGCCGGAGGAGAAGCGGCACTTTTTCGCGCTGATCCGGCGGCTGAAGGCGAACGGCGTCTCGATCATCTTCATCAGCCATGCATTGGAAGAGGCGCTGATGATCGCCGACCGCATCACAATCCTGCGCGATGGCGAACTGGTGATCACCGACGACAATTCGGCCTTCGACCGCGACAAGATCGTCGCCGCCATGGTCGGGCGCACTTTGTCGGGACAGATCTACCGCCAGCGCGACGAGGCCAGGCTGCGCAAGGCCGGCAAGAAGGTGCTGTCGGTGCAGGACATTTCGATGAGCAATGTCGTGCGCAACACCTCCTTCTCGATCTTCGAGGGACAGATCACCGGCGTGTTCGGGCTGATCGGCTCCGGCCGCACCGAGACCTTCAAGATCGTCTCCGGCATCTACAAGCGCGATTTTTTGCGCGGTGGCGCCATCGAACTGGACGACCGGCCGGTGCGCTATATCGTGCCGAGCGAAGCGGTCGCCGACGGCATCGTCTATGTTACCGAGGACCGCAAGAGCGAGGGCATTTTCGAGACGATGGGCGTTGCCGAGAACCTGTTCGGCGGGCTGCTGGCGGCGGGCCGCGAACAGGCCTGGGTGATCAACCAGCAGGAGATGCGCACGCTTTCCGCTGAATGGACGAAGACGCTGAACATCAAGGCGATCAACGACAATGCCCGCGTGGTCGAGCTTTCCGGCGGCAACCAGCAGAAGGTGGTGATCGGCAAAGGGCTGGTGCAGCAGCCGCGCATCGTCATCTTCGACGAGCCGACGCGCGGCGTCGATGTCGGCGCCATCGCCGAGATCCACCAGATCATCAACCGGCTGGCCGATGAGGGGCTGGCGGTGGTGGTGATCTCGTCCTACCTGCCGGAAATCATGAACCTGTCGGATCGGATTCTGGTGTGCCGACAGGGGCGCATCGTGGAGGAGTTCTCGCCGGCGGAGGCGACGGAGGAGAAGATCATGTATGCGGCAGTGCACTAGGTTGCCGGTCGGTGTTTGACGGTGCGCATACGTCACCAATTGGCGAAGGCCTCAGCGCCTTCGTCATCCTCGGGTCTCCGCGACGGCGCTTCGCGCCTGCTTCGCCCGTGAATGACGAAGCTGAGATGCTTCGGCCAATCGCCATGGTTCTGTCAGCATCAAAAACTGAATCGGAATAGCCGGTTAGCCGCCCTTGCTCGAAACCTGATTCAACCACCTGATCCATCGATTCAACGAAAGGAAACGCCATGGCCGCCACAAAACTCCTCAGCGATGCCGAGGTCGAAAAAATCCCGGTTGCGAAGGCTGTGTTCGACGACATCCGCGCGACGCGCAAATCGGATTTCGTCAACAATTTCTGGCGTGGGCTCGCCAACGATCCGGCCTTGCTGAAACGGACATGGGAACAGGTGAAGGTGGTGATGGCCACGGAGAGCGCCATCGACCCGCTGACCAAGGAAATGATCTATATCGCGGTGTCAACCGCCAATGGCTGCTCCTATTGCGTCCATTCGCATACGGCAGCCGCCCGCGCCAAAGGCTTGACCGATGCGCAGCATGGCGAACTGGTGTCGATCATCGGACTGGCCGGGCAGACCAACCATCTGGTGACTGCGATGCAGATTCCGGTCGATCCTGAGTTTGAAGTGAAGTGAGGGGCGGCTTTCGCTTCTCCCCTGTGGGAGAAGGGAAAGCGTGCGCTATGCCGGTCTGTAAACCTTCTCTGCTGTATTCCAAAAGATATCCGCTTCCGCCACCGGACCGTGCTTCGCCACGGCTGCACGGTGCGCCTTGATCAGTTCGGCGTGGCTGGTCCAGAGCTTCTCTATCGGGAAGTTGGAGCCGAACATCAGGTGGTCAGCGCCCAGAATGTCAATGGCATTGTCGACGATGTAGGCAATCAACGCCGGATCGTTGCGGTGGGCGAAGGTGCCGAGGCCCGACAGCTTGGCGTAGAAGTTCGGCGCTGTTGATAGCGTACTCAGGCCGGCTTTCCAGGCCTCGGTGGTTTCCGGCTCCATGCCGGTCAGCATGCCGGCATGGGTGAGGATGAAGTTGATCTGCGGGTTCTCGCCGACCAGCGTCAGCCCGTCCTTCATCTGGGCAGGGAAAAGCTGCAGGTCGAAGGACAGGCCATAGTCGTTAAGCCGCGCGACATTGGCCCGCACCTTGGGGTCGATGACCTGATCGGCCGAGGCAGCGAAGCGGAAGGCCGGCGTCTCGTGCCAATGCAACTGCATGCGCACGCCGCGCAGCAGCGGGTACTTTTTCAATCGATCGATCTGGGGCCGGACATCGTCGACAGTCATATCGGTATAGCCGACGATAGCGTGCGGCCAGCCGGTCTCGTCGGCAGTCTTCTGCAGGAAGGCGACTTCTTTTTCGAAATCCTCCTTGGCCCAGTTGGTCTGGACATAGACGGCCTTCTCGACACCTGCGCCTTGCTGATCGGCGAGAAATTCCTCGATCGGATAGTCGCGGCGGATCGGTTCGTAGGGGCCGAAAATGCGCGGCACCATCGGCCCGACCAGCCATGGCTGGTCCTGCTGGCGCCAGATGTGGAAATGCGCGTCGACGGCTTTCTGCATCACGATACCCTTTTCCAGATTGCCGACGCCGCCGGGGCGGGGCGGGCGAGCGACAGGATGAAATCGGTGAGACTCCCGAGCGACGAGCCGTCGATGAGATCGTCGAGATCGGGCAAGATGGCGCGCAACGCCGCCGTTGCCGGCTGGAAGCGCGGATCGCCGGCCAAAGGTGTGGCCAGCGACAGGCGAAAGGCGCGGGCGCTCAGGCGGCGTATCGCGGTCTCGAGATCGGCATGGTCGCCGCGCTCCAGCGCGTCCGACAGGATGATCACAGCGGCACCGCGCGCGAAGGCCGAGAACCGCGGCACCGAGAGGAAGGCGAGCAGGGTCGGTCCCATGCGCGTGCCGCCGTCCCAGTCGTCTACGAGTGCCGCCGCTCGGGGGAGAGCCTGGTCGCGATCGCGGATACGCAGTGCGGACGTGATTCGGGTGAGCTGCGTGCCGAAGGTGAAGATTTCGGCACGGTCAGCACCTTGTACGGCGGCGTGCGCCAATTTGAGATAATCCGATGTGTGCAGCTTCATCGAGCCGGAGACGTCGATGAGGATCAGCAGTTTGCGCGGCACCGTCTGGCGGCGGCGGAGCTGCGGCGAGGGGATATCGCCATCGGCGCTGACGATTTCCCTGAGCGAGCGGCGCAGGTCGAGCTTGCCGCGCGAATGGGTGCGCACGGTGCGGAAGGAGCGGCGGGCGGGCAGGGCAGCCGACAGCTTGCGGCGAAAGGCGGTCAGCCTGTCATCGTCGCGCTGAAAATCGCGCGTGCTCAGTTGCTCCAGGCCCGACGACAGCTCGCCGCCTTTCTCCTGGCGCGTCGTCTGTTTCTCCTCCTGGCGCGTGCCGTGATCGTCTTTGATGCGGGTTTCCTCGTCTTCCTCGCCTTCGATCGAGGGTTGGCCATCGCCATGGAAGTGATTGCGAAAATGCGCCTCGAATTCGCCGCGGCGATCGGGCGGGGGGGCAAGCGTTGCGAGCGCCGCCTCGCGGATGTCGGCCATGGAGCGCGGGCCGAGCAGGGTTATGGCCTGCATGAAGCTGCAGACCTGCTCGGGGGCGACGGCAAAGGCGTGGCGGCGCAGCAGCCGGGCGAAGTCGAGGAAGGGCGCGGAGGCGAGAGGAAGGGTTCCCTGACGCATCATTCCTTCGCGCCCCCCTCTGTCCTGCCGGATATCTCCCCCACAAGGGGGGAGATCAGCAGCTTTGGCGCTTCGGTTCTTTCTGCGCCGCTGGAGATTGGCGAAAGCCAGGATGACGGCTGATCTCCCCCCTTGTGGGGGAGATGTCCGGCAGGACAGAGGGGGGCGCTGTCCCGCCAGCGTTGCAGAGTGCCCAGGTGAGGCCACCTCGCTATGAACGAGCTGTTGACCTCACACGTCACCCCAGCGCCTCCTCGACAATCTGCCCAAGCTCCGGCGCGATCGCGGACAAATCCTCCTCGTCCTTGATAAGCACACCGATGGCGCGGCGGAAGGCTTGCGGCCATGGGCTGCCGCCTTTCTCCAGTATGGTGGCGGCGTTGGCCCATTCTACGGCCTCGGAGATGCCGGGCGGCTTGGCCAGCGGGCGGACGCGGATCTCCTGCACAGCGGCCGCCACGGCGCGGGCGGTGGTCTCGGCGACATCGCCGGCGCGCAGCATGATGATGGCGGCTTCGCGCTCGGCGTCGGGATAGCCGATCCAGTGATAGACGCAACGCCGACGCAGCGCCTCCGCCAGTTCGCGGGTTCGGTTCGAGGTCAGGATGACGATCGGCTGCGCCTCGGCGCGGATCGTGCCGCGCTCAGGGATGCTGATTTGAAAATCGGAAAGGAATTCGAGAAGCAGCGCTTCGAATTCGTGGTCGGAGCGGTCGATCTCGTCGACCAGCAGCACGCGCTGCTCCGGCGCCCGCAACACCTGCAGCAATGGCCGCGCGATCAGAAAGCGGTCGTCATAGATGTCGATCTCATGCTCGCCGGCATGGCGGATGGCGAGCAGCTGGCGCTGGTAGTTCCATTCGTAGAGCGCGTGTGCTGCGTCGATGCCTTCATAGCATTGCAGCCGCACCAGATCGCGGCCGAGAAGTTGCGCGGTCGCCTTGGCCGCTTCGGTCTTGCCGACGCCGGGCGCGCCTTCGAGCAGCAACGGCTTGCCCAGCCGTATCGCCAGGAAGATCGCGGTTGCGAGGCTGTCGTCGGCGAGATAACGCGACGCAGCGAGATGCTGTGCCACCGCCTCCGGCGAGGTCGCGACAGTCTCGGCATTCGGCTCCTGCATGTCGTCCTCAGTTCGCCGCTTGCGCCTTCAGCGCGCGCAATATGCGCTCCGGTGTGATCGGCAGCGTGTCGATGCGCACGCCGACGGCGTCGAAGACGGCATTGGCAACCGCGGGGATCTGCGGGTTCGCGCACATTTCGCCTGGCCCTTTGGCACCGTAAGGACCATCCGCCGACGGCCGCTCCAGCACGATGATCTCGGTTTGGGCGAGATCGCCCGGTCCCGGCATCAGATACTGGTTGAAGTCGGTGCCGCCATGGTCGCGGTTGGGATAATAGGGCTCGGTCGTTTCGTAGAGCGCGTGGCTGATGCCCATCCAGGAACCGCCGACCAGTTGCTGCTCGACCATTTTCGGGTTCAGCGCGCGGCCGATCTCAAAGACGTTCTTCACGGTCAGCACCGTAACCTCGCCCGTCTCGTCATCGACCTCGACTTCGGCCACCGTGCAGGCATGGGCGTAGCAGGTCGACGGCTTCATCGCGCCGGTCTCTTTCTCCGGATAGGAGCGCGGGATCAGGAACATGCCGCGCCCGGATATCGAGCGCCCGCGCTTGAAATGCGCCGACAAGGCGACATCGAAGATCGAGATCGACTTTTGCGGCGCGCCCTTGACCAGAATATTGCCCTGGCCGTCAGTCTCAAGGTCGGAAGCGTTGACCTCCAGCTCTTCCGCCGCCACTTCCAACATCACCTGGCGCGCTTCCTTGGCCGCCTGGATGACGGCATTGCCGGCGCGGTGGGTGCCGCGCGAGGCGAAGGTACCCATGCAGTGCGGGCCGGTGTCGGTGTCGGCGGTGTCGATGGTGACCCGGTCGGTCGGCACGCCGATGGTCTCGGCGCAGATCTGCGCCATGATCTGCTTCAGGCCCTGGCCGAGATCGACCGACGAAAGTGTGACCATAAAATTGCCGGTCGGCGTCGAATGCACCAGCGCCTGCGTCGGGTCGCCGCCAAGGTTCATGCCCGTCGGGTAGTTGATCGCGGCGACGCCGCGTCCGCGCCTTATCGCCATCTCAAGCTCCCTTCGTGTAGGAGGACATCGCCATATACTTCTCCGCCACAGGCCAGTTGGCGGCGCGCGACGCCTCCTGCATGCACTCGATCAGCGCCGCACCTTCGGTCGGCTGGCGGTGCGCCTTCATGTCGCCGTCGCGATAGGCGTTGATGAAGCGGAATTCGAGCGGGTCCATGCCGATCAGCCGCGCCAGCTTGTCCATCTGCACCTCAAGCGCGAAGTCGCCGATGGTGACGCCGAAGCCGCGCATGGCGGAGGAGGGCGTGCGGTTGGTGTAGACGCAGTAGGTGTCGATCCAGACATTGGGAATGGTGTAGGGGCCGGGATAGTGCGCCGCACCCTTCTGCGCCCCGTAAGGCGAGTGGCGCGAATAGGCGCCGGCATCGGTATAGCCGGCCACCTTGCGCGCAACGATGCGGCCATCGTTCATCACGCCGTCCTTGATGATTATCTTTTCGGCGGCGCGGGGTGAGGAGATCTGCATCTCCTCTTCGCGGCTGTAGATGAAGGAGACGGGACGTCCTGTCAGCTTGGCGCCAAGAATGGCGATCGGCTCGACGATGACGTCGACCTTGCCGCCAAAGCCGCCGCCGACAGTGCCGCCGACGAAATGCAGTTTGGAGCCGGGCATCTGCAGGATGATCGACGCGTTGTCGAGGGTGAAGAACATCGCCTGGGTGTTGGTGTAGCAGGTGAAGCGGTCATTGCCTTCGGGCACCACGACGCAGCCCGTGGTCTCGGTCGGCGCATGCTCGATCGGCGAGGACTGGTAGCTCTGTTCCAGGATGTGGTCGGCGCCAGCGAAGCCCGCCTCGACATCGCCGAAGCGCACCTTGCGGCATTCGCCGCTGTCATAGAGGTAATAATTCTGGCCGTGATATTCGTTGACCAAAGGCGCGCCGGGCTTCAGCGCTTCTTCCATGTCGAAGACGGCCGGCAGCACCTCATAATCGACCTTGACCTTGGCTGCCGCTTCCTGAGCCGCGCGCTCGGTCTCGGCCAGCACCGCCACCACGGCCTCGCCCTTCCAGCGCACCTTGCCGTCGGCCAGCACCGTTTCGTCTTCCGGTCCGACCTGGATCAGGATCAGGATGGTGTAGACATTGTGCGGCACATCCTTGGCGGTGAGGATTTTCACCACGCCGGGATGCTTCTCCGCTTCGGAAGTGTCGATCGAACGGATGCGGGCATGGTGGTGCGGACTGCGCACCATTTTCAGGTGAAGCATATTCGGGAAGTTGCGGTCGGCGAAATAGGCGGTCTTGCCCGTCACATGTCCCGGCGAATCCAGCCGCGGCCGCCCATGGCCGATCTCGTGCAGGCCGTCCTTGCGCTGATCGGCGAAATAGTTTTTGCGCAGTTCCATTCTTTTGGTCCTTAGGCCGCGTTCTGCGAATTGGCTCGGGCCGCGGTCAGCACCGCCTGGATGATCGGCTCGTAGCCGGTGCAGCGGCAGATGTTGCCGGACAGCGCCTCGACCACATCCTCGCGGCTCGGATTGGGCGTGTGGTCGAGCAGCACCTTGGCGGCCATGATCATGCCCGGCGTGCAGAAGCCGCATTGCGTGGCGAAGGCATCGAGGAAGGCACGCTGCAGCGGATGCAGGACGCCGGCCTCGGCGAGGCCCGATGTGGTGCGGATGTCGGCGCCGCTGCAGGTCTCGGCCAGCGTCAGGCAAGAGAGCCGGAGTTCGCCGTCGATGATGACCGAACAGGCGCCGCAGGTGCCCTGGTGGCAGCCGCCCTTGGGCGAGGTGTCGCCGATCTTGTCGCGCAGCGCGTGCAGCAGCGTCGTGCCGCTGTCGACAAATTCGGCCTTCTCCGAGCCGTTGAGCGTGAACTGAACCGGAACCTTTGCCATGTTTTCCTCCCAGCGCGCCTGCCCGGTTGATCGGACAGACGCGCGCCCCCCAAGCGGTGGTTAAGTAAGCAGCAGCCGGCCGAGATGGACCGGCAGAACCTCGGCGCGATACCAGGCGCTGGCGATCGGGTCGGTGATTGGCGAGGTGCCTTCACCGGCTGCAGCCAGCGCCGCTGCGACGCCGTCCTGCTCGAGCCTGCTGCCGATCAGTGCCTTTTCCGCAGCACGGGCGCGCATCGGCCGGTCTGCCATGCAGCCGAGCGCGATCCGCGCCGAGGAGACAGTGCCGTCGCCGGCCTGTTCGAGAACGGCGGCGATGCTGAGCACGGAGACGCCCTTCGGCTTGACCCGCGACACTTTCAGGAAGCGGAAATTCTCGGCCTTCGGCAACGCGAAGGCGACTGATGTCACGATGGCGCGGCTGTCGTCCCGCCTGGCCAGAAAATCCTCGATAGGCAATTCCCCATCATCGGTGCCGACCGTCGCATCCAACGCCAGCAGGGCGACAGCGAAATCACCGTAGGGCGCGGGTGCGAACAGATTGCCGCCGACAGTCGCCATATTGCGGATCGCCGGGCCGCCGACGGCGCGCGCAGCCTTGGACAGCGCCGCAAGCTCCGGATGGCGGGCGATGGCCGCCATTGTCACCGAAGCGCCGATGCGGACCTTGCCGCCGGCAACGGTGATCCCGGAGAGGGTCGGATCGGTCGAGCGGACGAGGCCGGTGACGGAGACATCGCCTTCATTGGCGGCGCGCACGACCAGCGTGCCGCCGCCGAGATAGCGGGTGCCGGGCGCCTTCAGCGCCGCGTTGGCATCCCTGACGGCCGAAAAGGTCTGGAGGGCAAGCGCCATGGCAGTCTCCCTGGTTCAGCTCTGGCCAGAAAAATGGCTCTTCAACGCATTGAAGCCACCCTGGAAGACATTGGCGGCCATGCCGGCGGCGATCTTGTCGGCCTCGTCGGGCGCCGCGTCGAAGCTCGCGGTCCATTCGGCATAGGTGCGATCGCCGTCGGTCACGCGGCGCAATTGCAGCGTCGCCTTGTGATTGGTCAGCGGCTGCGGCGTCTCCAGGATGGAGTAGCTGACGCGGAAATTCGCATCGGAGAAGTCGAGCAGTTTTTCGCGGATACGCGCGCCGCTGGCGAGCTCGAAATTACGCACGCAGCCGATGGTTTCGGCGCTCTTGCCGTCTTCGATATGGCTCTTGACCATGCGCGGATGCCAGCCCGGCAGGTCATTGAAGTCGCGGATGCGCGCCCAGACCTTTTCGACCGGCGCGTCGATGACGCTGGAGACGGTGACTTCGGCCATATGATCATTCCCCTACGAATTCGATACGCAGCAGGGTAGGGCGGCGGCCGGTGCTGCGCTTATCAATGGGTCTTGCGGCCCTATCAAGGAGTCTGAAAAACGAGCGGCTTGGCTCAGGCCATGGCCCGCGCCGCCTCGCGGTAAAGCGTCGGCGGCACGCCGACATGGTCGCGGAAGAAGCGCGAGAAATTGCCCTGGGTGGTGAAGCCGAGATTGCAGGCGACCGAGATCAGCGGTTCCTGCGACCACTGCAACTGCCGCACGGCTTCCTCCATGCGCAGCGTGTTCCAGTAGACATTGGGCGTCAGATTGGTCTGTTCCTTGAACAAAGCGAAGAAATGCGGCCGCGACAGGCCGACGCTGCGGGCGACGTCGTCGAACGAAATGCGCTCGCAGACATTGGCCTTCATCAGCTGGATCGCCTTGCGGACGCGGAAATCCTGCATGGTGTTTACGCGGATGCGCGTCTCCTGCGGCGCCGAGGCGTCGGCGGCGTCGAGCACGCTATCGATGAAGCGCTCGATCTCGTAATTGGCGACGTCGTCGATGCTTTCATTATCGCTCAAATGATCGAGTAGGTTGGCGGCGGCCTGGTGCAGCCATGGTTCGAGCGTGATCGCAGCCTGTGCAAACAACGGCGCCGACGAAGGCAGGTCGCGGCGCCGGCGCGCCCAATCCGGATCGATGTAGAAGGCGAGGAACAGGCCGGGCCTGCCGTTCTGCGACAGAATGTGGCTGTGTGGCTGGTAGGAATTGATGCCGGCGGCGGTGCCGGGACCCAGCGGCACCGTCTCGCGGCCGACGGTCATCTCGCCGGCCGTGCCCTCCAGCCAGATGATGATGTGGGCCTCGACATGCGCATGGGTGACGAAGTCGCTGGCGACATTCAGGACAGAAACATGTCCGAACCGGCCCCAATAGAGCCTGATCGCGTCCGTCATGGGTTATACCTCCCGCAGACGACTGACCTCCCTTCGCCTGCAACGGGATTGTGCGGCTGAGTTCGGGGTCGCGTCAAGGCTGGGAGGTGTGGTGAGCTTGGGGGGCCGCTTATGCCGACGGATTTTCAGACTGAGCGATAGGGATTCCCCTTCTCCCGCAGGAGAAGGGAAGAACCGTCAAACCGAAGCCGTCATGCCGCCGTCGACATAAAGCGTATGGCCGTTGACGAAGGATGAGGCGTCGGAGGCGAGGAACACGGCGGCGCCGATCAGTTCGTCGACATACCCCCAGCGGCCAGCCGGCGTGCGCTTTTCCAGCCAGGCTGAGAATTCCTGGTTGTCGACCAGCGCCTGGTTCATCTCGGTGCGGAAATAGCCGGGGGCGATGGCATTGATCTGCAAGCCGTATTTCGCCCAGTCGGTGCACATGCCACGTGTCAAATTGCGGATTGCGCCCTTGGTCGCCGTATAGGGCGCGATGTTGGGCCGGGCGAGTTCGCTCTGCACCGAGCCGATGTTGATGATCTTGCCCTTGCCGCGCGCGATCATAGTGCGGGCGACCGCCTTGCCGGCATGGAAGGCGCCGGAGACATTGGTCTTGAACAGCCGCTCCCACTGCTCCTCGGGAAAGTCCTCGAGCGGAGCGCGGAACTGCACGCCGGCATTGTTGATCAGGATGTCGATGGCGCCGATCTCGGCCTCGATGCGGGCGACATCGGCATCGACCGCGCGAAAATCCGTCACGTCGAAGGTCGAGGGGTGCGCTTTGAAGCCGGCGTCGCGCAAGCCGGCGACAGCACCGGCAACCTTGCCGGCATCGCGGCCGTTGAGCACGACACTTGCGCCATGCTCGGCAAGGCCGCGCGCCAGCGCCAGGCCGATGCCTTGGCCGGAGCCGGTGATCAGCGCCAGCCGCCCGTTGAGGTCGAACAGGGATTTCGATGTCAAAGCAACGGTTTCCAGCCGGAAGATTCAGTCCAAAAACATTCAGTCATTGCGCCTGAAGTTGCGGATCCGGTCGAACAGCACCGCGAGCAGGATGGCGCCGCCGATGAACACGCCTTGCCAGAAAGCATTGATGCCGAGCAGACCAAGGCTGTTGCGGATCACTTCGATGAGCGCGGCACCGACAATGGCGCCGAAGGCGGTGCCGACGCCGCCGGCGAGATTGGCGCCGCCGATGACGGTGGCGGCGATGACCTGCAGTTCCATGCCGGTTCCGAGATTGGTGGTGACGGCGCCAAGCCATCCGGTCTGGATGATGCCGGCAATGCCCGCCGCCAGCGCCGAGATCATATAGACGGCGACCTTGATCTGCTTGACCGGAACGCCGGTCAGCGTCGCCGCGTGCTCATTGCCGCCAATGGCGAAGATGTGGCGGCCAAACTTGGTCCAGCGCAGCGTGAATCCGGTGATCAGCGCCAGAAGGATCATGTAGAGGACCGGATTGGCGATGCCGAACACCCAGGCGCCGCCGCCCAGCGCCAGAAGCTTGTCGTGATCCGGGCCGAACTGGAAGACGACGGTGTTGTTGGAGGCGACCATGGCGAGGCTGCGGGCAATCGACAGCATGCCGAGCGTCACCACGAAGGGTGGAAAGCCGAGATAGGCGATCATGATGCCGTTGAAGGCGCCTATGGCGAGCGCAGTGGCGATCGAGGCGAGGATGCCGACTTCTATGGAGTAGCCGGCATGCATGGTGACGGCCAGCACCATCGACGACAGGCAGAGCACCGAACCGACCGACAGGTCGATGCCGCCGGTGATGATGACGAAGGTCATGCCGAGCGCGATGATGGCGACGAAGGTGATGTTGCGGGTGATGTTGTAAAGGTTCTTCGACGTGGCGAAGGCGTCGGTGGCAAAAGACAGGAACAGGCAGGCCAGGATGACCGCGATCACCACCCAGAAGGTCTGGCTGGCAAACAGTCTTGCCGGCAAGGATTGCTGTTTTTGTTCGATCGGCTGGTCAATTGTCAGTGCCATCGTCGACCTTCATGTGCTGTGCGTGGTGAAATTCGCTGAGATCAAACCTGTTCGATGGCGCCGGTGATCAGCCCGGTGACTTCCTCGGGCGAACTTGACGCAATCGTCTTGTCGGCGACCTTGCGGCCGCGCCGCATGACGATGACGCGGTCGGCGACGGTGAACACGTCAGGCATGCGGTGGCTGATCAGCACCACTGCGATGCCCTGGTCGCGCAAATGGCGGATCAGGTTCAGCACTTCGGCGACCTGGCGCACCGAGATCGCGGCCGTCGGTTCGTCCATCAACACGATCTTGGCCTGCGACAGCATGGTGCGCGCGATCGCTACTGCCTGGCGCTGGCCGCCCGACATCTGCTTGACGAGGTCGCGCGGACGGGTCTCGGACTTCAACTCGGCGAACAACTGGCCGGCGCGCTTGTACATGGCGGCATAGTCGAGGATGCGTAATGGGCCGACGCCGCGGCGCAGTTCACGGCCGAGATAGACATTGGCGGCGGCGGTCAGATTGTTGCACAGCGCCAGGTCCTGGTGGACGATCTCGATGCCGTGCTGGCGAGCTTCCGCCGGCTTGTGCAGGATCAACTCCTTGCCGTCCATGCGCATGACGCCATGGCTGGGGCGGAAATTGCCGGCGATCATCTTGACCAGTGTCGACTTGCCGGCGCCGTTGTCGCCCATCAGGCCGACCACCTGTCCGGGCTCGATCGACAGCGATACGTCGTTGACCGCCTGGATGGCGCCGAAATGCCTCGAGATATTGGTGAGTTCGAGAACCGCCACCAGTCTTTGCCTCCCCGTGTTTTGCGACCCGCTGCTGTTCCCGGCGTGAATGCCGGCGCTGCTTTGGCCCCGCTCTCCCCATCTCCTCCCGGAAACAGCGTCAGCGTTCTTTTACGCAAAAGCCGGCGCTCGTCAATCAATTGTCGGACGAATTGAAGCCTTGGTTATCCAAAAATCCGTTTTGTAGGACAAATAGCATTGACGTTGGCCGCAAGCCGATATTAGCTAAGCGTCGGAGGAGATTATGCCGATGCCGCTGGCGGTTAGCCGGGCGGAATCGGCGGAGGTTTATCGGTCGAGGTTGCGGCGCCACCCATGTGTTGAGCCGGGCCAATGCCGCATCTGGAAATGCTTATCGATCTGTCTTGGCGACACGAGTGCTCGTGAAACGAACCTCGGTCATCAAGCATCCGGTCGATCTGTGTGGCGGGCACGCCGTGTCCGTCTGTTTCAAGGGAGGACTGACATGAGGAAAACACTTTTGCTCGCCGCCGTCGCCGCCATGGCGCTGGGCGCCGGGCCGGCTTTGGCCAAGAAACAGCTCGTCATCGTGGTGAAGGGTCTCGACAATCCATTCTTCGAAGCCATCCACCAGGGCTGCGAGAAATGGAACAAGGAAAATGCCAGCTCGGAATATGAATGCTTCTACACCGGCCCGGCATCGACCTCCGACGAGGCCGGCGAGGCGCAGATCGTTCAGGACATGCTGAGCAAGGCCGACACGGTGGCAATGGCGATTTCGCCATCCAACGCGCCGCTGATCGCTCAGACGATCAAGACCGCCAATCCGACGATCCCGATCATGACGCTCGACGCCGATCTCAGCAAGGAAGATGCCGCGCTGCGCAAGACCTATCTCGGCACCGACAACTATTTGATGGGTCACAAGATCGGCGAGTACATCAAGAAGGGCAAGCCGAACGGCGGCACGATCTGTACCATCGAAGGCAATCCCGCGGCCGACAACATCCTGCGCCGGGCGCAGGGCATGCGTGACGCGCTGTCGGGCAAGGAAGGCCTGGCGGCACTTGCCGGCGAAGGCGGCTGGACCGAAGTTGCCGGTTGCCCGGTGTTCACCAATGACGACGGCGCCAAGGGCGTGCAGGCGATGACCGACATCCTCGCCGCCAATCCCAAGCTCGATGCCTTCGGCATCATGGGCGGCTGGCCGCTGTTTGGCGCACCGCAGCCCTATCGTGACCTGTTCGGGCCGCTCAAGGACCGTATCGCCAACAACGACTTCGTCATCGGCGCCGCCGATACGATCGGCGATGAAGTGGCGATCGCCCGTGACGGCCTGGTGACTGCTCTGGTCGGTCAGCGGCCGTTCGAAATGGGCTACAAGGCACCGTCGGTGATGATCGACCTGGTCGAAGGCAAGGCCGTCGCCGATCCGGTGTTCACCGGCCTCGACGAATGCACCAAGGACACGGTCGACACCTGCATCCAGAAGTAGGTTCTCGATTTCGGGGCGCCCTTTGACGGGCGCCCCGTCTCTTCCCGAACGGACGCAACGGTTGGGGCAGCAGGCTCCGGCTTTGACGCGCCTGTAGTTTGGATTTTCGGCAACGAGATCGGCGCGCCGTGCAGGTTCGGACCAGTCCGGACGCAGACGGCCGACGCATTGGAACGTGAATGCCGGACGAGAAATCAAAGAAGCGAACCGAGCGGGCCAAGGCACAAGCCAGCCGCGGCCCGGCTGTCATGCGCAGGGCCGGTGCCGCGCATTTTCCGGGAGCGAGCGTCCATGTCTCGCTGGCCGGCGAGATCGGCCTCAGGATCGTGCGCGGCGATTATCCGCCCGGCACGATTCTGCCCAACGAGGCCAAATGGGCCGAGACCTTCGATGTCAGTCGTTCGGCGGTGCGCGAAGCCATCAAGATGCTGATGGCCAAAAGCCTGCTGGCTTCACGGCCCAAGATCGGCAGCTGGGTCGAGCCCAGGGAACGCTGGAACCTGCTCGACCGCGATGTGCTGGCCTGGTACGCGACCGGGCCGGACCGGGAGGCCTTCCTGCGCACGGTGCAGGAGTTCCGTCACATCATCGAGCCGGAAGCGTCGGCCTTTGCCGCCACGCGGCGCAGCGACGAGCAGATGGACGAGATCAGCCAGGCCTGTCGTGAGATGGGCGAGGCTTTGAACCTGCAGGAGCGTATCCGCGCCGATACGCGTTTTCACCTCGCCATATTGCGCGCCTCGGGCAACGATCTGCTGGTGCCGCTTGGCGTTCTGATCGAGTCGGCGCTCGATCATCTCTTTGTCTTCGTCACACGCGAGACCAGCGATCAGCGGCGGGCGCAGGCGCTGCATGAGGCGATCGAGAAGAACATCCGCCTGCAGCGCCCTGCGGCCGCGCGCAATGCGGTGCACAAACTGCTCGCCAACACCGACGATGTTATCGGCCGGTCGAGGCGCTGACACAAGCTTTTCGCCACCTCAAATCGTCTGCTTCTTGCCATCCTTGCTGGGCATCAGGTCGACGCCGTTGACCTTGCCGACATATGTTGCCAGCATCGGCACGAATTGCTCGGCCGGGCCAGTGGCATGGGCACCGGCGAAGGAGTTCTTGGTGGCGTTACCGAGCGGGTTGGCGATGCCGGCCGCACCCGCCATCGATTCCAGATAGGTCAGGTCCTTGAAGGCGTTGGCGATGGTGAATTTATGTGCGTCGCGGTCGCCCTCCAGCGTCCAGCGCATGAAGGTCTGGTAGAAGCCGCAATCCATGCGGCCGTTGCGGATGACGCTGTCGAAACGCGGTGGCGAGATGCCGACCTTTTCGGCCAGCGCCAGCGCCTCGGAATAGATCGCGGCATAGCCCAGCGAGATGAAGTTGTTGAGCAGCTTCATGCGGTGGCCGTCACCGGTATCGCCAATATGGACGATGCGGCCGGCCCAGGTTTCGATGACCGGCTTCACACGGGCAAACAGCGCGTCGGGCGCGCCGACCATGGCGTCGAGCGTGCCTTCCCAGGCTTCCTTCGGCGTGCGGCTGAGCGGTGCATCGACGAAGTCGACGCCGATCTCCTTCAGTTCCGCCGCCAGCGCCACGGTCGAGACCGGATCGGCGGTCGAGCAATCGACGACAACCGAGCCTCTTTTCAGGCCCTCCTTGAGGCCGCCGGGGCCACGGATGATGGCTTCGACCTCGCGCGAGCCGGTGACGCAGATGAAGACGATATCGGATGCCGCTGCCACCTCACGCGAGGTGGCCACTTCCTTCGCACCGCGGCCAGCCAAGTCTTCCGCCGGCTTGCGGTTCTTGCGGCCGAGGAAGGTCAGGCCATAGCCCTTGTCGACGATGTTCTTGGCAATGCCGTGCCCCATCAGGCCAAGGCCGATAAAGCCGATCTTTTCGCTCGCGGCGGTCGTGGTCATGTCTTGAAGTCCTGTTGCGATGATTGATATTGGGCGCCGCCGTCTTGCGGGCGAGGGTGGTTGCAGAATGCCATATTGTCTGACAATACACAGAAATCCTAGGCATTGGAGACGAAAATGACGAAGCGGATCATGTTCACCGGCGGCAGCGGCAAGGCCGGTCGCCATGTCGTGCAATATCTGATCGAACAGGGCTGCCAGGTGCTCAACATCGACACCAAGCCGCTCGACAATCCCAAGGTACGCACGCTGATCACCGACATCACCGACAGCGGCCAGGTGTTCAACGCGCTGTCGAGCTATATGGGTCTGCACGAATTCGACCCGTCGCTGCGCCCGCAGCCGGTCGATGCCGTGGTGCATTTCGCCGCCATACCGCGCATCATGATCACGACCGACAATGAGGTGTTCCGCATCAATGCGATGGGCACCTACAACGTCATCGAGGCGGCGGTGAAACTCGGCATCCCTAAGGTGGTGATCGCGTCCAGCGAGACCACCTATGGCGTGGTGTTCGCCAACGAACCGCGCGACCCCAAATATTTTCCCCTCGATGAAGAATACGACGTCGATCCGATGGACAGCTATGCTCTGTCCAAGGTCGTCAACGAGCACACGGCGCGCGCCTTTGCGCAGCGCAACGGCACCGATATCTATGCCTTGCGCATCGGCAACGTCATCGAACCGCACGAATATTCGCTGTTTCCGAAGTGGTTTGCCGATCCGGGCTTTCGCAAGCGCATCGCCTGGAGCTATGTCGACGCGCGCGATCTCGGCCAGATCACGCTGCGCGCCGTTGAAACGGACGGGCTCGGCTTCCAGGTGTTCAACGCCGCCAATGACGACACCTCGTCCGACCTGCCGACGGCCGAACTTTTGAAGCGGTTTTACCCCGACGTGCCGGTCAAGGCGGATCTCGGCGAATATGAAACGCTGCTCTCGAACCGCAAGGCCAGGGACATGCTCGGCTTCCGTCCCGAGCACAGCTGGCGCAAATACGTCAAATAGGACGGCCGGGGGCAAGGTTGCGACCTGATCTGTGCACAGCCGCAGGCTTTGCCGTCAACGTCCCGTCCTTTGCTTGACAGCTTTCGAAATCCGGACTTTGTGGACGCATGAGGGACGGAAAGCCGAATAAGGGAAAGAAGCCTGAAAAGGCGGCATCCGGCGAGCGCCCGGCGACCCTTCGCCGGGCTGACGCCACCCGGATGCCCGGCACCAGCGTGCATGCCTCGCTGGCCAGCGAAATCGGGCTTCGGATCGTGCGCGGCGACTATCCGCCAGGCACCATCCTGCCCAATGAAGCCAAATGGTCCGAAACCTTCAACGTCAGTCGCTCTGCGGTGCGCGAAGCGATCAAGATGCTGATGGCCAAAAGCCTTTTGGCGTCGCGCCCCAAGATCGGCAGTTGGGTGGAGCCCAGGGAGCGCTGGAACCTGCTCGATCGCGATGTGCTCGCCTGGTACGCGACCGCGCCCGACCGTGAGGTGTTCCTGAAAACGGTGCAGGAATTCCGCCACATCATCGAGCCGGAAGCGACTGCCTTCGCAGCCATGCGACGCACCGAGGAGCAGATGGCCGAGATCAGCCAGGCCTGCCGCGAGATGGGCGAGGCGTCGAGCCTGCAGGAGCGCACGCGCGCCGACACACGTTTCCATCTGGCCATCCTGCGTGCCTCCGGCAATGACCTGCTGGTGCCGCTCGGCGTGCTGATCGAATCCGCCTTCGATCATCTGTTCACCTATACGACGCGCGAACTCGACGATCTGCAGCATGCACAGCAACTGCACGAGGCGATCGAGAAGGCCATCCGCCTGCAGCGGCCGGAGGCGGCCCGCAACGCGGTGCGCAAGCTGCTCGCCAATACAGACGGCGTCATCAACACCCGGTAGGATGTGCTGAAATTCAGGTGAGGCGGGCCTGCAGACGCCGGCTTTCTGCGCTTCCGGTGCTCACGTACTTAAGTACGCTCCGCTCCGGTTCTCGAACCCAACGTTTTCGGCGCGGCCTGACCTGAATCTCAACACATCCTGCGAGCGCTCAGCCGGCCTGCGAAGTGGCCAAATGCTGCCTGGTCAGCGCGATCAGCAGCGCCTGGTCGCGCGCGGCGTGCTCGGGGCGGTTGACCACCTCGTCGCCATTGACGATCGCACCCCAGAAGCCGCGCAGTTCCTCGACGAAGGCTTCGCCGTAGCCGGCGCGCAGATCCTTCGTCGACAGTGTGTGGCCGTCCGAGGTCTTCACAGTCAGCCGGGTCGGGTGATGGTTGAGCCAGGGCGAGGGGAATTCGAGCTCGAGGCTGGCAGCGTCGAAGAACAGCGTGATGCGTTCCTTGTAGTCGGCGAGCTTCGGCACGGTGAGATGCGTCATCGTCCACAGCGCCTGGCCGTCGAGCAGTTTTACTGCGCCCTGGCCGCCATCGCCATTGGCGAAGATCTGCGCGCCGACGACCTCGCCATCCGGCACGCTGAGCGCGTCGAGCAGGCCGTGTACGGCATTCACATCGTGAATCAAGGCGGAGCTGTAAGCGGCGGTAAATCCACGGAAAGCCAGATCGTTCAAAGGCTGGCCGATAGCGCGTTCGACCTGTTGTTTCTGCCTGGCTTGCGCGGCGGCAATCAGCTCCTCGGGAATGTCGTTGCCGCGCTTGTAGCGCTGGTGGGCGATGAACGGCCAGGCATCGGGATCGTTAACCTCGACCGAGACGGACCGCAACGTCTTTGCCGTGCCGGGCAGCGAGGCCAGCGCCAGCCGGTAGCTCGGATCGAAGCGCTTCATATAGCCGACCTGCATGACCTTGCCGGCCTTATCGCGCGCGGCGATGATCTCGGCGATTTCCGCCGGGGAATAGCAGAGCGGCTTTTCGCAGAAGACATGCAGGCCGCGCCCCAGTGCGGCCAGCACCTGCTCTTGATGCAGCGGGTCGGGCGAGCCGATCACGACGGCGTCGAGCTTATGGTCGAACAGTTGCTCCGGCGTTTCGAAATTGGCGATGCCGTGAACTTCGCTGACATATTCCCGCGAAATCCTTGACGGGTCGGCGACGCCGACCAGTTCGAACAGGTCGCCGAGCCGCAACAGATTCGGAATATGCTCGACCTGCGAGATCATGCCGGCGCCGATAACGCCAACCCGTATCCTGCTCATGCTGCTAAAACTCTCTGCAAAGTGTTCCAGGCTCAGGGTGCGGCGGCCGGCCGATTGCCGATCTGCGCCAACAGCCCGGCAATCTCAGCTTCCACCGCCTTCAGATCCTCGCCGCCCGACATGATGGAAATCACCTCGTCGCGCGAGATCTCGGACTTTGCGTATGTGCCGCGATTGCGGCCGCGGTTGAGCAGCGTGAAAGTGTCACCGACAGGGTAGGCGTGGTGGATGTTGTGGCTGATGAAGATCACCGCCAGCCCGCGCATGCGCGCCTCGATGATGAATTTCAGCACCATGGCCGCCTGATGCACGCCGAGCGCCGAGGTCGGCTCGTCAAGGATCAGCACCTTTGCGCCGAAGTGGACTGCGCGCGCGATTGCCACCGATTGGCGCTCGCCGCCCGACAGCGTGCCGACGGCCTGCGTCGGGTCGCGCACGTCGATGCCGATATCGGCCATCGCCTGGCGGGCAATTGTGTTGGCGCGCTCCTTGTCGAAGCGCGAGAAGGGCAGGCGGCTTCTGGTCGGCTCGCGGCCGAGGAAGAAGTTGCGCGTGATCGACATCAGCGAGATCATGCCGAGGTCCTGGAAGACCGTCGCGACGCCGAGGTCCTGCGCGTCGCGCGGGCTGCGGAAGCTGACGGGCTTGCCGTCGACGAAAATCTCGCCCTTGGTCGGCCGGTGCACGCCCGACAGAACCTTGATCAGTGTCGACTTGCCGGCGCCATTGTCGCCGAGCAGGCAGTGCACCTCGCCGGGATAGACCTTGATGTCGATATCCTGCAGCGCGCGCACCGAGCCGAAATTGACCGACACACCACGCAATTCCATGGCTGGCTGAATGGCCGGGGATGGGTTTGGGTAGGTCATTTGCCGCCTCCGCGTCCGAGCGCCTTGAGGCGGATGTAGTTGTTGACCAGCACGGCCATCAAAATGACGATGCCGAGGAAGACCTTGAACCAGTCGGTGTCGATGCCGGTGTAGAAGATGCCCATCTGCACAAGGCCGAAGATCAGCGCGCCGAACAGCACGCCATAGACGGTGCCGTAGCCGCCGGTCAGCAGCACGCCGCCGATGACCGCGGCGATGATCCCCTCGAATTCCTTGAGCAGGCCGCGCGTGGTGTCGGCGGAGCCGGCCTCCATCACCTGGATGGTGGCAAGCAAGGTCGCGGCACAGGCGGTGTAGATGAACAGCGCGATCTTAACCCGGTCGACCGGCACGCCGACATTGCGGGCGGCATTGAGGTCGCCGCCGGTGGCGAAGATCCAGTTGCCGTATTTGGTCTGGGTCAAGACATAGCCGGCAAGCGCTGTCAGTCCGAGCCACCAGACGATCGACATCGGAATGCCGACGACGAAGGGAATGCCGTCGGTGCGGGTGGCGATCCAACCTTGCGTGCCCATCCATTGGAAGAAGCCGGTCAGGAGATGGCCGTTGAACAGGCCCGCGGTTGCCGGGTCCGGCGCGCCGTCGAGGATGTAGGGGATCTGCGTGCGGCCGGTGACGGCGCGGGTGATGCCGATCGACAGGCCGCGCAGGATGTAGAGCGACGCCAGCGTCACGATGAAGGAGGGCAGGCGGGTCTTCACCACGATCAGGCCGTTGACGTAGCCGGTGAGGATGGCGACAGCGAAGGCGCAGGCGATGCCGCCCCACAGCGGCAAGCCCCAGTATTTGACGGTCAGGCCGATGACGACGCCGGCGAAGCCGACCATCGAGCCGACGGAGAGATCGAACTCGCCGGCGATGATGAGAAGGGCTGCGGCCGTGGCGATGATGCCGAGTTCGGCTGCCAGCGTCAGGAAGGTCATCGACCCCTGTAGCGAATAGAGGTTCGACGCACCCGGCAGCAGGGCGAAGATGATGACGGTGGCGATGAGGCCGCCGGCGGCACCGGCTTCGGGCCGGCGCAGCCATTGCGTCAGCCGGCCGGTGCTGGCCAGCCGCTCGTCAGTGCCGGCAGCCCGTTTCGACGTCATGCCGAAACGGTCCTTGCCCAGTACCCCGGGGGCCGGCGCTTCTGGAGGTATCGCCTTGTCTTCCACAACAGCCATTAGGCTCCCCAATCGCTCACTTCGCAATCTCGACCAGAGACGGGGAGCGCATGGCGGCTCCCCGATCCGTTTTGGTCTTGCCTTAGCGGATGCCGTCCTTGGCGAGCGCCAGGATCGCCTTGGCCTTGTCGGGCGAGTCGATGAACAGCGGCCCGGTGTAGGCGTTGTTCTGCGGCCAGAAGCCATGTGTGGCATGCTCGACCAGATAGATCACCGGCAGGTATCCCATCAGATATTGCTGGGCGTCCATGCCGAAGCCCATTTCGCCGGCGACGACGGAATCCAGGACTTCGGGGCTGATGTCGAAGGTGTAGAGCTTGATCTTGCCGAACAGTTCCTTCTGCCGGAAGAACGGGATCAGCGGATTGGCGGCGGTGGCGCCGAGCGCAAACACCGCCTGGGTGTCGGGATGCGCCGACAGATAGGCCTCGGTGCGGCGCTGGATGTCGGCCGGATCGGGCGACACGGTAAGCACCTCGGTGCCGCCGCCTGACGGCTTCAGCCCGTCATTCAACCCCTGGCAGCGCTGGTCGAGGCTGACATTGCCGACCTCGTGGTTGATGCAGACGACCTTGAGCGTGCCTTCCTTGGCCAGCCGCTCGCCCGCCTTCTTGCCGGAATCATATTCGGAGACTGTGCCGACGTAGAGAGAGGTGCCGAGTTCGGCGCCTTCCTTCTCGCCGGAATCCAGGACGACCATCGGAATGTTGGCGGCAAGGCCGGCCTTGACCGATTTACCAAGCGCATTGGCGTCGGCAATGGAGACCGCGATGCCGTCGGGATTGGTGGCGATGGCCGCGTCGAGCAGGCGGGCCTGTTCGACCACGTCGAACACTTGCGGCGCATAATATTCGACCTTGGCGCCGGTGAGCGCCGCCGCATCGTCGACGCCGCGCTTGACCACCGACCAGTAGGGATCGGAGGCCGAGCCATGCACCACGAAGGTGATGCGGACATCCTTCGGGTCCTTCAGGCCCGCGGCCTGCACGACGCCCGCCAGCATACTCATCGAGACAAGCGCGCCGAGCGCCAGTTTCAGAACAGTCTTCATGTCATTCTCCCATTGTCGTTGCAGTTCCAAATCCCTCTTTGCGCTGTTGGCCGACGGATCGGCTTACGGCGCTGACCGGGTGGCCGCTTTGCGGGCCTTTGCCGGTGTCGATGCCCCGAGCCGTGCACGCAGTTCCTCGCGCAACGGCTTCATGCCGATGATGTCGATGTCCTGCGCGCCGAGCCAGTCGCGAAAAGCCTGGTCGCGGAAGAGTTCATATTCCTCGGTGCGGATATAGGCGGAGCGCGGCTCGATCAGTTCGAGCTCGCCCGGCGCGTTGAAGTGCAGGCAAAAGAAGGTCAGGCCTTCACGGACCCCTTCGACCAATGCCTTGTAGGCTGGCTCTATCGGCTTGGAGCGTGGACGGCCCCAGGTCGTCTGAATGGCGGCGTCGAAGATGACAAAGCCTTTGGCGCGGGCTCCAGTGACGCCGCGCTGGAACGCCGCTTCGGTGACGCCGACCAGATTGTCGTTGGGCGAATAGGCCGACAGCGTTTTGGTCAACAGCACCGGCAGCCGATATTCCAGGCCGAGCTTGATGTAGACGTCGCAAAACTCCGGCGACAGCGCTGCCCCCATATGGGCGTCAAGATGAGTGACGTCGATGCCGGCGCGGTAGGCGGTGTCGATCTGCGCGCGAAGCTCGGTTTCCACCGCTTGCGGTGCTGCCTTGCGGCGGGTGGTCGCTACATCGGGCCAGAAATAGCCGAACTCGTCCGTCAGGCCGGCGGCGCGCGACGGCGACGTCAGCGGCCGCCATTTGTAGTGCTGCTTTTCGCTGTTCAGCGTCAGGTGGACGCCGAGATCGAGCCGGGGATCGGCGGCTGCCGCTTCGGCCATCTCAGGGAACCATGGGCACGGCACCATCACGGCGCCGGAGCTGCAGGCGCCCAGTGCGGTCAGTTCGAGGAAGGCGCTGTTGGCGCCATGGCACATGCCGACATCGTCTTCATGCAGGACGAGCTGTCGCGTCATGGACGGCCACCGTTTTGCCGGCCACCATCTTGCCGGCCACCATCTTGCGGGCCACCATCTTGCCGGCACGCCGGTTTCGAGGGTCTTCCAAAGTGTGTCCCGTGCTGCATGGAACCGACCGTTTGCCCAACTGGACGCGATGGAACGCCCAATGCGGGCTTTCCGACAGGGCCACTTCAGCGAATTCGGATGGGTACGATTTTTCCGCGGGCCTGCGTTCTGGAATGCCGATTTCATTCGCTATGCCCACAGTCGGCGCTAAACGCCGCTCCGACGTGAGCAGGATGGCTTGGTCAGATCGCAGCGGAGTGGTTCTTTCAAACAGCGGCCGCAGGCGTACTGCTTTCATACCATCAGCGATGTGGAGACTTGCCATGTACACTGCCGGCGAAGAAGAGATCGAAGCCATTGCCAGGGTGATCCGCTCGGGTGCGCTGTTTCGCTATGGCGAGAACAGCGAGTGCAACCGCTTCGAGGCCCGCTATGCCAGGCATCTCGGCGTCGAGCATTTTGCGCTGGCCGCCAGCGGCACCTATGGGCTCGCCGCCGGCCTGATCGGCCTCGGCATCGGCCCGGGCGATGAGGTGCTGGTGCCGGCGCACACCTATATGGCGACCGCAACGGCAGTGCTGTCGGTCGGCGCCATTCCGGTCATTGTCGACATCGACGAGAGCCTGACCATTGACCCGGCCGCTCTGCGCGACGCCATCGGCCCGCGCACCAAGGCGGTCATCCCGGTGCATATGTGGGGTGCGGCCTGCAACATGAACGCGATCATGGATATCGCTAAAAAACGCGGTCTGCTCGTGCTGGAAGATGTCTGCCAGGGCATTGGCGGCGGCTATGAGGGCAAGAAGCTCGGCTCCATCGGCCATGCCGGCGCCTACTCCTTCAACTACTTCAAGAACATCACGTCGGGCGAGGGCGGCGGCATCGCCACCAGCGATCCGAAAGTGGCCGAGCGCGCGCGCTGCGCCATCGACCCCTGCCACTTCTACTGGCAGGGCCGCAGCGACAGCATCAAGCCGTTCGCCGGCATCGGGGCGCGCGCCTCGGAACTGATGGGTGCAATGCTCAATGCCCAGCTCGACCGTCTGGACGGCATCATCGAGGCGATGCGGGCGGAGAAGAAGAAGGTGCTGGCCGGCACGCGCCATCTCGGCAATCTCGGCCTGACGCCGTCGCCGATGAACAGCCCCGACGACGATTGCGCGGCACAGGTAATGTATCTGCTGCCCAGCGAACAGGCGGCGCAGACTTTTTCGAAGACCATTCCGAGCGTCATTGCCGGCAAGACCGGCCGCCACAATTTCACCCAGTGGGACCAGGTGCTGATGCATGAGGGCGCGCATCATCCGGCGCTCAATCCGTACACGCTGCCGGAAAACAAGGGCCTGCGGCTGACCTATGCCGACGACCTCGGCAAGGGTTCTCTCGACATCCTCAACCGCACGGTGATGATCGCGATGAATCCGGCGCATGGCGACGCCGACATCGACGACATGATCCATAACATCGATGCGGCAGCTCGCGTGGCGCTGGAAAACGCTTCGCTGGACGATGTCGAGGTGCGCAAGGCAGCGCCCGTCGATCTGCAGAAATTCGATAGTGTGAATTGAAGCGCTCAGCGCTGGATCGGCCTATTGCCGGTCCAGCCGCATGAAGGCAGCGCGCAACGCCAGCACCGCGCGCAGGATCTGGCGTTCGTCCATCGCGGCATAGCCGAGCAGCAGGCCGTGTTCCGGCTCGCTCGAATGGTAGTTGATCGAGATGCCCTGCACGTCGAGGCCCTCCTTGACGGCGGCGGCGACGACGTCACTGTCCTTGTAGGGTCGGACAAAACTGGCCAGCAGCTGCATGCCGGAATCGTTCTCGGTCACCGTCAGCCATTCGGCCAGATGGTCCTGGCACAGCTTGACGAAATTGGCTTGCCGGCGCGCATAAAGGCGGCGCATGCGTTTCAGATGCGTGGCGAAATAGCCTTGCGTGATGAAGTCGTTGACCGTCGCCTGCAGGATCAGCGGCGCGAACTGGCCGGTGATCGACACGGCACGGTCGAAGGGCACGGACAGTTCGCGCGGTACGATGAGATACCCGATGCGCAGCGCCGGGATCAGCGTCTTGCCGAAGGAACCAATATAGACGACGCGGTCGGCATGATCGAGGCCGCGCAGCGCCGGCACCGGCCGGCCGCGATAACGGTATTCACCGTCATAATCGTCCTCGACGATCCAGGCGCCGTGGCGTTCCGCGATGTCAAGCAGTTGCAGCCGTTCTTCGATGCGCATGATGGTGCCGAACGGCCATTGGCAGGATGGCGTCACATAGATCAGGCGTGGCGGAGGCAGGTTGGGGTCGGACAGGTGCCAGCCGTGGCGATCGACCTTCAAGGGCGCGAGCTTTGCGCCGCTGGCGAGGAAGGCGCTCTTGGCGCCGAGATAGCCGGGCTCCTCCATCCAGACATGGTCGCCTTCGTCCATCAGCACGCGCGAAGCGAGGTCGAGTGCCGCCTGCGCGCCGGTGACGATGATGACCTGGTCGGCGGTGCAGTTGATGCCGCGCGACAGGCTGATGGTCGACGCAATGGCCTGGCGCAGACCGGGATGGCCGGCAAAGGAGATATAGCCGAGCAAGTTCTCGTCGCGGCTGCGCGCATTGCGCACCAGAAGGCTCGACCAGATGGTGAAGGGGAAGGATGCCGATTCCGGCACGCCCGGATGGAAGTTGATGACGCCGGCATTGCGTGGCGGCTGCGGGCCGTTGACGATGGTCTGACCGCGCCGCGAGAGTTTTTGCGGGGCGGCGAGGCCGGCGCGCAGCGCGGCCGGCGGGCGTTTCTGCTGGATCGGCGCCACCCAGGTGCCAGACCCGGCGCGCGCCTCTATAAACCCTTCGGCGAGCAGCTGGTCGTAGGCGGCGATCACCGTGTTGCGGCCGACCTTAAGATCCTCGGCCAGCGAGCGTGTCGAAGGAAGCAGCGTGTTCTGCTGGATCTGGCCGTCGAGGATGAAGCGCCGCAGGGCGCCGTAGATCTGCCGGTGCATCGGTTCGTCCGAGCCGCGGTCGACCGACATGATGTCGAGGGAAAGGCGCATATGGTCGGCCAAGCTAGTCTCCGACCAACCTGGCGGCGCGGGCGATCTTCTCTTCGTTAAGCAGGCAGACAGTCTCCAGCACCAGCCGTCTGGTTTCGGGATGAACCTCGCGTCTGTTCTTCAGCGCGCGGTGAACGGTTGCCGCGCCGAGTTCCGCCTTCTCGGCGATCTCACGGATGGTGCAAAGCCGTTCCATGCCGAGTGCCGCCTCGAATGCCATGTCGCTCCTCCATCTGCATCAAGGCATGCCTCGTCGCCAGCCTCAAGCTGGAAACGCCGGGCCGGCAACTCGGGGGCAAAAATTTCGATGCCAAGAGCTGTGCGGTGCGCGCCGGCCAGGGAGGGCGGCAGCGCGGATCGCCGGGCGCTTTCGCGTCGCTACCCCTACCGAGGCGCGCGCCCAACCGGCCCAACCACCAGCCCCCCGGCGGTGGTTAGGCCAAGTCTCGTATCGCGACGTCGAACCCGGCCGCGCAGGCCGTTTTGAGAAGCGAAGCGTAACCTTTCGTGGCATAGGTCAAGGGGTGTGCCTTGGCCGGATCCTGCTCGGCCTCAACGACGATCCAGCCTTCGAAGCCATGGCTGGCCAGAGGCTGCAGCAGCGACAGGAAATCGACGGAGCCATCGCCGGGCACGGTGAAGATTCCTTCCATCACTGCCGCCATGAAACTCATGTCCTCGCGCCGTGCCTTCTCCAGCACGGCCGCGCGGACGTCCTTGCAATGGAAATGCACGATGCGGTCGAGATGCCGGTTCAGGAGGGAGGCCGGGTCGCCGCCTGAGAACAGACAATGGCCGGTATCGAACAGCAGGCCGACGCTCTTGCCGGTTGCGGCCATCAGCCTGTCGACCTCGTCATCGCTCTCGACGATGGTGCCCATATGGTGATGGAAAGCCATGCCGACGCCGAAGGCAGCCATGCGGTCGGCGAGTTCGGTCAGCTTCTCGCCATAGGCGGTCCATTCGCCGTCAGCGAGGCGCGGACGCTGTGAGACCGGCGCGAAAATGCCGTCATGACGGCCGCGCGAGGTGTCGGCATAGACGACGACCTTGGCCCCGAGATCGCGCAGCAGGGTCAGATGCGAGGTGACGGCGGCGAATTCCTCGTCGACCGTGCGGTCGAGGATGCGGCCGTCATACCAGCCGGAGACGAGCTCCAGTCCGTAAGAAGACAGGATCGGTCCAAGCTCGTCGCTTCGCCTGGGGAATTTGCCGCCGAGTTCGGTGCCGCGATAGCCGGCCTGCCTGGTTTCCGACAGGCATGTCGCGAGCGGCGTATCGCCGCCGAGTGCGGGAACATCGTCATTGCTCCAGGTGATGGGATTGATGCCGATCTTGACCGTCATGCCGCTACTTCAAAGGGCTCGGGGAAACACAAAGCCGAGGCCGGCAAACTGAGGGGAAAGAGGACCTGTCACTAGGTCCAGTTGAGGTGAATTTGGCAGAGCCAATCGGGAGCGCTAAACGTTTGAACGGACTAAGTCGACGCGCTTAGGTCTTGGTTTATGCATGTCGTTGTCTCAAAACCGGCGCCACTTTTGAGCGACATGCATTAATCCTGCTGCGGCCGTCCGAAGGCCGCGCGCAGTTCGTCCTTGGCGTCCTCGAGCACTTTCCGGCGCGCCTGCGGCAGGTTCTTGCCGGCGCGGTTGATGTAGAAATTCAGCATCGCCATGGCCGACTGAAACGGCTCGGCCTTGCGGCGGTCGCTGTGCTCGGCCGAGCGCTTGAGCGAGGCCGCGATCTTCCTGGCGTCGTCGGCTTCGAAGATGTGGTCCTCAAGGTCCATCGCATCGCTATGCTCGGTCACCTCGGCCGACCATTTCTTTTTCGCGGTCATGACAAACTCCTTCCTGTCGCAAAACTCGGGCAGGCCGCCGCCGGTTCCCGAGAAAGTCGCCGGGCCGCTGGAGCCACGAATCATGGCCCTGTGGCGCTGCCCGTCGCGGTGAATGCGCCGATAGTGGCGACACAACGGTCGACTTCCCAGGACCGTAGACAGGAAACGCCTTGACCCCGATCGTCGCCAATCAGGCGGATAGCCCCGGCATCGACAGCAGCTACGCCTGGATGCGGCTTGCCATCTCCATGCTGCTGGCGACGATCGGTGCGGTCGGCATGTGGGCCGTCGTCGTCGTGCTGCCGGCCGTGCAGGCCGAGTTCGGCGTTGACCGCGCCGCGGCATCGATGCCCTACACCGCAACCATGGTCGGCTTCGCCGCCGGCAATGTGCTGGTTGGCCGCGCGGTCGATCGCATGGGGTATTGGATCCCGGCACTGCTATCCTCGGTGGCTCTCGCCGCCGGCCTGCTGCTCGCCGCGTTGTCGACCTCTATCCTGCAATTCACCCTTGCCCAGGGCGTGCTGATTGGTGTCGGCACATCGGTGATCTTCGGGCCGCTGATCGCCGACATCTCGCACTGGTTCAACCGTCGGCGCGGCGTCGCCGTCACGGCGGCGGCGGCTGGCAACTATCTCGCCGGAGCGCTCTGGCCAACCATCATGCCGACACTGATCAAGGCGGAAGGCTGGCGCTTCACCTATGCCGGCATCGGTGTCTTCTGCCTGGTCACCATGGTGCCACTGGTGCTGTTGTTGCGGCGCGCTGCTCCGGCGGCGGCTGCCGCCGGTTCACCCGGAAGCCGGCCAGTGCAGTCGATTTCGCTGTCGCCGGCGGCGTTACAGGTGCTGCTGATCGTTGCCGGTCTCGGTTGCTGCGTGGCGATGTCGATGCCGCAGGTGCACATCGTCGCCTATTGCATGGATCTTGGCTACGGCATTGCGCATGGCGCCGACATGCTGTCGATCATGATGGCGGCGGGCGTCGTCAGCCGGCTCGCCTCCGGCTTTGTCGCCGACCGCATCGGCGGCGTGAAAACCCTGCTTATCGGTTCCGTGCTGCAATGCCTGTCGCTTTTGTTTTACATCCCGTTCGACGGGCTTGCCTCGCTCTATGTCGTGTCGCTGGTGTTCGGCCTGTCGCAAGGCGGCATCGTGCCTTGCTATGCCATCATCGTGCGCGAATACCTGCCCGCCAGGGAGGCCGGCCAGCGTATCGGCATCGTCATGATGGCGACCATCTTCGGCATGGCGATCGGTGGCTGGATGTCGGGCTGGATCTACGACCTGACCGGCTCCTACGCCGCCGCGTTCCTCAACGGGATCGCGTGGAACTTGCTGAACATAGTGGCCATCGGGCTGCTGCTGTGGAAAGCAAAACGCAGTGCTGCCCTGATGGCTTAGGAAGGCAGGATTGCCCTGTTGCTTGACAAGGGCGATTGGCTGCGCGACGCCAGCAGGCGAGTGGGTGCGGCAGCAGCCGGTTGGCATGGTGGCGGTGGAAAAGCTGAACATGGTTTCGCAAGGGCGCAGCGGCCGGGGCCCGGCACGTGGAGGATGTCCATGACCAAGCCGCGCTCGCGTCGTGGGGGCGGCCGCCCGACCCTATCAGATGTGGCGCGCAAGGCCGGCGTCGGCGCCATCACCGTGTCGCGGGCGCTGCGCGAACCGGAACGCGTCAGCCAAGATCTGCGGCGCCAGATCCAGGCCGCCGTCGACGAACTCGGTTATGTCCCGGATCCCAATGCACGGGCGCTGGCCTCGGCGCGCGCCGATGTGTTCGGCGTGCTGGTGCCGTCGCTGACCAACAACGTCTTCGCAGAAGTGGTGCGCGGCATCTATGACAGCCTGTCGGACGGCCCGTTCCGCGTCCAGCTCGGCAACACCCATTATTCCGGCCTCGAGGAGGAGCGCCTGCTGCAGGTGTTCGCACCGCAGCGCCCGGCGGCGCTGATCGTGGCCGGCATCGACCAGACGCCGACCTCGCGAAAGCTGCTGGAGAGCGCGGGCTGCCCGGTGGTGCAGGTGATGGAGACCGGGCCCGATCCGGTCGACATGCTGGTCGGCTTCTCGCATTTCGACGGCGGCCGCACCGCGACCGAGCATCTGATCGAGGCGGGCTACCGGCGGATCGGCTTCATCGGCGCACGCATGGACCCGCGCTCGCAGCGGCGGCTTGCCGGCTATCGCGCGGCAATGGAGAAGGCCGGCCTGTTCGACCCGCGGCTGGTCACCACCACGCCGCTACTGTCCAGCGTGACGCTCGGCCGCGAGCTGCTTCGCGATGCGCTGGCCAAGATGCCGGCGCTCGACGGCGTCTTCTGCAACAATGACGACATCGCGCTCGGCGTTTTGTTCGAATGCCATAGCGCTGCGCTCAACGTGCCGAAAACAATCGGCATTGTCGGCTTCAACGACCTCGAAATGATGCAGGCGGCGTTCCCGCCGCTCACCAGTATCCGCACCCCTCGCTATGAAATCGGCCGTCGGTCTGTCGCCATGGCGCTGGCGGCGATCGCAGGACGAAGGCCTGAGCAGCGGGTCGTCGATCTCGGTTTCGAACTCAAGCCCCGCGAGAGCACCGCACGCTGAACAGGCTTTGGCGGCCTCAGCAAATGGTGCTTTACACAACGTCATGGTAGCGCTACCATTTTCGCCGGGCAGACGTTTTGATGAAAGGCCGCCCCTGTTTATTATACATAAGCAACAGCTCATGCTTGTTTATTATGTATAATATGCTAGTTTCGTTTCTCGCCTGTGAAGCGGCGAGGGGGAGGGGATCGGGCCGGCTTCGGCCCTTGAGACGTGGCGCCGGCCAGGCTGGAGGGCCTTCGGCAGGCGTGGAAAACACACCACGACAAACCGCATCAAATAAACAAGCAGCAGCAAATAAAACTACAACTGGGAGGAATATCTATGATCAAGTCACTTGTTGGTGGCATCGTTGCCGCCACTGCATTCGTCATGCTGAGTTCGTCGGCCATGGCCGACCCGGAAGTCGTCAAGGGACCGTCGGCTGAGCCGGATTGCTTTGCGCCCTGGGCGGCCGATACGCAGTTCTTCAAGTTCCCCAAGAAAGACGGCCCATACCGCATCGCGCTCGCCAATGGCTATATCGCCAACACCTGGCGCATCCAGATGGTGCAGACCGCCAAGGCCTATGCGGCCCAGCCGGAGGTCGCCGCGAAACTGAAGGAATTCAAGGTCGTCTCGACCGGCGAGGACGTGCCGGCCCAGATTTCGGCGATCAACAACTTCATCGATTCCGGCTATGACGCGATCGTCGTCAACGCCCAGAACCCGACCGCTTTCGGGCCGGTCATCAAGCGCGCCAAGGAAGCTGGCGTCATCCTCGTCGCCTTCGACAATATTCTCGACACCAAGGACGCCATCAACGTCAATGTCGACCAGAAGGGCCTTGGCGAATTGTGGGGCAAATGGCTGGTCGGCCATGTGCCGAATGGCGGCAAGGTGCTCGAAGTGCGCGGCGTTGCCGGAACTTCCGTCGACACCGACCGTCACAACGGCATCCATGAAGCGCTCGATGCCTCGGGCAAGAAATGGGACGTCACCGAGGTGGTCGGCAAATGGGACGACGGCGTGGCGCAGAAAGCCACGGCCGACGCCATTGCCACCAACGGTCCGTTCGACGGTATCACCGGGCAAGGCGGCGACACCGGCATCGTGCAGGCGATGATCGATGCCAAGCATGCTTTCGTGCCGTTCGGGGGGGAGACCGAGAACGGTTTCCGCAAGTTCTGCGCGGCACATGCCGGCGACGGGCTGAAATGCTCATCGGCCGGCACCGGTCCGGCGCAGGTCGCGGTTGCCATCAAGACGGCGATTGCCGCGCTCGAAGGCAACGTCGTTCCGCAAGCAGTGAAACTGCCACTGGCGATCGTCGAGGATCCGAACTTCAAGGCCGGTCAGGATTTCTTCCCCGACCAGTCCGACAATTTCTTCGTCGGCAATTCCTTCCCGACCTGCGGCATCAATTTCACCGCGCAGGAAATCATGGGTCAGACCAAAGCTGACCAATAGGGGCTGACCAATAGGCGGCATATCCGGCGCCGCGGGCTCTCCGCGGCGCCGGCCACTCGATATCCCTTGAAGTCAAACTGCCTCGGGAGGGCCGATGGACGGTGCGGTTCCGCTCTTCCGGATGGAAGGCATATCCAAGCGCTATGGTGGTGTGCGGGCGCTGGAAAAGGCCGAGCTTTCGGTCTCGTCCGGTAGCATCCACGCCATTCTCGGCGAAAACGGCGCCGGCAAATCGACGCTGATCAAGGTCATGGCGGGCGTCGTCGCGCCCGACGAAGGCCGCATGATGCTGAACGGCAGCGAGGTGACGTTCGCTTCGCCTGCTGCTGCAAACAAGGCCGGCATCGTCTGCATCTTCCAGGAGCTGTCGCTGGTTCCCGAACTCAGCGTTGCCGACAACATCGTCATCTCCGATCCGCCGAAGCGTTTCGGCATGATCGACCGCAAGGCGCAGCGCCGCATTGCCGAGGATGCGCTGGCACGCGCAGGTGCGGCCGACATCCATCCATTGGCGCTGGTCAAGGATCTTCCGCTTTCAAGAAGACAGATGGTCGAGATCGCCAAGGCATTGGCCAGGAAGCCGCGCATCCTGATCCTCGACGAGGCGACCTCGGCGCTGACCGCGACGGACGTTGCCAGAATATTCAGCGTGCTCAAGCGACTGCGCTCGGAAGGGCTGGCGCTGCTTTACATTTCGCACCGCATGAACGAGATCGCCGAGCTTGCCGACCACTGCACGGTGTTTCGCAACGGCCGCAATGTCGCCAGCTACAAGGCAGGCACAAAGAGCGACAACGAAGTCGTCGAACTGATGATCGGGCGCGAATACAGCCATATTTTCCCGCCGAAACCCGCGCGCGCTGCCGCCGCCGCCGTTCCTGTGCTGGAGGCGCGCAAGCTGTCCTGGACGGACCGGCTGGACAATGTCTCGCTGACCGTCGGGGCAGGCGAGGTCGTCGGCCTTGGCGGCCTGGACGGCCAGGGCCAGCGCGAATTGCTGCTTGCCTTTTTCGGTGTGCTGCGCGGCCTCGGCGGCCATATCCTTATCGACGGCAAGCCGGTTTCGATCGCCAGCCCGCAAGCGGCGCGCGACGACCGCATCGGCATGGCGCTGATCCCGGAGGACCGCAAGACCGAAGGCCTGATGCTGCCGATGACGGTGCGCGAGAACCTCTCCTTTGCCGCCCTAGACCGGCTGTCCAAGGCCGGCATCATCGACCGCGCCGCCGAACAGCGGCTGATCGACGACATGGTCGGGCTGCTGGCGATCAAGACGGCCGGCCTCGACATTCCGGTCGGTGCGCTGTCGGGGGGCAACCAGCAGAAGGTGGTCATCGCCAAATGGCTGATGCGCCAGCCGCGCATCATCCTGCTCAACGATCCGACGCGCGGCATCGATGTCGGCACCAAGCAGGAACTCTATCAACTGATGCGCAAGCTGGCGGATGCGGGGGCGGCGATCCTGTTCTATTCAACCGACTATGACGAACTGATCGGCTGCTGCGACCGCGTGCTGGTGCTCTATGACGGCGCGGTCAAGCGCGAGCTGGTCGGAGCCGAGATCACCGAGCGGGCGCTGATTGCAAGCGCGCTCAACATCCACGGCGATGACGCCGGCGGAAGAGACGATGCCGGCGCAAGACAGGGAGCGGACGCGTGAAAGAGTGGCGCTACTGGCTGGCCGAGCAGCGCGGAACACTGATGGCACTCGGCATATTCATTGTCATGTTCGTCATCTACACCTCGAACCATCCGGCGGGCTTCACCGCCAATGTCGTGCAGACGGCGTCCAACAAGGGCGTGCTGCTCGCCTTCGTCGCCATGGCGCAGACACTGGTCGTGATCACCGCCGGCATCGACCTCTCCGTCGGCATGATCTTCACGCTGACCAATTGCCTCGCCTCCTGGCTGGTCATCGGCACCGGCCTCGAGACCGCTTTCGGCGTCATCGCCGTGCTCGGCACCGGGCTCCTGTGCGGAGCGATCAACGGCGCCATCGTCATCTACGGCCGCCTGCAGCCGATCGTCGCCACGATCGCCACGGGTGCGGTCTATTTCGGCATCGCGCTGCTGCTCAGGCCGTTTCCCGGCGGTTCGGTCAACGAAGGTCTCGCCGACGCGCTGACCGGACGCCTGTTGGGCGTGGTGCCGGCGAGCCTGGTCGTGCTGCTCGCCGTCGTGCTCGTGGTCTGGGTACCGTTCAGCCGCTCGGTGCTCGGGCGCGCGGCCTATGCGGCCGGATCCTCGGAGACGGCGGCCTACATGTCCGGTGTGCCGATAAGGCGCGGCAAGTTCGCTGCCTACGCGCTCGCAGGCCTGTTGGCCGCGATCGGCGGACTGTTCCTGACCTTCTTCACCTATACGGGCGATGCAGCCTATGCCAGCGGCAACGCCTATACGCTGTTTTCAATCGCCGCGGTGGTGCTGGGCGGCGTCTCGCTGTTCGGCGGCAAAGGCAGCGCCATCGGCGCCATCTTCGGCGCGCTGGCCTTCCGCACCATCGGCGACCTGTTGTTCGTGTTCGATTTCGACCCGCTATGGCAGCCACTGTTCCAGGGCGTTATCCTGCTGGTTGCGGTCAGCCTCGGCGCCTTCGCACTGTTTCGGGTCCGCAACCGGCTGGAGTGGTTCCTGTGAGCGAAACGACGTTGGGCGGCATCGCCGGCCGCATGCCGAAATTCATCCGCCGCGCCGATCCGGCGGTGCTGACGGCCTTCGCCTGCATCGTGCTGTTGCTGTTCCTAGGCAGCCTCTATTCCAGGAGCTTTCTGTCGCCTGAATATCTCTTGCAGCAGCTCAAGGTGGCCTCGTTCCTCGGCGTCATCGCCACAGGCATGATGCTGGTCATCCTGCTAGGCCAAATCGACCTGTCGGTGCCGTGGGCGGTGGCGGCGGGCGCGATGATGGCGTGTGCGGCTGCCGCCTATGGCCCGATCGGTGTGGCGCTGGCCATCCCGTTCGGCATCTTTTGCGGGGTGCTGATCGGCATCGTCAACGGCTTTGGCGTCGCCTATCTGCGCATACCCTCGATGATCATCACGCTCGCCACCAACGCTGTCGCGCAAGGGCTCATGGTCGTTTATACCGGCGGCTACTCGCCACAGGATTCGGCCACCGGCGCCATGCGCTATCTTGCGACAGGTTTTACCATTCCTGGCGTGCCTAACGCCGTCATCATCTGGGCGCTGATTGGCGCTGCGATGGTGTTCGTGCTGTCCCGCACCAGCTTCGGCCGCACCGTCTACGGCATCGGCAACCGCGAGCGTGCCGCCTATCTCTCCGGCATCGATACAAGGCGCGTGGTGATGATCGCCTTCGCTATCTCAGGCGGGCTGTCCGCCTTTGGCGGAGTGCTTCTCGCCGGCTATGCCTCCAAGGCGGCGCAATCGATGGGCGATGCCTATCTCCTGCCGTCGATCGCCGCCGTGGTTCTGGGCGGCACCTCCATCCTGGGTGGCCGCGGCTCCTATCTCGGCACCGTCGCCGGTGTCATTCTGATCACCCTCCTGCAGTCCATACTCTCGGTCATGCAGATGCCGGAGGCGGGGCGGCAGATCGTCTATGGCCTGGTCATCGTCGCCATGCTCCTGCTCTACGGCCGCGCGCCGGCAAGCCGCTGACCGTGGACGAAGAGACGGCACAGGCGCCAATGGGCGCTACCGGCTCAGTGCCTCGGGCCATTGTGGTGATGGGCGTCGCCGGCTGCGGAAAATCGGCTGTCGGCAAAGCATTGGCAGCAGAGGAAGGGGCCGTCTTTGTCGAAGGCGACAGGCTGCACCCACCCGAAAACGTCGCCCGCATGGCGAGCGGCGAGCCGCTCACAGATCAACTGCGTGAGGGCTGGCTCGATGCCATCGGCGAGCGGATCGCCGACCTGACCGGCAGCGGCCAAAGCGTGGTTGCCGCCTGCTCGGCGCTGAAGCGCAGCTACCGCGATCGTCTGCGTGGCTTCCGCCGGGATATCGATTTCATCTATCTGAAGATCGATCCCGCAACCGCCAAGCAGCGTGTCGCCAACCGCAAGGGCCATTTCATGCCGGCAAGCCTGGTCGAAAGCCAGTTCGCCATCCTTGAGCCGCCTGGCGCCGACGAGCGGGCGCTGACGGCCGACGCCACACTTCCAGTGGCTGAGATCGTCACCGCCGTTGCCAGCCTGCTGGCCGGCGCAAAATCATGAACCACCCTCGTCGGGCAAGGCGGTTTCCGGCCGTTCGGTGAACCGGTCGGCGCCGGACCAGACCATCATTTGCTCGGGATAGAGTTTCAGCGCCTCCAGCAAGCGGTCGCGCTTGAGCAATATGTACTCGGCCTGCAGCGCCATGTTCTTGGCGCCGGCTCTGGCCGCGCGCTCGCCGGCCTCTGCCGGGGCCGGCACCAGTTCGGGACTTAGGACGGCGCGGTATTGGCGGAACGGATCGGTCTCGAAGGTCGACATGGAAAACAGCGCCGCCTTGCCTCTGGCAGCGAAATTCGTTGGCGCCGAGGCGAGGTGAGTCCAGCCGCTCTCGCCAAGGCCGACTTCGGTGAATGTCGAGCCGGCATGCACGGTGTTGGTCACCAATACGACGCCGTTGTTGCCAAGGATCTTCTGGATCCGGCCGGTGACCTGGTAGGCGTCGCTGCGGTCGAACACGATCCGGCTTTTCAGGAAACGGTTCTCGACCCGAACCATCGGCGGGTTCAGGAAGCGCAAGCCGAACGTCGAATCGGATATGCCGTGAGCCCTGACGCTGAGCTGGTGTGTCTCGATACCGGCCTCATGGAGAGCGCGTTTGCCGATGATGGTCTGTGCCGTGAACTGATCGCACCAGATGATAGCGCCGTGGCCGCGCTTCAGCGCCGCTTGCAGGCCTTCCAGGCCCTCCAGCCGGATATCAGGTGACCAGCGGCGGCCGATGAGATGCGCGGCAAGCAGCAAACGCCGGCGGTGGTTGGCGCAGAGCAAGGCCCTGAACTGCCTTTGCGCATCGATGCCATTGCCGAGCACGGCGCGCGTCGCCGCGGCGTAGCGCACGAAATCCTTGCGGATATGGCGCTTGAGGCGCAGCCCCGATATGCGACTGCAGATCGCGGCCCACCAATTGACCGGCAGCAATGCCGCGACCCCGAGATAGAAGGCGGCCAGCAGCAGCTCGCGGAAATCCCTGTTGTTGAAGGTGCGCAACTTGCCGGCGCGGACCTGCTTGCGGCTGAAGAAGCGGACATGCTCGGCGCGTTCGGGCACCAGGATGTCGGCGATGATTTCCGTATGATAAATGACGGCGGAAGATGGTGTCCGGTCGGCTTTCCGGGATTTTCCCAACCACGGCAGCCTCATCCGATCGGTGTCCACCTGTTCTTGCGTGCGTCCGGAAATCGCTTTACTGCGTCTGCCACGGGCGCGCAATCGGCGCCGGCAAGGCCATGGTGAACGCCATTCAGGGTTCGAACTTGAAACAGGCCCTATCGGTAGCACTTCCCCAACTGGCGCCCTGGCGGCCGGCTGCGGTGGCGCTGATGGCGCCGGACCGGCCGTCCCTGAGCTTTGCCGGCCTCGCCAATCTTGTCGACAAGCTCTGCGGCGATCTCGCCAGGCGTGGCGTTGCCCGCGGCACGGCCGTCGGCATCGTCTTGCCCAACGGCCCGGTAATGGCGGCCTGTTTCCTGGCGGTCTCGGCGTTGGCGACGGCGGCGCCGCTCAATCCGGCTTACGGCGAAGACGAATTCCGCTTCTATCTCGGCGATCTCGATGTGAAGCTGCTGCTGTGCGGACAAGGCATGGGCGATGCCGCGCGCAACGCCGCAAAGGGGCTCGGCATTGCGGTGCTCGACGTCATCGTGACTGACGGCGCCAAGGCCGGCGAGTTTCTGCTGGCGGGCGACGCCGAGGTGGAGGCTGCCAGCGAGGCTCGCCTCGACGATATGCAGTTCAACGGACCCGACGATTTCGCGCTTGTCCTGCACACATCGGGAACCACGGCGCGACCGAAGATCGTCGGCTTGCGGCAGCGCAATCTGCAGGCATCGATGGCCAACATCGCCAGCACCCTGGCGCTGTCGGCAAACGATATGTGTCTCAACGTGATGCCGCTGTTCCACATTCACGGGCTGATGGCGGCGCTCAGCGCACAGCTGGCAGTCGGCGGCGCTGTTGTCTGCACGCCGGGCTTCAACCCGCTCAAATTCTACGGCTGGCTGGGCGATTTCCGGCCGAGCTGGTACAGCGCGGTGCCGACCATGCATCAGGCGATCCTGGCGCGCGCCGCCCGCAATGGCGAAACCATCGCGGCTGCGCGGCTGCGCTTCATCCGCTCGTCTTCGGCAGCGCTTCCCGACACCGTGTTCCGCGACCTCGAGCGCGTCTTCGGCTGTCCGGTGGTCGAGGCCTATGGGATGACCGAGGCGGCGCACCAGATGACATCCAACGGCCTGCCGCCGGCACGCCGCAAGCCAGGCTCGGTCGGCCTGCCTGCGGGTCCGCAGGTGACGATCCTGGACGACAAGGGGACGATCCTGCCGGCGGGTGAAAAGGGCGAGATCGCGGTGCGCGGCGCCAACATCCATGATGGCTATCTCGACAATCCGGTGGCCAATGAAGCTGCCTTCAGCGATGGCTGGTTCCGCACCGGCGACCAGGGCCTCATCGACGAGGATGGCGATCTGAAGATCACCGGGCGGCTGAAGGAGATCATCAATCGCGGCGGCGAAAAGATCTCGCCGCTCGAGGTCGACAATGTGCTGCTCGATCATCCGCTGGTGGCGCAGGCGGTGACCTTCGCCGTGCCGCACGCCATGCTCGGCGAAGAGGTGGGTGCGGCCATCGTGCTGGCCGAGGGCGCCACCGCCGATGCCGAGCAGATACGCGATTTCGCGCGCAGCCGGATCGTCGAGTTCAAGGTGCCGCGCCACATCCTGTTTCTCCAGGAGATACCCAAGGGTCCCACCGGCAAAATCCAGCGCGTCGGCCTGGCCGGCAAGCTCGGCCTGGTCTGAGGACTCTCATTTCAGCATGATCTTGTCCGAAAACCGGTTCGCACTTTTCGGGACCATGCTCTAATTTAGATCTGCGATGTCAGCTCGACCGGAAAATCATCATTGTCGGCGTCGCGCATGGCGGCGAGGCTGCGATTGTCCAGCACTTCGGCGATCGCCTGGCGCACTTCCAGCATCATGTGCCGGACTTGGCAGGTCGCCTCGTCGCAATCCTCGCAGCGCTGGTATTGCGTGCGGCTGGCGCAGGGTATGGGAGCGAGCGGGCCGTCCAGCACGCGCACGACGTGGCCGATCTTGATTTCGGAAGCCGGCCGGGCGAGGCGATAACCGCCTTCCTTGCCCTTGCGGCTGAGGACGAAGCCGGCATTGCGCAGCTCGCCCAGAATGGCATCCAGAAATTTCTTCGGGATGTTGTTGGCGATCGCGATGTCGTTGACGAATGCAAGCTGGCCGACCGGCAGGCCGGAAAGATGCACGAGGGCCTTGAGGCCGTATTTGCCTTTTTTGGTAAGCATGCCCGCTTCAGTTCATGAAAACCCCAACCACCCGCATCTGGCGGTTGTTTGTGTGCAAATCATGACGTTTCGTCTGAACAACCCGGTTTCGCGTAGAACAAGCCGCCCGGTTGAGACGTTAGGCACAAAGGCGTTGATTCTTTGTAACGTTTTTCGCCGATCGCGACAGATTCCGCATGAAAGCCGTTTGTCGGCGCGCGAAAACGAAAAAGCCGGCAAAGCGCCGGCTTTCTTGTGAGGTGAGGTCGAACGCTGCTGATATCAGCGGCTGCCATAGGTCTGGTCGAGCAGACCGCCGGCGGCGAAGTGCTCCTTCTGTACCTTGTCCCAGCCGCCAAAGACGTCTTCCACCGTCAGCAGGCGGACATCGGGGAAGTCGGCCTTGTATTTTGCCGCGACTTCAGCGTTGCGGGCGCGCAGGCCATTTTCAGCCGCGATGGTCTGGCCCTCGGGCGTGTAGAGGAAGTCGAGATAGGTCTTGGCGAGGTCACGGCTGCCGTGCTCGTCGGCGACCTTGTCGACGATCGCCACCGGGAATTCGGCGAGCAGGCTGACCGTTGGCGTGACCTGTTCGAACTTGTCGTTGCCATACTCCTTGCGGATGCCGCGCGTTTCCGACTCGAAGGTGATCAGCACGTCGCCGATCTCGCGCTGCACGAAGGTGGTGGTGGCGGCGCGCCCGCCGGTGTCGAAGATCGGCACGTTGTTGAACAGCTTGGTGACGAACTCCTTCACCTTGGCGTCGTCGCCCTTGAAGGCTTCCTTGGCGTAGGCGGTTGCGGCCAGATAGGTGTAGCGCGCATTGCCCGAGGTCTTGGGGTTGGGGAAGATCACCTGCACGTCGTCGCGCACGAGGTCGTTCCAGTCCTTGATGTGCTTGGGGTTGCCCGCGCGGACGAGAAAGGATGGGAGCGAATAGAAGGGCGAGGCGTTGTCGGGGAAATCCTTCTGCCAGTCGGCGGCGACGAGGCCTTTCTTGACCAGAAAGTCGATGTCGGTGACCTGGTTGAAGGTGACGACATCGGCGCCGAGGCCTTCGGCAATGGCGCGCGCCTGCGCCGAGGTGCCGGCATGCGACTGGTCGACGGTGACGCCCGGATGGCCGGCGACGAAAGCCTTGTTCACCTGGGCGAACAATTCGCGGCCGACATCATAGGAAGCGTTGAGCAATTTGTCGGCCGACCAGGCCTGCGAAGAGGCGAGGACCAGGCCGGCGACGGTGGCGACGCTGAGCAAAAAACGCTTCATGAAAACAGGCTCCGATGTGCAATGCGTTGCCAGAACATAGCCGGGCCGGAGGGTGTACTGCGAGGCACACGGGGCAGACGTATGGCGTTGCAGCGAAAAAGAAATCGCTGAAGCAGGTTATTGGCGAAAATTCATTCCAGCCGAAATGCCGGTGCGTTGGGGTTTTCTGTGGTTTGCAATTCGAAGCCGAGTGGCATATACAAATGGCATATACAAGTGGAACAGACAGGGGAGGCTGCCATGCCGCAGCACCGTCACTCAATACCACCGCCCAGGGAGGCGAAGCTCTTCCGCAACAACCGCAGCCAGGCGGTGCGCATTCCCGTCGAGTTCGAGCTTCCCGGCGAAAAAGTCCTCATCAGCCGCGACGGCGATCGCCTGGTTATCGAGCCAGTCCGTAAACCAGGCCTCACCGCCTTGCTCACCCAATGGGCGAAAGAGCCGCCGCTTGGTCCTGAAGACGACTTTCCCGAGATCCATGATGCGCCCGTGGGGCCTGAGGATATCTTTTGATGCGGTTCATGCTGGACACCAACATTCTCAGCGACATGATCCGAAACCCTGCCGGCAAGGCTGCCAGTACGGCGGTTCGCGCGGGAGACGGTGCCCTGTGCACCAGCATCGTTGTCGCCTCGGAGCTGCGTTATGGCTGCGCCCGCAAGGGATCGGCCAAGCTGCTCGCCAAGGTCGAGCAATTGCTCGCCGAGTTACCTGTGCTGCCGCTCGATGTGCCGATGGATAACGAATACGGAGCACTTCGTGCCGAGCTGGAGGCCAGAGGCCAGCCAATCGGCCACAATGATCTTTTCATTGCTGCCCATGCCTGTGTGTTGGGGACGACACTGGTGACGGCCAACACCGCTGAGTTCCGTCGGATCAAGGGCCTGACGGTCGAGAACTGGCTGGAGTAGCGCCGGATCGATGTCTATGCCGCCGGGAAAAGCTTCCAGCGCCTTGGCCTGAACGCCACCCGGCTCTTCTGCGCCGCAGGATGGTCCACAGGCAGTTCGATCTCGACGCGCTGGCGCTCGCCGCCGATTTCCAGTTCGACGCGTCTTGTGCCGGCGACGCGGCGGCTGGCGGCGACCGTGCCGGCGATGCAGCCGCTGCAGCCGTCGAGCAGTTCGATATCGTGCGGGCGGAAATACAGCGTCGCATCGCCCTCGGGTGCGTGCGGCGCCGACACGCCGATCGGACGGTCGGCGAGCCAGATCTCGCCATTCTCAACCTTGACCGGCAGCATGCTCGATTCGCCGATGAAGGAGTAGACGAAGGGCGAGTTCGGCGTGTCGTAGATCTCGTCGGCGGAGCCGACCTGCTCGATGCGGCCCTGGCTCATCACCACGACGCGGTCGGCAAGCTCGAGCGCCTCTTCCTGGTCGTGGGTGACGAAGACGGTGGTGTGGCCGGTACGGTCATGGATCTCGCGCAGCCAGCGGCGGAGTTCCCGGCGCACCTGCGCATCGAGCGCGCCGAACGGCTCGTCGAGCAACAGCACCTTGGGCTCGATGGCCATGGCCCGGGCGAGCGCCACGCGCTGGCGCTGGCCACCGGAAAGTTGCGCCGGATAGCGCTTTTCCAGGCCGGAAAGCTGAACGAGATCGAGCAGTTCGGTGGCGCGTCGGCGGATTTCGGCCGCCGGTGGTCGCGACGGTCCATGCCGGACCTTGAGGCCGAAGCCTATATTGTCGGCGACCGTCATGTGCCGGAAAAGCGCATAGTGCTGGAAGACGAAGCCGACATTGCGCTCCTGGATCGAGCGGTGCGAGGCGTCCTCGTCGCCGAAGAAGATCTTTCCGCGCGTCGGCCGCTCCAGGCCGGCGATAAGCCTCAGCAGCGTCGTCTTGCCGGAGCCGGATGGCCCAAGCAGCGCGATCAGCTCACCCGACTTGATGTCAAGCGATACGTCATGGAGGGCCGGAAACCGGTCAAACTCCTTGCGTACGTTGGCAACGCGAACTTCCATGTAAATCCCTCAGTAATTTGGTGCATGTCGTTGTCCCAAAACCGGTTGCCAGTCTTGGGCGACATGCATTTAGTCAGTGCCCGCGCGTCGCGGCGATCTCGGCGCCGTAGCGCATCTCTAGAAGTGTTTTCAAGACCAGCGTGACCAGCGCCAGGCCGGCAAGCAGCGAAGCGACGGCAAAAGCGCCGACGGCGTTGTACTCGTTGTAGAGGATTTCGACATGCAACGGCATGGTGTTGGTCAGCCCGCGTATGTGGCCCGACACGACCGAGACCGCGCCGAATTCGCCCATCGAGCGGGCGTTGCATAAAAGCACGCCGTAGAGCAATCCCCATTTGACGTTGGGCAGCGTCACGTACCAGAAGGTCTGCCAGCCATTGGCGCCGAGAGAGAGCGCGGCTTCCTCGTCGCCGTTGCCCTGTTCCTGCATCAGCGGGATCAGTTCGCGGGCAACGAAGGGGAAGGTGACGAAGATGGTCGCGAGCACGATGCCGGGCACGGCGAACAAGATCTGGATGCCGTGCGCCTTCAGCCATTCACCGAACAGTCCCTGAGCGCCAAACAAAAGCACATAGACCAGGCCGGAAATGACCGGCGAGACCGAGAAGGGCAGGTCGATCAGCGTGGTCAGAAAAGCCTTGCCCTTGAACTCGAACTTGGCGATCGCCCAGGCAGCCGAAATGCCGAAGACGACGTTAAGCGGCACGGCGATCACCGCCACCAGCAGCGTCAGCCGGATCGCCGAGCGCGTATCGGGATTGGAGAGCGATTCCGTGTAGGCGCCAATGCCTTTCGCCAGCGCCTCGTGGAAGACGATGATCAGCGGCAGCAGCAGGAAGATGGCGAGGAAGGCGAAGGCCACCGCCATCAGCAGCAGCCGCACCGGCCGGCTTTCGGTCACCGCCGCCGACCGGCTCTCGTGATGCGGTTCGTAGGATTTGATCTCGGGGTCAGCCATAGCGCTTGCGACTCCATGACTGCGCCAGGTTGATGACCAGCAGCATCACGAACGACAGCAAAAGCATGATCGCCGCGATCGCGGTGGCCGCCGGATAATTGTACTCCTCGAGCCGGATGACGATCAGAAGCGGTGCGATCTCCGACTTGTAGGGAAGGTTGCCGGCGATGAAGATGACCGAGCCGTATTCGCCGACGCCGCGCGCGAAGGCGAGTGAGAAGCCGGTGATGATGGCCGGCGCCAGGCCGGGAAACAGGATGCGGGTGATGATCTGGAAGCGGTTGGCGCCGAGCGTCGCGGCGGCTTCCTCCACTTCCTTGTCGATCTCTTCCATGATCGGCTGCACCGTGCGCACGACAAACGGCAGGCCGATGAAGACAAGCGCCACGACAATGCCGAGCGGCGTGTAGGCGACCTTGATGCCGAGCGGCGCCAGGAGATGGCCGATCCAGCCATTGGGCGCATAAAGAGTGGTCAGCGCAATGCCCGCGACCGCGGTCGGCAGCGCGAAGGGCAGGTCGACCATGGCGTCGACGACGCGGCGGCCGGGGAAGCGGTAGCGCACCAGCACCCAGGCGACGAGCGTGCCGAAGACGACGTTGACGGCGGCTGCGATGAAGGCTGTGCCGAAGCTGATTTCGAGTGCGTTGATGGTCCGGCGGTCGGTGGCGATCGCCCAGAAATCGGTCCAGCCGAGGGCTGCCGAGCGCCAGATCAGGCCCGATAGGGGGATGAGGATGATGAGCGTGAGGTAGGCAAGCGAGAAGCCGAGCGTCAATCCGAAACCCGGAATGACACTCGGCTGTCTGAATCGCCACCCCGCCTTGGCGGGTGCTATGGTCATGTCGTCCTGATCTAAATCCTACTGGGCCGGCTTGTAGATCTGGTCGAATATACCACCATCGCCGAAATGATAAGGCTGTGCCTTCTTCCAGCCGCCAAAAAGCGGATCGTCGATGGAGATCAGCTTGATTTCGGGCGTCTTCGGAATGTCAGCCGCATCCACCAGCTCGGGCTTGGCCGGACGATAGTGGTTCTTGGCGATGATCGTCTGGGCTTCCTTGGAATAGAGCCAGCCGAGATAGGCTTCGGCGACCTTGCGGGTGCCCTTGGCATCCACATTGGCGTCGACGATCGCCACCGGCGGCTCGGCCAGGATCGAGGTCGGGGGGTAGACGATCTCGAAATTGTCGGCGCCGAATTCATTGAGCGCCAGATAGGCGTCGTTTTCCCAGCCGATCAGCACGTCGCCGATGCCCTTTTGCGCGAAGGTGACCGTCGAGCCGCGCGCGCCGGTGTCGAGCACCGGAGCATTGGCGTAGAGCTTGCCGACGAATTCCTTGTTCTTGGCTTCGTCGCCGCCATCATTGGCGTTGGCATAGGCCCAGGCGGCGAGGTAGTTCCAGCGGGCGCCACCCGACGTCTTCGGGTTCGGGGTGATCACCTGGACACCGTCCTTGACCAGATCGCTCCAGTCATGGATGCCCTTGGGGTTGCCCTTGCGGACCAGGAAGATGATGGTCGAGGTGTATGGCGCCGAATTGTTTTCGAATTTCTTGCGCCAGTCCGGATTGATCTTCTTCGACTTGGTGACGATGGCGTTGATGTCGCCCTCCAGCGCCAGCGTGACCACATCGGCATCGAGGCCGTCGATCACGGCGCGGGCCTGGGCGCCCGATCCGCCATGCGATTGCTGGATGGTAACCGTCTCGCCGGTCTCAGCCTTCCAGTGTGCGACGAAGGCTTCGTCATAGGCCTTGTAGAGTTCGCGTGTCGGGTCGTAGGACACGTTCAGAATGGTCGTATCGGCAAACGCGAAACCGAGCGTGCCGAACTGGATCGATGTGGCGACCAGTGCGCCGAGCAGTTTCTTGAAATGAGGTTTGGTCATTTCCGCCTCCGTTGATGACGGCTGAACTCTATCGAATTGATAGAAATTAGATGCATTCAACGTTGCATTTTTTGTCCCCCCGAAGGAAATTTTCGCCGATATTGGGTTTCGGAAGGAAATATTTTCCTCATATTGGTCTAACCCGAATCCGGCCGGTTTGACGCTATCTAGGAGCTGACAGCGCAGAAGCAAGGCCGAGCGACGGAAGGCTCGCTGTAGCACCGGGCACTTCAGCCCGCAGTGATGGGAAAATCGAAGCGCAGTTTTGGAAACGGCTCATCCCGAAGCGTGTAGTGCCACCACTCGCGCGCATAATTCTTGAAGCCGCCGGCGCGCATGGCGTCGAGCAGCTTTTTGCGGTTTGCCGCTGCTTCTGCCGCCAATGGGCGATGGGCGGTTTCGCTCGCCGGGTCGAAACAGTCGAAGCTGGTGCCGAAATCGAGCGTGCCGGCGCCGGCCGCGCCGCAAGCGGCGGATGACTTGTTCTTGCCGTCGCTGCGGGCGATGGCGACATCGACGGTCGAGCCGCGCGAATGGGTGGACAATTCGCCGATATAGCCCTTGGCGATGAGGTCGCCGCGCGGCACCAGAGGGTACCATTGCGGATCGGGCGGGCCGCCCTCTCTGGTCCATTTGCCCATGTCGGCAACGGCGCGGGCCGGGCGGTAGCAGTCGAAGACGACCAGCGTTAGGCCGTCGGCGGCGAGCGCTTTCTGCACGCCGGACAGCGCTTGCGCAGCTTGCTTCGTGAGGATGCAGACTGGGGCGTCGTAGCCATCGGCCTTGCGATGCAGGAAATTTTCCAGGCCGGCATAGCGGATGTCCTGGCGGATCGAGGGATCGACATCGGCCAGGCGGACAAAGCCGGCGGGCACGGGATCGGCGGAGGCGGGGGAGCAAGTCGAAACGAACATGGATACGGCTAAGGCCAATCGTCGATGCAAGCGCTTCGGCACACCCCCCTCTGGCCTGCCGGCCATCTCCCCCGCAAGGGGGGAGATCAGATGTCGCTGCGGCTTTCGCCAATTTTCAACGTTGCTGAATGAGCGCGGCGCCGAAGCTGCCAATCTCCCTCCTTGCGGGGGAGATGGCCGGCAGGCCAGAGGGGGGTGCCTCGCGCCGGGTCTCGGGCGAAGAAGCCCAATCCCCTGAATCGCTTGGCGCCATCTATTCAACGAACACCTTCACGCTTGCCGCGCGTCCCACGGCGTCGATGACGGTGAGCCTCGAATAGCCGGCGCCGTCGGGCAGCCAGGTCGCGGTGCGGCGGCGGTCGATGCCGACGAGCGGCTTGCCATTGGCCAGCCAGCGGAACGGCGCGCGGCCGCCTTGCAGTTTCAGCACCAGCGGCGAGGCCTCGGCGGAATTGGTGGCGAGATCGACGCGGGCGCCGTTGGGCGGGAAAATGATCGTTGGCGCCGGTTCCGTCGGGCCTGCCTGCACCAGTCCGTCGGCGCCGGCGCCGAAGCGCGCCAATGTCACCGGCAGGTCTTCGCGCCTGGCCTTGACGACGCCGGCCGGCTGGCTGGGCAACGGGACGGCGGTGAGGCCTGAACGGACGAAGCCCTCGAACAGGATGGGGGCGGCCGAGACATAGCCGGACAGGCCGGGCACCGCACCGGCATCGGCGCGGCCGACCCACACACCCAGCACGTAGCGGCCGTCGAAGCCGACCGACCAGGCATCGCGATAGCCGTAGGACGTGCCGGTCTTGTAGGCGATGCCGCGCTGCAAGGCGCCCTCAGGCGGCTTTACGCCCGACAATATGTCGGTGATCTGCCAGTTCGCCTGGGCGTCAAGGATGGTGGCGGTGGCGCGCTCGTCGTTGGCCGGCTCGGTGCCGTCATGGAGCGTGTTTGCCTTGCCGCCATTGGCGAGGCCGGTATAGAGCTGGACGAGATCGCGCAGCGTTACGCCGACGCCTCCGAGGCCGATGGCGAGGCCCGGCGCCTCGTTGACCGGTAGCACCGGGCTGACGCCGGCCTGGCGGAAGCGCGCCATCAGCCGTGCCGGGCCGACAGAGTCGAGCACGCGGATTGCCGGCACGTTGAGCGACAGCTGCAGCGCCTGGCGGATCGAGACATCCCCCTGATAGCCCATGTCGAAATTCTTTGGCCGGTAGCCGCCGAAATCGACCGGTCTGTCCTCGATCAGCATTTCCTGCGCCACCAGCCCCTGCTCGAAGGCGAGGCCATAGATGAACGGCTTAAGCGTAGAGCCGGGCGACCGCACGATCTTGGTCATGTCGATCCAGCCGGAACGGCTGGCGTCGAAGAAATCGGCAGAGCCGACTTCGCCGAGGATGTCACCGGTGCGGGCATCGGCCATCACCATGGCGACGGAGAGGCGCGGACCAAGCTTGATCGCGGCATCGCGCGCCACCTGCTCCAGCCCTTGCTGGACGCTTTTGCGGATCGTCAGCTGCAATGGCTTGCCGGGTACGGCCTTGGGAAGCATGGCATAGGCGGCATGCGGCGCCAGCGCCGGCAGTTTGCGGCGCAAGCCCGAGACATCATCGAGCTCTGCGCGCGCGGCCTCGCGCTCGCCAAGCAGGTCAGCCGACACCATGCGGGTCAGCACGCGGTCGCGGGCGGCATGAGCGATGGTGAGATTGCGGTCGGGCCGGCGCTTTTCCGGCAATTGCGGCAGCGCAACCAGCAGGGCGGCTTCCGAGACCGTCAGCCGCTTCGGCTCCTTGCCGAAATAGGCGAGCGAGGCGGCGCGCACGCCTTCGAGATTGCCGCCATAGGGCGCCAAGGTCAGGTAGCGTTCGAGGATCTCCTGCTTGGACAGGCGCCGCTCGATCTGGATGGCACGCAGCATCTGTTTGATCTTGGAGCCGAGGCTGCGGCTTTCGCGCGGCTCGATCAGTCGGGCAAGCTGCATCGACAAAGTCGAGCCGCCGGAGACGATATGGCCGCTGGTGGCGAACTGGCCGGCGGCGCGCGCCAGCGCCAGCACATCGACGCCATCATGGTCCCAGAAGCGCTTGTCTTCATAGGTGACCAGCATGTCGACGAACTGCTTGTCGACCTGGTCGAGATCAGTGTCGAGCCGCCAGTAACCGTCCGGCGTGGCGAAGGCGCGCAACAGCTGGCCGTCGCGGTCCTGGACCTCGGTGGAGACGGTGAGTTTTTCGGGCAGGGGTGGCGGGAAGGCGCGGTCGAGCTCCCAGAGAGAAGCGGCAGCGATCGCCGCAAAGCCGACGAGGGAGGCGGCGGCGATGCCTGTTCGACGGAGAAATTTTCTGGAGAGCATGGTGGTGCCCTTCATCCGCCTGCCGGCTCCTTCTCTCCGCATAGCGGGGAGAAGGAGATGGTCGCGGACATCGGCGTGTTCATCTTCGTCAAGGCGCCTTACGGCGCCTTGATCTCCATCATGCCGGTGGCGGTGCGGGCCGAATATTGCGGCCGGTACATGTCCTCCACCGTGGCTGCCGGATGGGCATAGGTGCCCGGCGTTACCGCACGCACGACGTAGGCCAGCATGATGTTGCGGTCGCCATCGCCGTCATTGGGATTGAATGCCGCGACGAAACGGTCGTCGCGGAATTCGAGATGGGCCGCGTCCGTTTGCGCCAGCCAGGTGAAGTTCGACAATTGGGCGCTGGAGACAAGGCCCGGATTGTCGATCTCGAAGCCGGCCGGCAACAGGTCGGTGATCAGCAGGCGCGAAGGCCAGCGGTTCTGCTCGTAAACCTTGAGCACGACCACGTAGCGTTCGTTCTGCGTCGCCTCGGTGACGTTGGCTTCGGTGCCATCGAGCTTGTAGTAGGTGCGGTCGATGGTGAAGCCGTCGCCGCCGGCCGGCAAGGGCTCTACCGGCGAGGCGACCGTGGTGACGACCGCCTGCAGCGGCGTGGCGCCGGTGTTGGCGATGGTCAGCGGGCTGTCGGCAATGTCGGTGCCGCTGAGGTGGTTGGAATACCCACCGGCATGCGGCGCGCCGTTGACCGAGAGCGTGATCGAGTCGTTGCCCGACTTCAGCGCGCGGGCCGCCAGAAGCATCCAGGATTCGTCCTGCGTGCTGGTCCAGCGGGCATCGGCGCGTTCCCTTGCCACCAGCCGGATCAGTTCCGGCACGATGGTCGGCACCGGCTTCGATTCGGCGGCGAGCGCCAGGATCGCGGCGCCATCACGCAGCCGCGAGCCATAGTCGGACCGGTAGTAGTCGTACTCGGTGGTCGACTTGGCCAGCTGCAGCGCCGTCTGGAAGGTTGCTTCCGAACGTTGCGCGTCGCCGTAGAGCGCCAGGCTCGCCGCCAACTGGGCGACGGCCATCGGGCTCGAGAAGGCTTCGAGCTTGGTGTCGGCGTAGTAGCGCAGATCGCCGACCGAGGCCTTCTTGTTGCGGGCCAGAACATAGAGCGCGTAGGCGATTTCGCTGCCGCGATCCTGGACGTCCTGGTCGTAACCGACCGAGTTTTGCAGATTGCTCAGCGCCTGGCTCATCGCCAGGGCCGGCACGTCGTAGTTCTGCTCGCGCGCCCGGGTCAGGAAGTCGGTGACGTAAGAGTCAAGCCACAGATCGCCGGAGCCCGGACCCCACAGGCCGAAGCTGCCGGCCGAAGCCTGGTAGCTCAGCACCTTGTAGATGGCCGCCTGAACGCGGTCGTGCAGTTCGGGATCGCTTTGCATGCCGACGCCGGACGCCAGATCGTTGACGTAGAGAAGCGGCATGGCGCGGCTGGTGGTCTGCTCGGCGCAACCATAGGGGTAGCGGTCGAGCGTCATCAGCAGCGACGGCACGTCGAATGCGGCAGCCTGAGAAACGCCGACGCTGATCGAGGCGCCGTCGAGCAGGCTTGCCGCGAGCAGCTCCTTGTCGACGCGCAGCGAGCCGCCATTGCCCTTGAGGTCGACGACCAGACGGGTGGTGACCGGCAATTGCGCCGGACGCACCGGAACATACAGCGTCTGCTCGACGGAGGTGCCGTCGCCATGGGCGAGCTTGATGGTGATCGAGGCATTACCCGCCGTCTGTGCAACCAGCGGCACAGTCAGCGTCTGGCGCTTGCCCTTGGCGAGAGTCAGCTTTTCGGGCAACGGCTTGTCGCCGGTCGAGAGGTCGCCGGTCGTGGCGATCGACAGGGCATAGTCGCCCTCCGGACCGTCGGTGTCGGCGACATCGAGCCGCATGATCGCTGCATCTCCAGGCGCCAGGAAGCGGGGCAGGCCGGCGGTGATCACCACCGGATCGCGCACGATGACATCGGTCGTGGCATGGCCGACGGCCTCCTTGGTCCAGGCGACGGCCATGACGCGCACGGTGCCGTTGAACTGCGGGATGTCGAAGTCGATCCTCGCCTTGCCGTCGGCGTCGAGCTGGACCGGGCCGGAGAAGAAGGCGACCAGCTTTTCGGTCGGCGGACTGCCTTGCGGCTGCATCGAGGCGCCGTCGCCGCCGGTCCTGAGCTTGCCGCTGGTGCCGAGCGAGCCGTCGATGAGACGGCCATAGATGTCGCGGACTTCGAGCCCGAGCATGCGCTGGCCGAAATACCAGCCCTCCGGATCCGGCGCCTTGTAGTTGGTGAGGTTCAAAATGCCGACATCGACGGTAGCGACCGTGACATAGGCATTGCTGCCCGGCGCTACGCCGGCGACCGAAACCGGGATCGACAGCTGCTGGCGCGGCATCGTCTTGTCCGGCGGCGTCAGGGTAACCGCGAGCTTTTTCGAGCCCGGGTCGACCGTCAGCCATTTTACGCCGATGGCGCGCGCCGGCATGCGGGTTTCCTGCGCATCGCCGGGCCGGAGCAGGGTTGCGGTGATGTAGGCGCCGGCGCCCCAGTCGTCACCGACCGGGATGTCGACCGTGCTGCCGCCGGCCGGCACGGTTGCCGTGACGGTCTTGAGCAGCTTGTCGGCGCCGATGGTGACCAGCAGTTCGCCGGCAAAATGCGGCGACACCTTCAGCTTGGCCACGTCGCCGACGGCATAGCTGTCCTTGTCGAGAGCGATCTCGAGCCCATCAGGCGTTTCGGTGGAGGTCGAGGAGACATACCAGCCGGCGTCGAACTCATAGCTGGTCGCCGGGCCCTCGGGATCGGCAGTCTCGATCTCGAGCCGGTACTGGCCCCAGTCGACCGGCATCGTCACGGTCGCCTCGGCATCGGCGCTGAGATCGACCTGGCCGTTGGCGATCGACTTGGTGAAGGTGACCGGTTCGTAGTTCCACGAGTTGTTGTTGCGATACCACTGGTAATTGCGTTCGACCTTGACCAGCGACCACTGCGCGCCCTTCAGCGTCTCGCGCTTGCCGTCGGGATCGACCGCGATGAGGCTGAATTTGGCGGTGCCGCCCTGCGGCACCTCATTGTCGGCGAAATCCGGACGAATGCCGATCATGTGGCCTTGCGGGCGGATGCCGATGTTGAGCGAGCGCTCGATGGCGCGGCCGCCGGTTTCGCGCATGCGAACCGTGACCTTGGCGTCGACCAGCTTGGTGGTCGCGGGCAATTGGTCGACCGTGACCGGGAAGGTCGCCTTGCCGTCGTCGCCGACCACCGGCAGACCGGTGAACGGGGTGACCGAAGGCTCGGCCGACTGCTCGTCGGCAAGGCCGAACGAATAGCCGGCGAAACGGTCCCAGTCGCGCGCCGTCGACAGCGTCAGCTCGCCTTCGAGCGCGAGGCCGGCGGCCGGCGCGCCATAGAGGAAGCGGCCGTCAATGTCGATGTTGGCGGTTTCGCCCTGTGCGATCTCCTGCTTGTCGGACTTCATGTCGAACTCGATGCGATCCGGCACGAAGTCTTCGACCAGGAACATCTGGCTGGAAACGGCCGCCTGCTTGGGATCGGTATAGATCGACACCGTCCAGGTGCCGCGCATGGCGTTGGCTTCCAGCGGCAGGTCGACGGCATAGCCGCCGGCCGAGACGCCATCGGCAACGATGCGGCGGTTCTCGACGCCGTCGGGACGGGTGAAGATGAAGGTCAGCGGCAGGTTTTCCACCGCTTTGGAGGCGCCGTCGCGGGCTAGGGCTGCGACATGCACATCCTCGCCGGCGCGGTAGATGCCGCGTTCGGTCCAGGCATAGACATCGAGCGCGCCCGGTGCGGCGCGTCCGGCGACGCCGCGATCGGACAAATCGAAGCCGGCGCGGCCCATGTCGAGGAAGACGAAATCGTTGTCGCCCTGCTTGGCCATCAGAACGGCCGGCACCATGCCGCCGTCGCCGCGCGTCAGGCCGGGGTTGAAGACAGCATGGCCTTCGGCGTCCGACGTGGCTGTGCCGAGGATTTCATTGTTCCTGGCCAGCAGCGTCAGTTCGGCGCCGGCGATCGGCTTGGCGGTTCCGAGCGAGCGGGCAAAGACATTGAGGCCATCCTGGCCGGTATAGGTCGACAGGCCGATGTCGGAGACGACGAACCACTGCGTGGCAAGCGAATTGTAATTGTCCTCGTCGTTTTCGTTTACCGCTTGCGCGGTCAGCACGTAGACGCCGGGCTTGCGCTGCGGCAAAGCTTCGTCGACCGGGAACGACGTCGTGACGTCCTTGTTGAGGTCGTTGGCGATGTCGAGCTGGCCCTGCCAGACCGGCTCACCCATCTGGTCGGAAATGCTGGAGATATCATAGCCGTCGAGCTGCTTCAGGAACTGATAGCCGGACAGAAGCTGCGCCAGCGAACGATCGCCGATGCGGTAGAGCTTCATCTGTGCGGCATTCATGTTGACGGTGACGACCGGGATGCCGCGGCGGGCGCCGGCGGGCAGCACGAAGCTGTCGCCGGTGAAGCGGGCGGACGGCGCGCGGTCCTGCACATAGATCGACAGCACGACCGGAGCGGCGGTGACCTCGCCAATGGCGGCCGGCAGACCGGCGCGGAAGGTCACTTCGTAATGTTGGCCGTGCTCCAGGCCTTCGACGCAGATCTGCTTGTCCTTGGCCTCGACGCCCTTGGGCGGCTGGTTGTCGACGGTGACGAACTGGGCGTAGTCGACGCCGGTCTTCACCAGCTCCTCGGAAAACTGCGCGCAAATGCGCGGCGCGCTGGTGTCGGCGTCGATCGAGTGATCGATGACGCGGAAGCCCTTGCGGGCCTTGAGATCCTCATATTCGGCCTTGACCGCCGGCGAACTGACCAGCGCGAGGCTGGCTTCATAAGCCTGCAGGGCCGGACGGTAGAGATCGCGGCGGTCGAGGCCGTTGCCGAGCAGCGCCAGCACTTCGGCGCGGGTCTTGGTGGTGCGCAGCAATTTGTAGGCGTTGATGGCGGCGGAGGTGCCTTTGACCGGCAGATTGTAGGATTCGGAGGTGCCGCTGGCCGGCTGTATGGCAAGCGTTTCACGCGCCAGACCGAGCCAAAGCTGGCCGTCGTCAGGCAGGACCGAGACCGCGGCCTCGTATTTGTTCATGGCCTGGCCATGGTCGCCGGTCAGTGCAGCCTGTTCGGCGGCGGCGCGGAGTGATTCCAGCCCGTCGGTCGGCTTGTCATAGGCCGGATCGGTCAGCTTGTTGCGGTATTGCTGGGCCTGGTCGGCCATCCAGTTGGGGAAGAAGGCGAGTTCCGGCGGGGCGCCGATATCGGGGTCGCCATCGACATTGACGACCTTGCCCGCGACCGCGCCGCTGAAGGGTTTCAACTGGTTATAGTCGGATTTTAGGAAGCACCATTTGGCCTTGTTGTTGTAAGTAAAGGCGCGGCAGGCGGGGTCGCCGAGGCATGTCGTCTTGCACTGATCGAGGCTGACATTCTGGTCCGATCTGAGATCGAAGCCGAAATAGTCGGAATTATTTGAGGTCACCACCCGGCGGGCTTCGGCCGCTTGCGCTACAGACCCCCAGGCGAAAATGAGAAGAATCAAGATCGACAGACCACGAGCCGCCGCGCGCATCGCCATAACACCCTCCAGACACTGCTACGTCCGCGGCATGTTCAAGCTTCAGTCAAGCTTGTCAACACGAGGACGGGCAGGTTTCCGCCCGCCAACGGTTCCCAAACCGGCCAATGACCGGTATGCCGATAGTTCATCCACGGGAAAGGGATCACGCTTTCTTGCGAAAACGCAGAAGGTGTGAATTCCAAGCCCTGCCTATTTCAGACAATTGGATTGTGGCCCCTTTACGAGCGCTTCAAAACTTCATTCCAATTTTAGTTTTGTAACCTAGGTTGTCCTGATGCCGGCGTATGAAGCGCAGATGTCGAAGGTAAGTGCGCCACGGCGCACGCTTTCGCGCGCGCTGATTGTGGCGTTGGCGTGCTCGACCGTGCTCGTTACCGAATCGGGGTCGGCGGCCGCCTTTGAGCTCTTCGGCATCAAATTGTGGGGCTCTTCGAATGACGAGGACGCCGATATCGTCGACCCGCTGCGCTATGCGGTGACCATCGAAGCGCCCAATGCCGACAAGGACTTGGTTAAGAAGCTCGAAAACGCCTCGTCGCTGAAATCCGACGAGGACCGCCCGGTTTCCGGCTCGCTCGGCCTTTTGGCCAAGGCGCGTAGCGACCGCGAACAGCTGGTCGCGGCGCTTTATGCCGACGCCCGTTATGAAGGCGTCGTCACCATCACCATCCAGGGCAAGGCGCTGGACGATTTGCCGCCCGATGCCGAATTTACGGGTCCGCAGCCGATCCCGGTGGTGATCAGCATCTCGAGCGGGCCCAAATTCACGCTCGGCAATATTCGGCTGGAGGGCGATGCCGCCGGGCTGGCGAGCGCCGATTTCGGCCTGATAGCCGGCGGCGATGCCGGCTCGGGCGCCGTGCTCAAGGCCGAGGCGCTGATCGTGCGGGCGCTGAAGCAGGAGGGCCGGCCGCTGGCCCGGATCACCGACAGGCAGGTCGTGGCCGAGCACACCACCTCGACGCTCGACGTGACGCTGACGGTGGCCGCCGGGCCGGTTGCCGGTTATGGCGACACCACCGTCGATGGCACCGAGAAGGTCGATCGCGAGTTCACCGAATATATGACCGGGCTGAAACGCGGCCGGCAATATTCGCCTGACGAGATCGACGATGCCCGCGACCGGCTGCTGAGGCTCGAAGTGTTCAACAGCGTGACGCTGAAGGAAGCCGACAGTCTTGACCCCGACGGCAACATTCCGATCGGCGTTCAGGTCAGCGAGCGCAAACCACGCTATTTCGGCGTCGGCGGCACTTTCTCCAACACCGAAGGGCTAGGCCTGGAAGGCTATTGGGGCCACCGAAATCTGTTCGGCCGGGCCGAAAAGCTGCGCATCGAGGGCAAGATCAGCGGCATCGGCAGCAACGATCTCAGCGAGCTCAACTACAATGCCGGCATCATGTTCGAGAAGCCGGGGGTGGTCGGGCCGGCCTCGAAATTCATCGCCAGCGTCAAGACCGTACTCGAACATCCCGACGCCTACGACCATTTTTCGGTCAAGGGCAGCACCGGCCTGTCCTATGAGATCGACAAGAAGCAGACGGTTTCGGCTGAAATCGCGCTCGACTACTCCAGGATCACCGACGCTTTCGGCAAGCACAAATACCTGATCGCCAGCATTCCGCTGCAATATGTCTACGACAACAGGGACAACCGGCTCAACCCGACCAGCGGCTTCAGGGTTCTGGCCTATGCCGAACCGAGTTACGACATTCTGAGCGGCGCCGCCTTCCTCAAGCTCAGGGGCGAGGGGTCGGCCTATCAGTCGCTCGACACGGCCTCGAAATTCGTGCTTGCCGAACGCGTCGCGCTGGGTTCGATCGTCGGCACCGGCCTTCAGAACGTTCCAGCCGACAGGCGCTTCTATTCCGGCGGTGGCGGCTCGGTGCGGGGCTATGCCTATCAGGGCATCGGACCGAAGGACATCGACAATCAGCCGATCGGCGGGCTTTCCTTCTTCGAAACATCGGTCGAAATGCGCATTGCTCTGACCGACACGATCGGCATCGTGCCGTTCGTCGACGCCGGCACTGTCTCGACCACAGCGACGCCGGACTTTTCAGACGTGAAGGTCGGCGCGGGCGTTGGCCTGCGCTACATCACGCCGTTCGGGCCGCTGCGCATCGACGCCGCCGTGCCGCTCAACCGCGACCGTGGCGACCCGCGTTTCGGCATCTATGCCGGGATCGGACAGGCGTTCTGACGATGAAGATTTTGAAACGCATCCTTCGCCTGTTTTTCTACACGCTGCTGATCGTGGCGGCGGCGGGCATCGGCGCGTTGGTCGTGCTGACCAAGACCGAGCGCGGCCGCGAAAATCTCGCCGGCATCATCTCTGACATGGCCTCGTCAGGGGACAGCAAAGTCACGGTCAGCGGCATTAACGGTATCTGGTCCGGCGCGCTGACGGTCGACCATGTCGTGCTGGAAGACCGCGAGGGCGCCTGGCTGGTGGCCCGCAAGGTGGCCGTCGACTGGTCGCCGCTGGCGCTGTTGTCGAAGAATTTCAGCGCCGACCGCATAGCGGCCGAACGGATAGAACTGGCACGGCTGCCTATGGCGAGCACCGAGCCGAGCAAGAGCGGGTCGACCGGCCTGCCGGTTTCGCTTGATATCAGAGCGATCGATTTGCCGGAGATCGCGCTCGGCCAGCAACTTGCCGGCAGCGGCATTGCCGAACTTGCGGCCAAGGGATCGGCCAAGGTCGATGCGTCGCCGCTGGCGATCCAGACGGTGCTCAACGTTACCCGCCATGACGGCAAGCAAGGCAATGTCGACGCCAACATCCACTTCGCGCCGGATGAAAACAAGCTCGACCTCGATCTCAAGGCTTCCGAGCCGGCCGGCGGCATCATCGCCAACCTGCTCAAGCTACCCGGCGCGCCGCCGGTCAACATCGTCGTCTCGGGCACCGGGCCGCTGGCCAACTGGAGCGGCATCGGCACCTTCATGGTCGACGGTCAGATCGTTACCCAGCTCACCGGCCGGCACCAGCTCACCGACAAGGGCAACCGGATCGAGGCCAAGGGCGACGGTTCGTTCGAAGGCTTCCTGCCGGAACGGTTCAAGTCGCTGTTTGCCGGCAAGACCAGCTTCGACCTAGCCGGCACCGCGACCGCGACCGGCGGCGTCGACATCGAGCGCGCTGCGATCGAGAGCGACGCAGTTCATGGTACCGCTGCCGGCATGGTCGACCCCAAGGGCGCCAGCGACCTTTCGGTCGAACTCGTGGCCAAAGCCAAGCCGGTCACGGTCAATGTCGGTACCCAGGCGCAGCCGATCATGGTGGCCATCAACAATGTGACCGCGCGCGCCTTCGGTGACGGCAAGGCGCCGATGATTGACGCCAGCGCTTCACTGGTGTCGGTGGTGGCGGGCGGCTCTCAGGTGAACAATCTGGATGCGAAGATCCATTCCGACGGTTTCGACATCGAGAGCCGCAGCGGCCCGGTCAGTGTAAGTCTGGCGGCCGCCGGGCTGAAGACCGACGTGGCGACGCTGGCGCCGCTGATCACCGGCAAGCTGACGGCCTCTCTTGCCGGTTCGATCAGCAGGGACGAGATTTCCCTCGACGAAGGCACGCTGCGCAGCGATGCTCTCAATGCCGGGCTGACGGCTAAGGTGACGCTGGCCGATCTCGCCATGACGCTCAAGATGAATGCCGATGCTGTGTCGACGGCGCTGCCGCCGCAGATCAGTTCGCTGCTTGGCGAACGGGTCAAATTCTCGGCGACCGCGACGCGCGATCCGCAGGGCTCTTTCGCCGCCAACTCGATCGAACTCACTTCCGGTTCGCTGAGCGCCAGCGGCACCGCCAGCGCGCAAGGCAGCGATATCCAGGCCGACATCAAGGGCAAGCTCGGCGACGTCTCGGTGCTGTCTTCGCTGGTCGGCGTGCCGGTCGCCGGCGGGGTCGATTTCGCGCTGACGGCAAGCGGCGCGCGCAACGCACCGGATTTCTCGGTTTCGGCCGACAGTGCCAGCCTGACGGCCTCCGGCCGCACGGTCAAGGACATCAAGCTGACCGCATCGGGCAAGGCTGACATTGTGAGCCCGGCCGCAGATATCTCGCTGACCGGCGCGGTCGACGAACAGCCGCTCGCCATCAAGGCGGCGCTGGTGACGAGCGATGGCAAGCGCTCCATCAAGGGGCTCAGCGTAGCGCTGGGCGACAACAAGGTGTCGGGCGACCTCACGCTCGATGAAAAATTCCTGCCGCTGGGGACGCTGACGATCTCCGCCCCCGATATCGCGCCGCTGGCGTCGCTGGCCGGGCAGACGGCGGCCGGCGATATCGGCGGCACCGTGGTGTTCGCCAAAGACGGCGAGGCTCCCACTGTCACCATCAATGCAGCCAGCGTGTCGATCGCGCGCGGTGATGTGGCAGCCAAGGCAGTCACCGTCAGCGCACTGATCGCCAACTATCTCAACAGCCCTGCGATCTCCGGCAGGATCAAGGCCGAGAGCGTGACCTCGGGAACGACCGTCGTCAGTGGCATCGGCGTCGACCTCAAGCGTGACGGCGACTGGACGAATTTCACCGGCGGCGCAACCATATCAGGCATTCCGGCGACAGCTGCCGGGCGGGCGAAGATTGCCGGCGGCGCGACCAGCGTCGAGATCGCGTCCGGCGAGGCGACGGTGCGCGGCATCAAGGTGGCGATCGCCGAGCCGTCGAGCCTGACCATTGCCGATGGCATAACCAACATTCAAAGGCTGGTAGTCGATCTCGGCGGTGGCTCGGTGACGCTGTCGGGCACGGCGGGCCAGACGCTCGATCTGGCGGCGACCTTCTCGGCGCTGCCGGCTGCGCTTGCCAATGGCTTTTCACCCGGCCTCGATGCCGGGGGCACGCTCGACGGCACGGCGCAAATCACCGGGCCATCGGCAAATCCCGACATCCACTTCGATGCAAAGCTGGCCGGCGCCGAGACCAGCCAGACCCGTCAGGCCGGGCTCGGGCCGCTCGATGTCGATGCGGCCGGCAGCTATTCCGCGGCCGGCGGCGTCGTGCTCGACCAGGCGACGCTTTCGGGTGAGAAAATCTCCGGCAACGCGGCCGGCACCCTCAACCCGAACGGCGCCAGCGATTTCGCGCTCGACCTGACCTCTTCCGGTCCGAGCCTGCCGCTGGCGTTCGGGAGCGTGGAAGGCCCGATCAAGCTCGAACTGCAGGCGCTGTCTGTGAAGGCGGCGGGGCAGGCTGCGCAAGCCAAGCTCGATATCTCGGCGGTGTTGCCGTCGGTGGCGACGAATTTCACCAAGGTCGAGGGCATCTCGCTGGCGCTGCATTCCGACGCGTTCGATGTGAGAAGCCGCACCGGGCCGATCTCGGGCACGATGACGGCGGACAAGATCGGTCTGGACAATCCGACCATCGCACCGCTGATCGCCGGCAAAGTCACCGCCAAGGTCGCGGGCAGCCTGGCGGCCGATGCGATCACCATCGACAGCGGCTCGGTGCAGGGCGATGCGCTGGGCAGCGCCTTCAATGGCCGTGTCGGCTTTGCCGATGGAGCAATCGACCTCAACCTCAACGCCGACGTGCTGTCGGCGGCGTTGCCGGCGGCGGCGCGCAGCGTGCTGGCAGAGCGCACGCAGCTCAGCGCCACGCTGAAGCGGGATGCCAATGGCAATGTCAGCGCCAATCCGGTCACGCTGGCGTCGGGCGCACTGACCGCGGACGGTCAGGCCAGCCTCGCCGACAACAAGCTTAGCGCACATATCAAGGGTGCACTGGCCGACATCTCGCTGTTGTCGAAAGATGCCAAAGGCGCGATCAGCTTTGCACTCAACGCGCAGGGGCCCAGCCTGGCGCCGGACCTGTCGCTGACGGTCAACAGCGACCGCCTGCTGGTGGCGGAACGCGAAATCACCGGACTTAAGCTGATTGCGACCGGCAAGGCCGATGCCGCGAACCCGGCAGCCAATGTGCAACTGACCGGCAATGTCGCGGGGCAGGCACTGCAAGGCAGCGCGGTGCTGGCGACTGCCGACGGCAAGAGCGCCATCAACGGCCTGCTGCTGTCACTCGGCAAGAATAGGATTTCCGGCGACCTTGCGCTCGACGAGGCTTTCGTGCCGGTCGGCACCATCGCGCTCGACCTGCCCGATATCGGACCGCTGGCGGCGCTGGCGCTGGAAAAGGCCGAAGGCGATGTGCGCGGCACTATTGCATTCTCCAAGACCGCGGATGGCCCGAACGTCGCCGTCAAGGCTGCGACCGCTTCGATCACGCGCGGCGACCTGCAGGCGAAGACGGTGTCGATCGATGCGCTGGTCGCCAACTATCTCGCCGCGCCGGTCATCTCGGGCAAGATTCGCGCCGACAGCGTCATTTCCGGCGGCACCGCCATCAGCGGCATCGATGTCGATTTGAAGCGCGACGGCGACTGGACCGGGTTTTCCGGCGGCGCCACCGTCAAGGGCATTCCGGCGAGGGCTGCGGGCAGGATAAAGGTGGCTGGCGGCACCACCACCATCGAACTCGCTTCCGGCCAGGCCACGGTGCAGGGCATCAAGGCGGCCATCGCCCAGGCCTCGGCCGTCAGCATCGCCAACGGCACCACGACGCTGGACAAGCTGGTGCTCAATCTCGGTGGCGGCACGGCGACGGTGACCGGCAAGGTCGGGCAGGCACTCGACATCAGTGCCGCGCTGTCGAAGGTGCCGGCTTCGCTGGCCAACAGTTTTTCGCCGGGCCTCCAGGCCGCCGGTTCGATTTCGGGAACAGTCAAGGTAACCGGCGCGCCGGGCAATCCGGCTGTCGCTTTCGATATCGATGCTGGTGGGGTGCAGACCTCGCAGACGCGCAGCGCCGGTCTTGGCGGCATGAATATCTCTTCGTCGGGAACATTCGCCGGCAAGAAGCTCACCTTCAACGCCGACATCAGCGACGGCGCCGGGCTTGGCCTCAAGGGCGGCGGTACGGTGACGACGGCCGGCACACCAGCGCTGGTGCTCGACTTCAACGGCAAGGTGCCATTTTCCTTCCTGGCCGCCAAGCTTGCGGCGCAAGGGCTGTCGCTCAGCGGCACCGCCAACGTCAATATCCAGATGCGCGGCCCGGCGGCGTCGCCGGTGATCGGCGGCACGGTCAGCACGTCGGGCGCCCGCCTGGTCGACGCGCGTTCCGGCCTTGCCGTCAACGACATTGCCGCCGACATTTCGATCGGCAATGGCGTTGCCCGGATCAACCGGCTGACCGGCACGCTGTCGACACGCGGCAGCCTGTCGGCCTCCGGCACCCTCGGCATCAATCCGGCGCAAGGTTTCCCAGCCGATTTGTCGATCAAGCTGGTTGACGGCCGCTATACCGACGGCAGGGTGGTGACAGCCAATCTCGGCGGCGACCTGACCATCAAGGGGCCGCTCACCTCTGCGCCGGTGATTTCGGGCACCGTCAACCTGGCCAAGACCGTCATCACCGTTCCCGATAAGCTGCCGGGCTCGCTGGCAGCGCTCGGTGTCAAGCACAAGAACGCGCCCGCCTCCGTGCGGGCGCAGGACAAGGCCTTGCGACCGGCGGCGGCCAGCGGGGGTGGCGGCAGTGGACTTGTCCTCGACGTCACGGTCAATGCGCCGAACCAGATCTTCATCCAGGGCAGGGGTGTCGATGCCGAGTTCGGCGGTTCGCTGAGGCTGACCGGCCCGGCGGCTTCGCCGCAGGCGGTCGGCACCTTCACCTTGCAGCGTGGGCGGCTGTCGATCCTCGGCAAGCGGCTGACCTTTACCGAAGGCACGGTCGGCTTTTCGGGCTCGCTGGTGCCCTACCTCAACTTGACCGCGACATCGACCACGACCAGCGCCACCGTCACCATCGTCGTCTCGGGCGAAGCGACCAATCCGAAATTCGACTTCTCATCGGTGCCGGCGCTGCCCGAGGACGAGGTGCTGGCGCAGCTGATTTTCGGCCGCTCTATGTCGAACCTGTCGCCGCTTCAGATCGCGCAGTTGGCCGAGGCCGCCGGCCAACTGGCCGGCGTCGGCGGCTCCACCTCGCTGCTCGAAAACCTGCGCAGTGCAATCGGCGTCGATGACCTGGATGTGACCACCGATGACCAGGGCGGCACCGCCGTGTCGGCGGGCAAGTACCTCAATGACCGCACCTATGTGACGATCCAGAAAGGCGACAGGCCAGGATCGGGCAAGGCGACGATCGACCTCAATGTGGGACGCGGCGTCAAGCTGCGCGGCGAGGCCAACGATGGCGGCGAGGCCAAGGGCGGCATATTCTACGAAAAGGAATATTGAGTTCCTGGCCCTTACCGCCGCCGGAACTGGCGCTGTCTCAACCCGCCCAAAATGTATCAATTACTCGCCTAAGCAGATTCCGGCGGAATCTGGGCGCGCTAGCACTTTTGCGCCAAGTCTGTCGTTATCACGCGAACCGCTCCCTTTTCAAAGTTGCACATTCCCTAACAGGTTCCGTAGCCATGCCGTCTTTGACATCACGGCAGGGATGCGGAATGTTAAAAGGCGGAAAGCCAACAATGGGAGTTAAGGTATGACAAATTACAAGAGCAATTGCGATCGCGTTCCCGATCACATCCTGGCCATGGCCGAAGAAGCCAAGGCAGGCAAAGTCGATCGCCGCGAGTTCCTCGCCATGGCGAGCGTGTTCGGCGCGTCGACTGCGATGGCCTACGGCATGCTCGGCGTAGCCGTGCCGACCCAAGCCAGGGCCGAAGAGGTGCAGGGCAAGAAGGGCGGCATCCTTAAAGTCGCGCAATGGGTCAAGGATCCCAAGGATCCGCGCAAGGCCGACTGGTCGGAAATCGCCAATGCCGAGCGTCAGGCGCTTGAGCCGCTGGTCAAGTACACCAGCGAATACACGTTCCGCCCGTACCTTCTGGAGAGCTGGGAGGTCAACGACGACGCCACCGAGTACACGCTGCATGTGCGCAAGGGTGTGACCTGGTCGAATGGCGATGCCTTCACCGCCGATGACGTCATCTTCAATCTCAAGCGCTGGGCCGACAAGAAGGCCGAGGGCAATTCCATGCCTGGCCGTCTCGGCACGCTGGTCAAGGACGACAAGCTCGACGAAAGCGCCGTGACCAAGGTTGACGACCACACCGTCAAGCTGAAGCTCGGCAAGGCTGACATCGCGCTCATTCCGAACATGTGCGACTATCCCGGCCTCATCGTGCACAAGAGCTTCGACGAGAAGGGCGGCGACTTCAAAGCCTGCCCGATCGGTACCGGCCCGTTCGAGCTCGTCTCCTACGATGTCGGCCAGAAGGTGGTCTACAAGCGCCGCGAGGACAACAAGTGGTGGGACGGCGAGGTGTTCCTCGACGGCATCGAGTTCGTCGACTACGGCACCGATCCGGCAGCCATGGTCAGTGCCTTCGAGGCCGGCGAAGTCCATACCAATTTCGAGACCTCGGCCGACTATGTGTCGATCCTCGACGGACTGGACCTGGTCAAGTCCGAAATCGTCACCGCCTCGACCATCGTGTGCCGCACCAACATCAACAACAAGCCTTACGGCGATCAGAAGGTGCGTAACGCGCTGCAACTGGCGGTCGACAACAATGTCGTTCTGCAGCTTGGCTACGGAAATGCCGGCACGGTGGCTGAAAACCACCATGTCTGCCAAATCCACCCGGAATATTACGAGCTGCCCAAAGTCGCTCGCGATCCGGCCAAGGCCAAGGCGCTGATGGCGGAAGCCGGCCAGGCCGACTTCGAGCATGAGCTGATCACGGTCGACGAAGACTGGCACAAGAATACCGGCGACGCCATCGCCGCGCAGATGCGCGACGCCGGCCTCAAGGTAAAGCGCACGGTGCTGCCGGGCTCGACGTTCTGGAACGACTGGACCAAGTATCCGCTGTCCATGACCAACTGGAACATGCGGCCGCTCGGCGTCCAGGTTCTGGCGATCGGCTACCGCACCGGCGAGGCGTGGAACGAGTCGGCCTATTCCAACCCCGAATGGGATGCCAAGCTCAATGCAGCATTGGCCGTCGCCGATGCGGCCAAGCGCAAGGAAATGATGAAGGACATCGAGCAGATCCTGCAGGATTCCGGCATCATGATCCAGCCATACTGGCGCAAGCTCTACAGCCACTCGGTCAAGGCGGTGCAGAATTACAAGATGCATCCGACCTTCGAGCGCGACTACGGCAAGGTCTGGCTCGACCAGGCGTGATTGGAACGTCAGGGAAGGGGCGCTTCGCTCCTTCCCGTCACGCCTCGCATGGCCCAGAACCGGAAGCCGCCGCAGCAAAAAGTTGCGGACTCTCCTGAAAGACCGTTCAATAAAACTGGGTTGATTGCATCCGAGTGCCGATTTGACGGCCAACTCTGCCGGCAGCGGCAAAGCTGGTTTTTCGAACTGGCTCCAACCCCAACCAGACCGGCAGGGGACCGCCATGCTTTCTTTCGTAATCCGGCGTCTCGGCACCATGGCATTGACGATGCTGTGCCTGACGATGATCGTCTTCTTCCTGATCAACCTCGAGCCGAATTTGAAGAAGCTGGCGATCAGCCAGACCGAAATGCACACATCGGCCGAACAGCTCGAAAGTTGGCTGGTCAACCATGGCTACCGGCAGAACTTCTTCGTGCGCTACGGCCAATGGCTGGGCGTCGTCCCGAAGCAACCGGTGACCGATCCGGCGACCGGCAAGCCGACGCAGCGTTTCTCCTTCTGCAACGATCCGCTGGAGCCGAAATTCTCCGGCATCCTGGAAGGTGATTTCGGCTGCTCGACCAAGTTCAAAACCTCGGTTGCGTCAAAGCTCTTCCCCGCACTCGCCGCCACCGGTATCCTGATGCTCTGCGTGCTGTTGGTGATGGTGCCGATTTCGCTGCTGATCGGCATCCTGGCCGGCATGCGCGAGGGCTCGCGAACGGACCGAACGCTGTCCGTCGCATCGATCGCGTCGACGGCGACGCCCGAATATGTGTCCGGCGTCATCTTCACCGTCATCTTCGCCTCCTGGCTCGGCTGGCTGAACGGTTCGGCCGCCTCGGCAAGCCAGGGCATCACCTTCTACAATTTCACCCTGCCGGTGATGACGCTGGCGATCTACGGCATCGGCTACATCGCCCGCATGACACGCGCCTCGATGGTCGAGGTGATGACGCAGCAATATATCCGCACCGCCCGGCTGAAAGGGCTTTCGTTCGGCAGCGTCGTCGTCAAGCACGCGCTGCGCAATGCGCTGATCGCGCCCTTCACCGTCATCATGCTGCAATTTCCCTGGCTGCTTACCGGCGTCGTCATCGTCGAGGTGATGTTCCGCTACCAGGGCTTTGGCTACACGCTGGTCGAGGCCGCCGGCAACAACGACATCGATCTGCTGCTTGGCTGTTCACTGGTCTCGGTGTTCATCGTGCTGATCACGCAGCTCATCTCGGATGTCGGCTACGCGTTCCTCAATCCGCGTATCAGAGTTCAATAGGGGGCTGGGGCAGATGCAGGTCGAATATATCGGTGCCTTCAATGTCGTGCTCGGCGTGATTGGGCGTTTCTGGCCGGTCTGGTTAGGGCTTGCCCTGGTGATGGGGGTGAGCTTCACCTACAAGAAAAGGCTCGGCCTCTACGGCCAGCTGTTCGATAGCGGCGTCGGCATAGTCGGTGTCGGCATCTGCCTGTTCTGGCTGTTCACGGCAATCTTCGCGTCGACCGTCGCGCCCTTCGATCCGCTCGCCCAGGTGCCGATCATGAAGGATGCGCTGCCGGGCGCGCTCGAGCCGGTATCGAAACTCATCTACTATTTCGGCGGCGACAAGCTCGCCCGCGATGTCTTTTCGCGCATGGTCTATGGCAGCCAGATCGTGCTGATCATCGCACCGGCTGCGACCGGTTTCGCGCTGATGGTCGGCATTACGCTCGGTCTGCCCGCCGGCTACTATGGCGGCCGGATCGACACTGTGCTGTCCTTCCTGGCCAATCTGGTGCTGGCCTTCCCGGTGATCCTGCTGTTTTACCTGCTGGTGACGCCGGGCATCATGGATACGCCGATCCCCTACGCCATGGCCGGGCTGTTCTTCCTGTTCCCGATCATCTTCTTTTCCGTACTGTTCTGGACGCGCTACAAGAACCGGCCGGACCGCCTCTATATATTGCTCGGGCTGACGCTGATCATCGGCGGCTGGGTCTATGCCGGCCTGGTCTTCGATGCCGATCCGTTCAAGATCATCCACATCGACCCCAACCAGCTCAATATCTTCGTGGCGGTGGTGTTTGCTTCAAGCCCCGGCGTGTTCCGCATCGTGCGCGGCCTGGTGATGGACATCAAGACGCGCGACTATGTGGCGGCGGCGCAGACGCGCGGTGAATCGCCCTGGTACATCATGCTGTGGGAGATCCTGCCCAATGCGCGCGGACCGCTGATCGTCGATGCCTGCCTGCGCATCGGCTACACCACGATCCTGCTCGGCACGCTCGGCTATTTCGGGCTGGGTCTGGCGCCGGAGAGCCCGGATTGGGGCACCGCAATCAAGGACGCCAGCCGCCTGCTGCGCTCCTTCATCCACCCGGCGCTGCCGCCGACCATCGCGCTGATGTCGTTCGTGCTGGGCTTGAACCTGCTTGCCGACTCGCTGCGCGAACAATCGATGAAAGACTGATCTGCGGGTTTCGGCCCGCGAGCATGAAAATAGGATTGGAGCGACCCATGAATGAGGCAGTTCGAAATCCCGGCAACCCGACCCTTGGGCCAAGCGCTGCGCCGATCATCGAGATCGAGAACCTGTCGATCTCCTTCTTCACCCGCAAGGGCGAGATCCCCGCCGTCATGGACTTTTCCTGCACGGTGATGCCGGGCGAAGCCATGGGCATCGTCGGCGAGTCCGGCTGCGGCAAGTCGACCGTGTCGCTCGGCATCATGCGCGACCTCTCCAACATCGGAAAGATCGTCGGCGGCAAGATCAAGTTCCAGGGCAAGGACATGGGCGAGCTGTCCGACGAGGAGTTGCGCTCCATCCGCGGCAACAAGATCGCCATGATCTACCAGGAGCCGATGGCGAGCCTCAATCCGGCGATGAAGGTCGGCCAGCAATTGATGGAAGTGCCGCTGATCCACGACAAGGTGTCGAAGGAAGAGGCTTACAAAAGGGCGCTCGAAATGGTGCGCTCGGTGAGATTGCCCGATCCCGAACGGATGATGCGTTCCTATCCGCACCAGCTGTCCGGTGGCCAGCAGCAGCGCATCGTCATTGCCATGGCGCTGCTGTCGAAACCGGCGCTGCTTCTGCTCGACGAGCCGACGACGGCGCTCGACGTGACGGTGGAGGCCGGCATCGTCGAACTGGTCAAGGGGCTGGGCGAGAAGTTCGGCACGTCGATGATCTTCGTGTCGCACAATCTCGGCCTCATCCTCGAGACCTGCGACCGCATCACGGTGATGTATTCGGGCGAAGCGGTCGAGACCGGCAAGATCAAGGACGTCTTCGACCGGATGCGCCATCCCTATACGCAAGGGCTGTTCCGTTCGATCCCGCTGCCGGGCGCCGACAAGAATTCGCGGCCGCTGATCTCTATCCCCGGCCAGTTGCCGCTGCCGCATGAGCGGCCCAAGGGCTGCAATTTCGGGCCGCGCTGCCACCATTTCGTCGAGGGCGTCTGCAATGCCGCCGAAATCCCGATGATCGAGGTCGCCGGTCACGAAGGGCATTTCTCGCGCTGCGTGCGCTTCAACGAGATCGACTGGGAAGCGCTGCCTCCCGGCGCCAAGAAGGTCAATGAGAAGGTTGTGCCCGGCGCGCCGGTGCTCAAGATCGAGGATTTGAGAAAATACTACAAGGTCGGCGGCAGCGAAGTGTTCGGCTCCAGCGAAGGCCGCGTCGTCAAGGCCAATGAGACGATCTCGTTTATGGCCCGCGAATCCGAGACCGTCGCCATCGTCGGCGAGTCCGGCTGCGGAAAGTCGACGCTGGCCAAGGTCCTGCTCGGGCTGGAGACGGCAAGTGCCGGCACAGTGACGCTGGGCAACAAGGAGATCCAGTCGACCGGCATCGAGAAGCGCAGCGTCGAAACGGTGTCATCGATCCAGATGGTGTTCCAGAACCCGTTCGATACGCTCAATCCCAGCCACTCCGTCGGTTCGCAGATCATCCGCACGCTGGAAAAATTCAAAGTCGGCAACAATGTCGCGGAGCGGCGCAAGCGCATGCTGGAGCTGCTTGACCTGGTGAAGCTGCCGCGGGCCTTCGAGACGCGCAAGCCGCGTCAGCTCTCAGGCGGCCAGAAGCAGCGCATCGGCGTGGCGCGTGCCTTTGCCGGCGATGCCAAGGTGGTGGTGGCCGACGAGCCGGTGTCGGCACTCGACGTCTCGGTGCAGGCGGCGGTGACCGAGCTGCTGATGGACATCCAGCGCAAGAACAAGACGACGATGCTGTTCATCAGTCACGATCTGTCCGTCGTGCGCTACATCGCCGACCGGGTCGTCGTCATGTATCTCGGCTACATCGTCGAGCAGGGTACGACCGACCAGATCTTCGCGCCGCCCTACCACCCCTACACCGAGGCGCTTCTGTCGGCGATCCCGATCGCCGACACCAGCGTGGTCAAACGGCACATCGTGCTCGAAGGCGATATCCCGTCGGCGATGAACCCGCCGAGCGGCTGCCCGTTCCAGACGCGCTGCGGCTACAAGAGGCTGGTGCCGGACAATCTGTGCGAGACCAAGGTGCCGCCGGTGAAGCATCTCGGCGATGGCCATATGAGCCTGTGCTGGCTGTCGGACGATGTGCTGGCGACGATGGAGCCGGTGATCAAGTTCGACAGGGAACACGCAGCGCATGAGGGCGTGCCGGAAGACGCACCGGATGGGATCGGCCCCGGTTTCGCCGGCGAACCGCCGAAGCGCCCGCATGGCAAGAAGCCGAGCTGACCAGCCATAGAGGCAATTCCGCTCGTTGGCGCATTGCCGCAGCGTCGCCATAGCTCAAGGAACGACAGCCACGTTCGCTTGAATATTGCTGTCAATTGCCTTATGTGATGCGTGATGTTTGATGCGCGATAGGGAGCATGTTGTGAGAACGACACTTGCAATCGACGACGATGTCCTCCTTGCGGCCAAGGCCATGGCGCGACAGCAGGATCGCAGCGTTGGCGATGTCATTTCCGATCTGGCTCGCCGCTCACTGCGCAGGCCACCGACCGGCGGTGAACGCAACGGCATCCCCTTGCTTGCATCGCGGCCCGACGGCCCGATGGTCGATCTCGAAATGGTAAATGCGCTTCGCGACGAATTGGCGTGACCTTCCTGCTCGACGTCAATGTGTTGATTGCGTTGATCGATCCAGCTCACGTCGCGCATGAAGATGCCCATCGGTGGTTCCAATCCACCGGGCATTTATCATGGGCAACATGTCCCACTACCGAGAATGGCGTCATCAGGATTGTAAGCAACCCGAAATACCCCAATTCTCCGGGTTCGCCCGCCGTGGTGGCGCAGATTGTCGGCAAGCTGCATGCCCTTTCAGGACATCAGTTCTGGCCTGACGAGATCAGCCTTGTCGCTTCCAACGACATCGATGCAGCCAGGATCCTCACCCCGGCACAGGTATCGGATAGCTATCTGTTGGGACTCGCCAAGGCGCGTGACGGCCAATTGGCGACGTTCGACCGAAAGCTGTCGACGGCAGCGGTAAAGGGAGGGAGGTCGATCCTCCACCTGATCCCAAGCGAATGAATGGCTGAGTTCCGCTTCGATCGCAAACTGCGTGGCTGCAAGACCGCTTGGCAACGTCAGCTGCCGCATTGCTGCAGCTGTTCGGCATAGTCGCGGGCCATCTTTTCGGTCGCCCTGGCATAGCCCTGCACGCCGGCATCGCCACGGTTACCGCGGCCGTAGGCGGTCCAGCCGAGATAGTAGGCGAGATAGAGATTGTAGGTGTCGTTGCGGGCGACGCCGAGCGTGTCTGATGTCTTGGAATGATACCAGCCGACGAAATCGACGGCATCGGCAAACTTGGTCCGCCGCGCCGCCCAACTGCCGGTTTCGCTCTGATATTGCGACCAGGTGCCGTCGAGCGCCTGCGAGAAACCGGTGGCCGACGAGACATGTTTCCACGGAATGAAGCCGAGCAGTTTGGTACGCGGCGGCCTGGCATTGCTCTTGAAACCGGATTCCTTGCGCACCGTCGCCATCAGCACGGGGACAGGGACGCCGTATTTCTGCGAGGCGCGCTCGGCGGCCGACTGCCAGTTGTCGAACCAGCCGTCGTTCTGGTCGAAGACGGCGCAGACATCGTTGATATGGTTGGGCAATTTTACTCAAACTCGAACTACGCATTGGAAAACGAATAGGCCGAAATCATAAAGGGAATCTTGCGGCGTTTCTTAACGGCTTGCCGGCCTGGCTGCGCTCAGTGGGCCTGTACCATTATTCCGACCTTTTGCGTCGCCTCTGTCTCCGTCAGAATTCAAAAATGCCGCCTTGGCTAAAATCACGTCCGCAAAGGGCGGATTTCTGACAGCGATGTCCGGATGCCGGCGCTCTGATGCCAGGCATGAATGAACCAAGACGCAAGCGCGGCGCGGAGCGAACCAGCAACCGGGGGCCCGCCGCCATCCCGCAACTTCCACTGCGGCGGGTGACCAATCCCTATCCGCCGATGGCGATGCTGTCGGCCGACCAGATCGAAGCCATCCATCAGGCGTCGATGCATATTCTGGAAAATTTCGGCATCGAGGTGATGTCTCAGCGGGCGCTGGCGCTGTTCGAGAAGGCGGGCGCAAAGGTCGACCATGCAACGGCGAACGTCCGCATCGACCGTGGCCTTGTCGCCGAGGCGCTGAAGACCACGCAGTCCAGCTACCGGCTGACGCCGCGCAACCCCGCCAACACCATTCATCTCGGCGGCAACACGATCAATTTCACCCTCGTCGCCGGGCCGCCCAATGTGCACGACATGGAGCGCGGCCGGCGCGCTGGAAACTTGCACGACTATGCCGATCTGACCCGGCTGGCGCAGCATTTCAACTGCATCCACATGCTCGGCAACCAGGTCTGCGCGCCGGTGGAACTGCCGGCCAACACCAGGCACATGGATACCTATTTCACCAATCTGACGCTGACCGATAAATCCTTCCATGTCTCGGCGATCGGACGAGGCCGGGCGCTGGACGGCATCGAGATGATGGCAATCGCGCGCGGGCTGACGCTGGATGAGATGCGCGATGATCCCGGCATCGCCACCATCATCTCGGTCAACTCGCCGCGCCGCTTCGACGAGATGATGGCCGAGGGGCTGATGACCATGGCCGAGTTCGGCCAGTCGGTGGCGGTGACGCCGTTCACGCTGATGGGCGCGATGAGCCCGGTGACGCTCGCCGGCGCCCTGGCGCAGCAGAATGCCGAGGCGCTGTTCGGCGTGGTGCTGACGCAACTGGTGCGCCCCGGCGCGCCAGTGATGTACGGCGCCTTCACCTCCAACGTCGACATGAAGTCGGGCGCGCCGGCCTTCGGCACGCCGGAGAACACCAAGGCCAACATCGCCTCGGGGCAATTGGCGCGGCGCTACAATCTGCCCTACCGCACGACACCGGGGTCGGCATCGAATGCGGCGGACGCGCAAGGCGCCTACGAGACGCTGATGGCGCTGTGGGGCGCTGTGCTCGGCCACGGCAACCTCGTCTATCATGCCGCCGGCTGGCAGGAGGGCGGGCTGACGGCATCGTTCGAAAAGCTCATCATTGATGTCGAGATGATCCAGCACATGATGGAATTCCTGCGCCCGATCGTCGTCGACGAGGCGGAGCTTGCGGTCGAGGCGCTGGGCGCGGTGCCGACCGGCGGCCATTTCTTCGGCGAACCGCACACGCTGGAACGCTATGCCACCGCCTTCTACCAGCCGATGCTGTCCAACTGGCAGAATTACGAGGCATGGCAGGAGGCCGGCGGCCTCGACACGACGGCGCGCGCGACCCGGCTGTGGAAGAAGGCGCTGGAAGACTATGTCGAGCCGGTGATGGATATCGCCGTGCGCGAGGCGCTGGAGGCGTATGTGGCCAGGCGCAAGGAAGCGATCGGGCAGGGCGAGCCGTGACTTTTTCAGCGTCGGCGCGCGGCGCTGCCTTTCTCATTCACCTTATCTCCTCAACTCGTTGATAACAGAGCAAAACTCATGAAATCGCATGCAAAGGTCGTGGTCATTGGCGGTGGCGTCGTCGGGTGCTCCGTGCTGTTCCATCTGGCGCGTCATGGCTGGACCGATGTCGTGCTTTTGGAGCGCGACGAGCTGACCTCCGGCTCGACCTGGCATGCGGCCGGCGGCATGCACACGATCAATGGCGACCCCAACGTCGCCAAGCTGCAGAAATACACGATCTCGCTCTACAAGGAGATCGAGGAGCTGTCGGGACAGGCGACCGGCGTGCATCTGACGGGCGGCGTGCTTCTGGCGGCGACCGAGGCGCGGCTCGACTGGCTGCGCGGCGTCGTCGCCAAAGGGCGTTACCTCGGCATCGAGCTCGAAGAAATATCGGCCAATGAAGCGGCCGAGCTGATGCCGCTGCTCGACCCGAAACAATTCGTCGGCGCCGTCCGCAACAAGGAGGACGGCCATCTCGATCCCTCCGGCGTTACGCATGCCTATGCCAAGGCCGCGCGGAAACTGGGCGCCGAGGTCGAGCGCTTCACCAAGGTCGAGGACATTGTGCGCCGGCCCGACGGCATGTGGCGCGTCATCACCAACAAGGGCGAAGTGGTGGCCGAGCATGTCGTCAATGCCGGCGGCCTGTGGGCGCGCGAGGTCGGCCGCATGGTCGGGCTGGAACTGCCGGTGCTGGCCATGGAGCACATGTACCTGATCACCGAGGATATGCCGGAAGTCGCGGCGTGGAACGCCAAGACCGGCACCGAGATCATCCACGCCGTCGATTTCGACGGTGAGCTCTATCTGCGCCAGGAGCGCGGCGGCATGCTGATGGGCACCTATGAGAAGGCCAACAAGGTGTGGTCCGAGTTCCAGACGCCTTGGGATTTCGGCCATGAACTGCTGGAGCCGGACATCGACCGCATCGCGCCGTCGCTCGAGGTCGGCTTCCGGCATTTCCCGGCCTTCGAGAGGACCGGCATCAAGCAGATTATCAACGGGCCCTTCACCTTTGCACCGGACGGCAATCCGCTGGTTGGGCCGGTGCGCGGGCTACCGGGTTTCTGGGTCGCCTGCGGCGTCATGGCGGGCTTTTCACAAGGCGGCGGCGTCGGCCTGGCGCTGTCCAACTGGATGATCGAGGGCGATCCCGGCGCCGACATCTGGGCCATGGATGTGGCGCGCTACGGCGACTGGGCGACGATGGCCTACACCAACGCCAAGGTGCGCGAGAATTATTCGCGCCGCTTCTCGATCCGCTTTCCCAATGAGGAGCTGCCCGCCGGGCGGCAGCTGAAGACGACGCCGATCTACGATCTGCTGTCGGCCAAGGGCGCGCAATGGGGCGTGTCCTATGGGCTGGAAGTGCCGCTCTGGTTTGCGCCCGAGGGTGTCAAGGACGAGTTCTCGTGGCGGCGGTCCAGCGATTTTTCCCATGTCGCCAATGAGGTCGCGACGGTTCGTGAGAGCGTCGGCCTGGCGGAGATTTCGAACTTCGCCAAATACAAGGTGACGGGAGAAGGGGCGGCCGCTTGGCTCGACCGGATCTTTGCCTGCAAGTTGCCGAAGCCCGGCCGCATGACGCTGGCGCCGATGTTGAAGGACGACGGCAAGCTCATCGGCGATTTCACGCTGGCCAATATCGGTGCCCCCAATTCCAACGGGACCGAGTGGTTCATCGCCGGCTCCGGCATTGCCGAGCAGTATCATATGCGGTGGTTCGAGGCGCATCTGCCTGCGGATAGCTCGGTTCGTTTAGAGGCGCTGGGGCAGAAGCTGACCGGCCTCGCAATCGCCGGCCCGAAGGCGCGGGATGTCTTGGCGAAAGTCAGCCGCGCGGATGTCTCCAATGCCGGGTTCCCGTTCATGGCGGTCGCGAAAATGGACATCGGCACGGCGCCATGCCTGGTCGGCCGCGTCAGCTACACCGGCGATCTCGGTTACGAGATCTGGGTGGCGCCGGAATATCAGCGCGCTGCCTTCCGGGCATTGATGGCGGCAGGCGAGGAATTCGGCCTCGGCCTGTTCGGCTCGCGCGCGCTCAATGCGCTGCGGCTGGAGAAAAACTACGGCTCATGGGCGCGCGAATACCGGCCGATCTACGGGCCGCTGGAGGCCGGGCTCGACCGTTTCGTCGCCTATGGCAAGGATGCCGACTTCATCGGCAAAACCGGCGCTCTGGCCGAGCGCAAGCAGGGCGGCAAGCTCAGGCTGCGCACATTTATCCTCGATGCCGACGATGCCGATGTCATCGGCGACGAGCCGATCTGGTACGATGGCGCGGTGCGCGGCTGGGTCACGTCAGGCGGCTATGCGCATCACTCGAAAAAATCCGTCGCCATCGGCTATGTGCCGAAGGAGATCGCCGATGAGAGCGACGGCTTCGAAATCGAACTTTTGGGCAAGCGCCACGCGGCGCGCGTTCAGGCGGCGCCGCTCTTTGACGCGAACTTCGAGCGAATGCGCGCCTGAAGCGCTTCGACTTCGCCAAGGCGCTTCAGATTCTTGTTTTGTGCAAGTCGTTTTTTGTGCAAGTCGTTATCCCAAAACCGCTGCGCACTTTTGGGCGACATGCATCAGGCGCGTCAGGTGCTGCGGCGGTTGTCGAGCGCGAAAGCGCCGGCGCCGGCAAACACAAGATAGAGGAAGATGAAGCAGAAGGAGATCGCCGCATCGCCGCCGTTGTTGACCGGGAAGAAGTCGCGCGGATAGTGCGCCATGAAATAGGCGATGGCCATCTCGCCGGCCAGCAGGAACGCGACCGGGCGGGTGAACAGACCGAGCGCCAGCAGGATGCCACCGGCGAACTCCAGGATGGCTGCCGTCGCCGTCAGGCCGCTAAGAGCGTGAGGCTCGACGCTGACCGGAAAATTGAACAGTTTCTGCGAACCATGCTCGATGAACTGCAGGGCTGTGATGATGCGCAGGACGCCGAGCGCCTGCGGCTGAAATCTGGCGAGACCGTCAAAAACCTTCATCTAAACTCCATTTTTCCAACCCTGCGGCCCGGCCATAAATTATCACCCGGCGCTGGACCATTCACTTCGCGTGGCCTGCCATCAACAATCGGTGATTGGAAATCACTTCCAGTCTGGACTCCGAAATTCGTTCTCGTTATGGTTGCATACAGATCGTTTAAGTTGTATACCTGCATGTAGACACTCCAAACCAAACGGGTTCCTTAGCCATGAAAAAAGTCGCCATCAGCCTGTTCGCAATCCTCGCAAGCACCAGCTTCGCCATGGCCGCTGATGCCGGCTGCGATGCCTTCAAATGGCCGGTGACACGCGAGCAGGAACTGTTTCCGGCAGCGCCCGCCGCGCAGTCCGGTGCCTCTCTTGCTCTCGGCGAAGCCGCGGATATGGCGCTGGAGCCGGTCGATGCGGTCAGCTTCACCGTCTCACCGCAACGCGCGCCGGCAGCCGGCACGTTCGGCGCGACGGCAAACGTGGCCGTGCCACCGGAAGGAGAGCTCCAGATCAGCCTGTCCGATGAGGCCTGGGTCGACGTCATTCAGGATGGCCAGGCCGTGAAATCAGCGGGTTTCAGCGGCGTGAAGACCTGCCCCGGCATCCGCAAGAGCCTGCGCTTCAAGCTGACGCCTGGCGCAGCCACGATCCAGCTCAGCGGCGCCAGGAAAGAGAACCTCAAAGTTGCGGTGCTGGCGCCGGAGTGACCGCGCCCGGACGCGCCTCTCATCGCACCAGCGGCGCGATGAGAGCAGTTCCGTGCAGGCGAGTACCGGAGGGGATCAGCGGCCCGGCGCGATCAGCGCGAAATAAGCGCCTTGCGGATCGGTGAACTGGGCAATCCATTGGCCGGTCGGCACCGGCATCGGACCCATGACGATCTTGCCGCCATTGTCAGTGACGCGTTTGGCGGCTGCGTCGATGGCATCGACATTGAAGTAGAACAGCCACACCGGCACCGGCAGCTGTTGTGGCTTGTTCATGATGCCGCCGCCGGATTCAGGGCCGGCCGAGAAGGTCTGATAGATGCCCATCTCGCCGATGTCCATGCTACCGGCATCGGTCCAGCCGAACTGGCTGGAGTAGAAATCGAAGGCCTTCTGGCGGTCGGACGCATAAAGCTCGTGCCAGCCGACATGGCCCGGCGTCGTTGCCGGAAGGACGGGCTGGTCGGGACCATTGGGCTGCAGGAACATGAAGGCGGCGCCTTGCGGGTCGGCGACGACGGAGAAGCGGCCGACTCCGGGAATGTCGTCGGGTTCGCGGTGAACAGTCCCGCCGGCGGCTTTCACTGCCTCGGTCGAGGCATCGGTATCGCTGGTGTGGATATAGCCGAACCAGGCCGGCTTCAGACCCGTCCTGGCTGCTTCCTCGGGCAGGGTCATCAGCCCGCCGACGCCACGCTCGGCGGAGTTCACCACGATATAGCGCGGCATGCCGGGCGCCTTGTCGAAGGGCTCAGCCCGCCAGCCGACCACGGTGGTGTAGAACGCTTGCGCCGCATCGAGGTCGCTGGTCATCAACTCGTACCAGAAGAAGGGCATTGGGGATCTCGGCATTCTCGGTCTCCTCACCTATGCATAGATCGTCGTCCGATCCATCAAAGGACGTTTTCAGCGACGCGAATCCGACAGCGAACCGGAGAAAATTCAACGGCTGCGTTGACACATCGTTCCGCACTTCGCCCCACCGACGCCTTGCACGTGCGGCGGTTTTCGACTTTCCTTGGGCAAACGAGGGGTAGTCGTTTCATGCGCCTTATGTCGCTCACGCCTGAGCTTGTGTCACTGTGTCATCGCGAAGAGGTCGATCCCGGACCGGACGGCAGCTGGACGCAGCTGAACGACGAGGATTTTCGCACGCTTGCCTTACGGCTCTCCGACGAAGCCGATGCGGGGCCGTTATGGGTGTTCGCCTATGGCTCGCTGATCTGGAAGCCGGCTTTCGAGTCCGTCGAACGCCAGCGCGCCACTGCGTTTGGCTGGCATCGCTCGTTCTGCCTCGACATGGTGCGCTGGCGCGGCAGCGTCGCGCAGCCGGGGCTGATGATGGCGCTCGAACGCGGCGGCCGATGCGACGGCGTCATCTACCGCCTGCCCGACGGCGACAAGCCGCAGCAGATCGAAAGATTGTTGCGGCGCGAGATCGACGACCATGAGAGTGTCAGCTCGGTCCGGTGGGTTCCCGTGCGCACGGAGCAGGGCCGGATACGGGCGCTCGGCTTCTGGGTCGGGGCGACGGGCAGGGGAACGTCGCTCGGGCAGCCGCTGGACACGGTGGCGGGGGTGCTTGCCAGAGCCTGCGGCCATGTCGGCTCAGGCGCGGAATATCTCTACAACACCGTCAGCCACCTCGAGGAATTCGGCATCCGCGACCGCAATCTGTGGCGGCTGCAGCAACTGGTTGCCGACGAGATCCGGTCGATCCATGGCGGCGCTACGAGCTCCGGCCTTTCGCCCGTGCCATAGGCTGAAAGCCATAACATGAGCAACTAAATCATATTATCAGCTAGGCTTTTCAGTAACTTGCGGCGAAAATTGACCAATTGATAAAAAAATAAAACGTGCTAGCCTTCCCCAAAACGAAAACAGGGGAACTGACGATGCCAGAAGGCCAGTTCAAGGACGGCATTGCCGGCGGCCGGCTTGCCGCCGACCAGTACGCCGAGAATTTTTCCGACCTGCATCCGCCGCTCGATCACCACGAGGCGCTGGTCGAATCCGACCGCTGCTATTTCTGCTACGATGCGCCGTGCATGAATGCGTGCCCGACCTCGATCGACATTCCGCTGTTCATCCGCCAGATCTCGACCGGCAACCCGATCGGTTCGGCCAAGACGATTTTCGACCAGAACATATTGGGTGGCATGTGCGCCCGCGTCTGCCCGACCGAGACGCTGTGCGAAGAGGTCTGCGTGCGCGAGGTGGCGGAAGGCAAGCCGGTGCAGATCGGCCGCCTGCAGCGCTACGCCACCGATGTCGCCATGGCCGAGCACAAGCAGTTTTATCCGCGCGCTGAAACAACCGGCAAGTCGGTCGCCGTGGTCGGCGCCGGGCCGGCCGGCCTCGCCGCCGCGCACCGGCTCGCTCGCCACGGCCATGACGTTACCATTCTGGAAGCCCGCCCGAAGGCCGGCGGCCTCAATGAATATGGCATCGCCGCCTACAAGAGCATCGACAATTTCGCCCAGGCCGAGGTCGACTATGTCACGGGGATCGGCGGCATCGATATCCATAACGGCAAGGCGCTCGGCCGCGACTACCAGCTGTCGGACCTGATCCTGAATTACGATGCCGTCTTCCTCGGCATGGGGCTTGGCGGCGTGAATGCGCTGCGCGCCGATGGCGAGGACGCCGGTGGCGTCGTCAATGCAGTCGAATTCATCGCCGAACTGCGCCAGGCCAGCGATCTCGCGAGCCTGCCAATCGGCCGGCGCGTCGTCGTCATCGGCGGCGGCATGACGGCGATCGACGCCGCCGTGCAGTCGAAGCTGCTCGGCGCCGAGGAGGTGACGATCTGCTACCGGCGCGGCCAGGAACACATGAACGCTTCCGAGTTCGAGCAGGATCTGGCTGCCGCCAACGGCGTCACCATCCGCCACTGGCTGCAGCCGAAGCGGGTCATCACTGAGGCCGGCAAAGTGTCGGGCATCGAACTCGAATACACCGCGATGAACGGCGACAGGCTTGCCGGCACCGGCGAGCGGCTTACGCTGGCCGCCGACCAGGTGTTCAAGGCGATCGGCCAGAGCTTTGTGCCGGCGGCACTCAACGGCAGCGGTGCTGCGATCGAACTCGAAGCCGGCCGCATCAAGGTCGACGCAGAAGGGCGCACCTCGCTCGCCAATGTCTGGGCCGGCGGCGACTGCATTTTTGGCGGTGACGATTTGACGGTTTCGGCCGTGGCGCAAGGCCGCGATGCGGCGGAGAGCATCAACCGGAGTCTGGCACAGGGATAGAGATCATGGCCTCAGCGGAATCGGGCATCGCCCGTCACTACGACGTCTCGGATCTTGAGCAGCACATTCTTGCCGTGCTCGCCGATACCGGCGTGGAAATTGCCCATCTACGCGCTGGCGATCTCGAATCGGTCGACGAGTTCCACATTGGCGGTATCGCCGCCACCAGGGAACTCATCGGCCAGATGGGTTTGAAGCCGGGGGCCAGGCTGCTCGACATTGGTTCCGGCGTGGGTGGTCCAGCCCGCTTCGCCGCCAACAATGCCGGCGCCGATGTCACCGGCATCGATCTGACGCAAAGCTATGTCGACATCGCGACCAGCCTGTCGAAGCGGGTGGGAATGGCCGACAAAGTCCGGTTCGTGCAGGGCAGCGCGCTGGACATGCCGTTCAGCAACAAAAGCTTTGATACGGCCATGATCCTGCATGTCGGTATGAATCTTCCCGACAAGAAAAAGCTGATGAGCGAGGCGGCGCGTGTGCTCAAGCCGGGCGGCGTCTTTGCCGTCTACGATGTGATGCGGCTCAAGGCAGGTGCGCTGACGTATCCGCTGCCATGGGCATCCGACGAGAGCATGTCCTTCGTCGCCACGCCCGACGACTATCGTTCGGCTGCCGCCGCCGCGGGGTTCTCTGTAACCGCCGAGCGCCCTCGTGGCGCCTTCGCCATCGAATTTTTCGACACGATACGGGCGCGCCTGGCTGCGGCGCAGGCGGAAGGAAAAAAGCCGCCGCCTGGCGTTAATCTTATCATGGGCGAGAACGCCGGCACCAAGATCGGCAATCTCACCCCCGCGCTTAAAGGCGGCATTCTCGCACCCGTGGAAATGCTCCTTCGTCTCGGTTAAAAGGGACCTGTCATGGCAGACATCCGCAACAATTTCGTCGGCATCAAATCGCCCAATCCGTTCTGGCTGGCTTCGGCGCCGCCGACCGACAAGGCCTACAATGTCATCCGCGCCTTCAAGGCGGGCTGGGGCGGTGTCGTGTGGAAGACGCTGGGCGAAGAAGGCCCGCCGGTGGTCAACGTCAACGGCCCGCGCTATGGCGCCATCTGGGGCGCCGACCGCCGCCTGCTCGGGCTCAACAATATCGAGCTGATCACCGACCGCGATTTGCAGGTCAACCTGCGCGAGATCAAGCAGGTCAAGAAGGACTGGCCCGACCGCGCCATCGTCGTCTCGCTGATGGTGCCATGCGTCGAGGAAAGCTGGAAGGCGATCCTGCCGGTGGTCGAGGAGACCGAAGCCGACGGCATCGAGCTCAATTTCGGCTGCCCGCACGGCATGTCGGAACGCGGCATGGGCGCGGCTGTCGGCCAGGTGCCGGAATACATCGAAATGGTGGTGCGCTGGTGCAAGGCCAACACCCGCATGCCTGTCATCACCAAGCTGACGCCGAATATCACCGATGTGCGCAAGCCGGCGCGCGCCGCGCACGCCGGCGGCACCGATGCGGTGTCGCTGATCAACACCATCAACTCGATCACCGGCGTCAATCTCGACAGCTTTGCGCCAGAGCCCACTATCGACGGCAAGGGTTCGCATGGCGGCTATTGCGGCCCGGCGGTGAAGCCGATCGCCATGAACATGGTGGCCGAGATCGCCCGCGACCCCGAGACCCACGGCCTGCCGATCTCCGGCATTGGCGGCATCACCACCTGGCGCGACGCCGCCGAGTTCATGGCGCTCGGCGCCGGCAATGTGCAGGTGTGCACCGCGGCGATGACCTACGGCTTCAAGATCGTGCAGGAAATGATCGCCGGTCTCGAAAACTGGATGGACGAGAAGGGTCATGCCTCGCTCGACGATATTGTCGGTCGCGCCACGCCCAACGTCACCGACTGGCAGTATCTCAATCTCAATTACATCGCCAAGGCGCATATCGACCAGGACGCCTGCATCAAATGCGGCCGCTGCCACATCGCCTGCGAAGACACCTCACACCAGGCGATCACCAACATGGTCGACGGGGTCAGGCATTTCGAGGTGATCGAGGCCGAATGCGTCGGCTGCAATCTGTGCGTCAATGTCTGTCCGGTCGAGAACTGCATCACCATGGAGCCGCTGGCCGCCGGCGTCATGGACCAGCGCACCGGCAAGCCGGTGTCGCCGGTCTACGCCAATTGGACGACGCACCCGAACAACCCGATGGCCAAGGTGGCCGCGGAGTAGGGAACGGGTCGAAGAAAAAAGCGGCGCTTTTCGAGCGCCGTTTTTCATTTTCCTATTGCAGATAACATTTATCTAGGATAAAAGATATCCATGAATAGGAGCGCAACATCGTGAAGCTGGGCGAGGGTGTAGAGGCGGCCATCCATTGCGCGGCCACACTGGCCAGCGTGGAGGGCAACAGCACGATGCCGGGTGCTGCTTTGGCAGAGTCCTTCGGCCTGTCGCCGAGCTATCTGCTGAAACATCTGAACCAGCTGACGGCTGCGCGCATCCTGGAATCGGTGCCGGGACCGGCGGGCGGCTACCGGCTGGCGCGTCCGGCCGAGCGCATCACGCTGCTCGATATCGTGCTTGCGGTCGAGGGTCGCGAGCCGGCCTTCCGTTGCGGCGAGATCCGCCAGCGCGGCCCGGTCAAGATCGATGCTTCGGCCTATGTGAAGCCGTGCGGCATCAATGCCGCGATGCTGAAGGCCGAGCGCGCCTATCGCGCGGCCCTCGCGGAAACCCGGTTGTCCGACATCGTGGCTGATTACAAGGCCGAAGGCGATCCGCGATCGTTTGCCGCCAGCTGTGCCTTTGTGGCGCGCCATCAGCGGCCGCAGAAACCCGCTTCGACCAAACAGATTTAATCCCCCGCCAGACAGATGTGAAAGGAAAGACGATGAAACAGAGACTGCAATTCTTCGCCAAGGCGCCTGAGATCATGAAAGCCGTGTCGGCGCTCAACAAGGCGGTCGACGAATGCGGGCTTGAAGTGAGCCTGCTGCATTTGATCAAGCTCCGCGCCTCGCAGATCAATGGCTGCTCCTACTGCGTCGAGATGCATAGCCGCGAGGCGAGGCGCGATGGCGAAACCGAGACACGGCTCTATCTGGTTTCGGCCTGGCAGGAATCGCCGCTGTTTTCCGAGCGCGAACGCGCGGCGCTTGCCTGGACCGAGGCAACGACCCTGATCGCCAACAATGGCGTTTCGGACGAACTCTATGCCCGCACGCTAGAGCACTTCTCGGAAGAGGAACTGGTCAAGCTGTCGGTCGCGATCGGCATGATCAACACCTGGAACCGGCTCTGCATCCCGTTCCACGCCATTCACCCGATGCCGGCTGCCAAAGCAGCCTGACCGTCCGGTTAGTCATGGAGCGCCGTGGAAAGGGCGGCGCTCCACCTGTTTCATGCTTAAGTACGGGGAAGATTTCGTGCCTGTCGATTTGCCTTCGACCCTGTTGTTTCTCGGCCGCCTGTTGCTTGGCGGCGCCTTCGTTGTCGCGGGACTGCGCAATGTTCAAAACGAGGCGTTCCTGACCGGGCTGATGGCCGCGCGCGGCGTGCCGCAGGCGAGATTGGCGTTGTGGGCCGGCATCGTCCTGCAGACCATTGCCGGCGCGCTGGTGATGGCCGGCCTGTGGACCGCGATCGCCAGTGCTGTGCTGGTGCTGTTTCTCATTGTCGCGACGCCGATGTTCCACAATTTCTGGGACCATCAGGGCCCGGACCGGGCCTCGCGCATCAACGGCTTTGTCGGCAATGTCGCGCTCGCCGGCGGATTCCTGACGCTGATCGCGCAGTCGCTCTAGTCGGCAATGGCGCTGCTACCATGGCGTCGCCATTTATCATTGTCTTCGATACTTAGAGTTAAGACCGTTACGGTATTGATCCTTGATGCGACGTGTGGGGCAATCAATGTACGTTCTTAAAGGTAAAAGACGCGTTGCGCTGAGATGGTTGCTTGTGGTGGGGCTCCTGACGGTGGCCTTGGTAGCTGCCCTAAATTATGTCCATGCAATTAGCGCCAGAAATTCGTACGCTCTGCTAAGTATTTATTTCACAGCAAGCATCTTGAGTGTATTGTATTTTCTACACGAATCTGAAGAGAAAAGCGCTCTTTCGTCACTTGGTTTGACAAGCTCACCAACTCGATTCACGCTCGTCTTCTATCTCGTATATGCGTCAATCATATTGTACCCCTTTGTGGAAAAGCGGTTTCAGCCTGAATTTATCGGGCATTTCAGTTTTCTAGTGATTTTTCTAGCGGCAATGTCCCCAGATGTCCTCCTTTTTCTGAGGACAAAACTCGGCTCCGGAAATGCCATCTACCAGAGGGCAAATTCAGTTGGCGTTTTGATTTTGGTAATTTTCATCGTTGTGTCCGTTGGTGTCGGCGTGGTGGCGAGCCAGTAGTTTGGTGGCCGCAGTGGCGGCGGGAAGCCATTGCAACACCATTTGCTACGCCGCGTAGCGCAGGCCGCCGTCGCAGGTCAGCACCTGGCCGGTCATGAAGCCGTTGGAGACGAGGAACGCTATTGCGCCGGCGACGTCTTCGGCCTGGCCGATCCTGCCCACCGGGGTTTTGCCGGCATATTCGCTGAATACCGCCTGCCGCTGGTCTTCGGCCAGAAAATCCCACCATGGCGTGTCGATGACGCCGGGCGCCACGACGTTCACGCGCAGAGGCTTCAGTTCGACCGCCAGGATCGGCACCACCGTCAGCAGCATGCCGTTGACGGCGGCAATGCCAGCCACGCCGGGCGCCGACAATTGTGCCGACACCGCCGAGATGAAAGTGACCGATCCCGATCTGTCGAGCGTCGGCAAGGCTGCCTGCAGGCAGGACAGCTGCGGCCGGACTTTCTCGTCGACCCCGCCGGCGATGTCTGAGAGGTCGAGGGTTTCGAACGGCCCAAGTCCCTTGCCGCCGCTGGCAGCCAGCACGAGGTGATCGAACGGTCCGAGTTCCCCAAAGAACTGGCGGACTTCGTCCGGCTTCGAAGCATCGAAGGCAGCTTTTTCGGCGGCGCCGCCGAGGCTCTTCCAGGCGCTGGTGAGCTTGTCCTGGTTTCGTCCGGTGATGGTCACCTTCATGCCTGGGCCTAGCAGTTTTCGCGCCGTCGCCAGGCCGATGCCGGATGAGCCGCCGACGACGACCGTGTGTTCGATCTTGCCGGTCATGAATGCTGTTCCTTCGATTTTGGAGAAGCCTGGCCGACGAAGTCGAGGCTCAGGGTTCGCAATTGCTGTCTGGCCTTGGCGTCATAGGCTTGTGCGTCGGCGCGGGCCTCCCTTTGGCCGTCGATATAGAGGCCGCTGCGGCCCTCCAGCGCGGGCGATGTCGCGAGGTTGAGAATGGCGTCGGCGCCGGTTTCGACCGAGCTCCATGGCGTCACGCCGGCCTGGCGGACCATGGTGGTGTTCATGTAGCTCGCCGGATGCAGAGCGTTGACCGTGACGCCGCTGCCTTTCAACTCTCCGGCCAGGTCGATGGTGAACAGGATCTGCGCCAGCTTGCTCTGGCAATAGGCGCGCACGCCGTCATAGGAACGTGTCAGCATGACATCGCCGAAATCGATCGCCTGCTGGCCGGCCGAGGCGACGTTGATGATGCGCGCCGGCGAACTCGCCTTGAGCAGCGGCAGCAGTTCCGAGGTCAGCAGGAAACCGGCGAGATAGTTGACGGCAAAGCGCAGTTCGAAGCCGTCGGCGCTGAGCTGTCGCTTGGCGCCGGCCGTGCCGATGCCGGCATTGTTGATGAGGATGTCGAGCCGGTCGGTTTTTGCGCGTACGGCCTCGGCGAGGCGGCGGGCCGCCGGGAGCGCCGCGGGGGGCGCGGGGGGCGACAATGCGTTTGCCCGGCCCGCGTAGCTTTTTGGGGCGGTATGCATGGCGGCGGCCCCCGG
>NZ_JAMYRV010000020.1:0-100262 GCF_040321555.1 Mesorhizobium sp. M0317 | reverse complement strand
GGGCCGATATCGGAGGTGCTGGGCTATGTGCTGATCCCGACCTTCTGGCTGCTCGGCATCCTTTCGACCGAATATCTCTTGGCATTCACGTCGCTGGTTTTCACCTACGGGGTTTGCGTGAGCGTGTGTTCGCTGGTCCTCGAAGAGGCCGAGCTTCAACGTTTTCCGCGCGCGCGGGATCTCGCCTTGCTCACGGCCGTGGCTGTGATCGAGAATTTCGGTTACCGCCAGCTCAACAATCTCTGGCGCGTGAAGGGATGGTGGCAATATCTGCGCGCCGACCAAAGCTGGGGCGAGATGACCAGGACCGGCCTGACTGGCCCCAAGAAGTGAGTCCAGCCAGTTGAATCACCGCAGCGTCCGCTCGATTTCAGTTATAAGCGCATCGATCGCGGCATGCACGGCTCCATCATCCGCCTGCTCGATCAGCGATGTTTCCAGTGCCGATGCCTGCATGCTGACCTCCGCAAACCCGAAGGTTCCCGCGGCTCCAGCGAGCGAGTGCGCCGTCCCAATCAGCGAGTCGTTGGAGCCCTTCAAAAGGACTGTGTGACGCGCAGCCTTCAACTCCGCTAGTTGAGCGGCGCACCGGGCCAGGAAACGTTGCCGTAGGGGGGCGAAGGGATCTTCCAAAATGGGAGGCGCTCCACGGCCAGGTTTCAGAGGTATTCAAGCAGAAAATTCGGTGGAGTGAAACGAGCTGCTTGGCACGTCAGAGCGGACTAGAGTGGGCCGTGCCCCAACAAACGGCAGCTTCGCGCCTCATATCGGCCGTTGCATCCGACCCCGTCGCCTTGTTTGCGACGGGGAAGCTGTGTCGGATCGCTAATTCAGATTGAAGGTGAGATGAGAGAGATCCGCAAACTAGCAGCGTTCCTTGTCTCCGATGTGGCCGGCTACAACCGGTTAACCGGCGCAGATGCAGAACCAGGTCGCAAACCTGTGATACAGAAGCCGTAGCAGCCACTCTCTTCGCCTGAGTGCGGCTGCTCATGGATCAAGGGCGGATCGCCCCGCCGACGTGAGATGGCTACCGCCACCGACCCCTCTATCCGCCTCCGAAACGCCCTCCACCAGCAACCAAGCGGATGATTAGGAGAAGTACAATGGCGCCGACGGTTGCATTGATGATGAGGCTGATCGTTCCGCTTCCCAGATGGACGCCTGCGCGGGGTAGCAGCCAGTCCCCTATGAAGGCTCCGATGATCCCGATTGCGATGTCCCCGATCACACCAAAGCCGGCGCCTCGCACAATTCTTCCGGCCAGCCATCCGGCAATAAGTCCCACTACCAATATAACTATTATGCTCTCGTTCGACAGGTGCATGGTGTCCTCCAGGCTTCGTTTCCGCAGCGCAATTCGTGTCTGCAACCGGCGACTAGTCCATAGCCGATCCGCTATCCCCACGAAAGCCAAAGCGCGTCAGAGGTGCTATCCGTCCCAGCGCGCAAACACTATCTTTAGGTGATGGAATCCTTAGCACATCGCCGTCAGAGGCTCGTGTTGCAAGTACCGTTTTAAAGCTCACTGGACTTTAGTCGTGGGTTGCTGCCCTGCCGGCAGATCGTATCGAACCGGGTGAGAATCTAGCTTCTCGAAGACAGCATCGTTCTTCGCACGCCATGCGTCGTCCGCGAGCCACAGATATTCCTGGTCGGGCATCAACGGAACGGCTTTCACATCGGTACTGGAGATGCGCAGGTAGAAGCTGTTCCGCTCCTGATTGACCTGCATGTACCGCAGAGGGACGACGATGCTGTCTTTGCCGGCGATGAAAAAGCCGCCTGAGGCAATGACTGCGTAGTCCCATCGGTCCTTGCTTCCAATGATGACGTTGCGAACTTCACCGACGATCTTGTCATCCGAACTGCGAACCTCGGCGCCGACAATCTCGTCGACACGTAGACCGGGTTCAAGCTCGTCAATATTGGTGAGAGGTCCTGCGCCTGGAGTGCTGCGTTTACCCTGAACTTCACCACCCTGCGGCCGCTGTGGTTCTTCTGCGGCCACCTGCTCATCGGCAAGGTCCTCGTCGTTGCCCCCAAGCTTCGCCATTGATGGCGCGGCAATCAGTTGTCGAATGTTGGCGAGCAAGCGTTCGCAGTCCTCCTGTAAGCCATACGACCACAGCAAGAAGGCGGCATCTCTAAGGGTTCGTAGGTCACGGACAAGGTAGCGATTTTCCGGATTACGCAATTCCGGGCTCTTGAGGACTGCCTCTTCGAGCTTGGCATCGGAAATGTTACAGACGGCGAAAGCCGGTTGGAGGCCAAGCCCCAGCAGCAACGCTACCGGCGCCGCCATCCAAACCAATCTCATTAAAATTTCCCTCGGCGGCTACTGTTCGAACTCTTGTCTCAAGCACGCGCCAGTCGGGAGGAAATCCACCGCGGAACGAGCCCACCTCAACACTCCATACGGACTTTGGTTCCAGCTTGCGACGGTTGCTGACAGGAAAATTGCTGATGAACCTATCATCAGTGCACGCGAGATGGTCAACGAGTATTCCATGTCGGGCCCTATGCACCGAGCGTTGGGGATAGAGGTGGCCTCGATGCGAACTGATGCAGACGTTGAGGGTCGCCCAAAGGGCTATTGAAGACGTAACATGTCAAAGCAGATACGGATGACGCGGCCGGTGATGTAAAGCGGCTGACACCCTGCCTGGTCGTGCGTGGAATTGCCGTCGCGATGCGTCGCCCTGTGCATTTTTTCGCCATTTCACTGATCGCCGTCCCAGCACGTGCCCCGGGGAAACGCGCGCGTCCCTAGAGGGCTGGGTAATGGTGGAGATCTATGGTACCTAGGGTTGCTCTCCTAACGTGGAGGGTCCGAAACCATCCCAGCGATCCAGCCTCAGCGAGCGTAGCGGCGCCGAAACAGCACGCCCTATCTCTCAGCTCTTAAACCTCGCGCTTCATGCCCCGCGTCCAGGGCGTGCCGGCAGCAAAGAAGGTACCTGATGGACGAAATACACACCAATGCGCGCGAGCAGTTTTTCGCGGCTATACGTATCCTTGCATCGTCGCCTGACAGCATCCAAACCCGATTGATCGATGCTACACCAAGGATTCTTCAGGTCACGATCGACGAATTCGAAGGCGCGCATGAACTCAAAATCAGATTTGCCCGAATTCTTGATCTTTTGGCGGTCGATCAGGACGATCTCGCAACGGCTGCCGTAGAAACAGCCGCCCACATGACGGATTTTGAGGCAACCAAACTTGCCGATCTGATCTGCGACTTTTTCTCAGACCTGGAATAACTGGATCTGAGATCCCTTTTGGCCATTCGTCAAAACCTCCCTTGCGATCTTGCGAGCGTCCATGAAAACCACAGCAGAACATCTGAAACCACTCCTATGGGAGCCCAGGAACCTGATCCGCGCCATCGAAGCCGCAGGCGTCACCCTATGGTCGTGGAACGTGGACAGCGATGCCTTGGCCATGGATGATCGGGCCTATGACCTGTGGGGCATATCGCGTGCCACGGACGTCAAATTTGAAGATCTATCCGCACACATCCATCCTGCCGACCGCGACCGTGTGCGAGCCGCGTTCAACGCGACGCGGGCAATTGTGGGCCCCTACGAGATCGATTTCCGGATCATGATCGGCGAAGAGCTCAAATGGATCTCCGCCCGAGGGCAAGGCGACGATGAAGGTATGGTCCAGCGGCTGATGTTCGGCATTTTCATCGATGTCACGGGGAGAAAACAGGCGGAGGAAGGTCGGGAGCTTCTGGCCGGCGAAATGAGCCACCGTGTCAAGAACCTGCTGACCATCGCCTCCGGCCTTACCGCTATCACGTCCCGTTCGACGACCACGACCAACGACATGGCGCGCGAGTTGACACAGAGGCTGACTGCCTTGGGCCGCGCCCACGATCTCGTCAGGCCCGTGCCAGGTCAAACCGAGGCTGCTTCGGCGCTGCTAGGCGATCTTTTGACAGTACTTCTGGCGCCGTATGATGATCTGGGCGCTTTCAGCGGTCGCATTCGGGTTGCGGTGCCCAGGATGAGCGTTGGTGAGTCTTCAACAACAATTCTCGCGCTTATCATCCATGAACTTGCAACCAATTCCCTCAAATACGGCGCTCTGTCGACCGAGACTGGGACGCTGGATGTTTCGTGTTCGGCGCAAAGCGAGGCCGTCTCGATCGTCTGGACGGAAAGCGGCGGGCCTCCCGTCGAGGCGCCGACCGCGGCTCCGGGATATGGAAGCAAATTGGTCGAACGCAGCGTAACTGGTCATCTGCGCGGCTCGATTGTCTACGACTGGGCAAAGGATGGTCTTGTTGTCACGCTGAAAGTCCAGCCTGATCGCCTTGCGCAATAGATCTTTCAGTGACCTCGGTGGCCTAAACGTTCATTAAGGGTTGGCCAGCTTCCGTCATTGCCATCAGAGCGACAGGATACCTCGCAGGCAGGTTGCCACCCCTGCGTGGTCATATGGCTTGCCGAAGAACGCGCTCCCTTCCGGGAGATCCGCTGCCGCCATGGCGCGGTGACCTGACGTCGCTACGATCTTGATGGGCGGCCATCGATCGCGAACGGCAGCCGAAAGTTTCAGGCCATCCATACTGCCCGGCATGTCGATGTCGGTGAACATCGCTTGAATCATTACACCTGTTTCGAGTATGGCGATGGCTTCGTCGGCATTGGAAGCCTCGAAAACCAGAAATCCTTCGCTCCGAAGAAAATCCGCGATGTCATTGCGGATTAGAGGTTCGTCTTCGACAACCAAAACACCTAGAGGTAGCGACATCGGTTTCTACCTACAATTGATAATCTCACGGTCCTCAACTCCTGTGCTCCGAAATCGCTCCATTGAAATATTTCACGACGGCGATTTGGCGCAGACTGCAGCCAACCGCCGCGTCCACGCTAAAACTCTCAGGGATCGTCGCCGCCGCCTGCAGAAACGTCATCGGAACGTTGTGGCTAACCCGCTTGCAAGTTCCTGCGCATCAATCTGTCAGGCAAACACATCCATTGTGGCCTGTTTTGTCCATGCGGGCTGGGTTCAACGGGCGCGAGCCAAAAGCTAGCTTTTCGCGAGTGCGGACCCGAAACCGGACAGTCCGGAGACGGCCCCAATTGAGCCGTCGGCACGCCCGCAACCCGATGTCCAGTTTTTATGCCTCTCCACCAGAAGCTTGGACTGCTATCGTGAAGAGTTTCGGGCGCTAGCAGGCGTACGAAAGTCCCCGGCAAGGAACCTCGGGTCACAGGTGATAGCTATTAAACTAGGATTTCGGATTTGGCAGAAGTCGGCGATGGCGTGACCGCCGGTCGGGAGGCTCTTGGGGTGAAAACGGACAGACGGCTTCGTCGCGCCGCGCGCAAGCATGGCCGCGAAAATGCATGGGCCAGGCAGATTTCCTTGGCTGGTCTTGGACCATCAGCAGAAGGCGCGATTTGCCCCGCATCATCGAGCGCAACCGGAGTGGCCTCGATGACAAACGATGGTGCTTTCCCCAGCCTTGCCTGAACATGCGCGAATGTAACTTAGCCGCAAGTGGAATGGTAAAACCGCACGGAAGGCTGACAGGCCGCGCCGGGGTTGAAAGACAAGCATCTTCGGCCAGCAGAGGAGGCCGGAGCATTGATCAGCTTGGCTGGCAAGGGTCTCGCGACTCGGCACTCTTTTCCGCGTCGCGAGACCCGTTGTCAGTTGGCGCTGGCGACCGGCGCCACCAGCGGTGTGATGCGGCGAATTGCGACGCGGCGGTTCTGCCGTTCGGACCCTGTCGTGTTTACCTTAAGATAGCGCTCGCCATAGCCTTGGGTCGTCAGGTTCTCTGGCGCGATGCCGAAGGAGGTGGTGAGGGCCTCGGCAACGGCCTCTGCTCGCTGGTCGGACAAGGCCAGGTTTGCATTGTCGCTACCGACGGCGTCGGTATGGCCTTCGATCAAGAATGTTTCGGCCGGGTTCTTCTTCAGCAGCCGCTCCATTGCGTCCGCAACGCCTTGCAGCTTTTGGACTTCGCTGTCCGAGATCGCCGCCGAACCGGACTCGAAATTCAACGTGTCGAGATCAACCCGCCGGGCGATATCGCGCACACGCGCCGAGCGCTTGACCTCGTCGACCGAGTAGAGCCGCTGGACCTTTTCCACCGGCGGTTGCTCCAGGAAGGTATAGTAGTCGTCGGCATTCTCGACCAAATCGGACTCCAGGATATATTGTTTGCGCGGGATGTTCAGCCGCATCGGTGGCAAGTCATCACCAGGATCGCGCCAATCCTGTACGTCCTGGTAATACCTCTCGTCGACATAGCTCAGCACATACTCGCGGCCGTCGGGCGTGATGCGCGATCGCTGGATGACATCGCCATAGCGGTTGCGGATGGTGACGATTTGGATGCCATTGTCCCGAACGATTGTCTCGCGCGTGCGGTCGCCCGGCAGATCCTCGTAGTATACGTCCTTGGCACCACGGTTCATTCGCGGAGCTTCGTTGCTCTGGACGATCGTCTGGTTGTTGAACTGGATGATGATCCGGCCGCCAATTTCGGTGAGAACATCGGCGCCCTTTGGACGCTCCGGCGCCTGGCTATCCGGGGCCTTGTCGCGGCGGGTACCCTTTTCATCCGTCACCGGAACAATCTTCTCAGGCTTGATTTCCTGCTGCGCTGCCTTGTCGTCCGCAGGAGGCGGTCCGGAGTCTACGGGGGCAGCCGCAGAAGCGGGGGCCTGACCTCCATCGCTCTGCTGAGCGGGCATTTTGCCGTCCTTGCCCGGACGTTTTGCATCTTTTTCGCTGTCGAGGACTGGTGCGGCGTTCGGATCTGCTGGAGCCTCGCCCTGAACTGGCTTTTCGCTTTGGGCGGGCGCCGCTGGCTCACCATTAGCTGGGGCGGTTGCAGGCTGCTGATCGGTCGAAGGTTGTTCTCCAGTCACGGGCTGCGTTGGTGCAGGCGCCTCGGCGGCAGGCTGCTCGGCGGCAGGTTTCTTTTCTGGCTTGCTCGTAGGTTCCGCCGGCTGTTCGCCCTGGGCAGGCGCAGGCTGATCGGTCGTAGCAGGCGCCTGGGGAGCCGGGGTGGGCAAAGGTGTCTTATCCGCAGGTGGTTGGACTTGCTTAACTGGAGCCGATTTGTCGGGGGCCGGCTGCGCTGGCGCGGCCTCGGACGCCGGCGCCGGCGCGGCCGGTTGACCAGGCTGTTCCTTCGCGGATGGTTCGGCCGGTGGGGTGGATTCTGGAACGGGAGCTGCCTCGGACGCAGGTGCTGCCTCTTTTGGCTGCTCCTGCGGTTTCTGAGCAGGCTGTGGTTCGGTCGCTGGAAGTGGAGCAGCGTTTTCGGCCGGAGCCTGCTGCCTCAGCGCGCAGGCTTCGGCGGACTCGCCCTCCTTGCATTTTAACTTGATAAAGATCGGCGGTGGGGATGCGACGAACCGTGCGGAACCGGAGGCGGCGCTGCTGAGGGGCGCGAAGGGCCCGAACGGCGCGGACGCGATCAGCAAACCGAGTGCAGTGCTGGCCAAAATTTTTGGTCGGCGTGTCATTTGAATTCTCCTTGACGTGTCCCGTCGTTACTGAAACTGGGCAACTGCTACATTCGTTCCGGTTCGATCTGGAATGCCGCGCTTGCTAACAGCCGACGGGCAGATTGCTTCGGAGGCGACGCCGCGAGCCGAGCCGCAGATACAGTCCGCCGGAGGACGCCGCGGCCTGTTCCGGGGTAATCTGCGGTCTCTTGTATGAGAACGCCCGCTGGCCGGGAGCTAGCGGACGGGCCTTCTGGACCTTCTGACCGTCTGGACGGACCGAGCGGGCGAATGGCTTCCAGTGCCGCGAACTGACGCTGCAGGCGCACGACTTCAATCAGTGTCAAAATATTCGGCCCGGCCCAGCGATCTGGGTTGGATTGCTAACCGGAACCTGTTGGTTGTGCCGTTCATCGCCCTGGGTGGAAGGCGCAGGCGCCTCGGAGAGGCTGCCATGGTTCAGATGCGTGCAGTGCTCATAATCATGGCCGCGCGCACCGCATCGAGAACAGCACATAGGGAGTTGGTATAACAGCATCTACTACAATGCAGGACTCGGCTTTTGGTTGCCACGGCCGACCACGGTTGTTGGATTTCCGCAAGGCGCCACCTCAAGCCGCCCCTAGCGAGGATGCCGAGATTGTGAGCTTCAATGTCCAGAGCGAACAAGAATGGCCGTTTGCGCCGCTCGGAGGAATTTTATTTACAAGCGACTCTGCTTGGCCGACCGGCGCCAGCCACCGCGCGGGCGCTGCCCCGCAGCCACACAGTTTGGGCTAATCGGACGTATATGCGGTCTGCCTCAGTTGTTGCGGGATTTTTGCTTTTAAAGACGCGGAATCCGGCTCAGAACCATGATGCTCCGGCCGTTCACGATATCTCGATAAGGGATTAAGGGTCTGCAGCGCTTGTAGGTAGCGTTGCGACTGGATTTTGAGTCCGTCGGAATGTGCGGAACGTGTCCGAGGTCGCGTTGGGCGGACGCTTCCCCAATAGCGGGTTAAGCAGCTAGACGATAACCTTTAGATCCGGCGAACTGTTTTCTCGTCGAAGTAGGCTGCGCGCCTGTCAACCAGTTTCACACGCGCCTGCCTTTCCAACCGAGTCGCCATATCTAAAGTTTCTAAATTAGTTACACCTTATGGAACTTTGGTGCGGGCTCTTCATTTTCATCCGCATGCGAGCCTCTGTGATCCAAAGCGTCGGGACGGGAGTGAACGCGTCGCCGCGCTACTCGCTGGTCCTGCCGATATATAATGAAGAACAAGTGCTGCCGCGACTGATCGAACGGATCAGATCACTGATCAGTCGGCTGGACGGAGAGACCGAGGCGATTTTCGTCGATGACGGTAGTCATGACGGCAGCGTCAAATACCTTCGGCGGGTGGTCACCGCCGAACCTCGCTTCCGGCTTATCGAGCTTTCCCGTAATTTCGGACACCAGATTGCGATCACGGCAGGCATGGATGCTGCTGCGGGGGATGCCGTCATCGTCATGGATGCCGACCTGCAAGATCCACCGGAGGTCGTTCTTGATCTCGTGGCAAAGTGGAAGGAAGGTTTCGAGATCGTGTACGCCCGCCGTGTTAAGCGCGAAGGCGAATCGTGGTTCAAGCGGCTTAGCGCCGATCTTTTCTACCGTTTCCTGGAGAAGATGACGGCGGTCAACATCCCGCGCAACGTCGGGGACTTCCGCCTGGTCGGCCGCCATGCGCTGGACGTCTTCAGACACATGCCTGAACATGATCGCTTCGTCAGAGGCATGTTCGGCTGGATGGGATTCAAGCAAGCGGCGGTGCCATTCGAACGCCCTCCGAGGACCATCGGCCAGACCAAATACCCTTTCTGGAAGATGATGCACCTTGCCGTTCACGCGGTTGTCAGCTTCTCGGAAAAGCCGCTCCACTTTGCGCTTTGGGGCGGATCGGCGATTTCCGCACTTGCCCTGACCTTTGGCGCTTACGCCGTGTTCGCCTGGATTTTTGAGACCGGCGTCATTGCCGGCTGGACGTCCACCGTGGTGATCGTATCGTTTCTGTGTGGCATCAATCTTTTCATGACCGGCGTGGTCGGCCTCTATGTCGGTAGTATCCACGCCGAGGTGAAACGCCGCCCTCTTTACGTGATCAATCGGCTTACCGGCTTCGACGAGCCGGTGCCTGCCATCGCTGGTGGGCGCCGGAGATCATTTCGCAAGCCCAACAACGGAGTCGCTCCCGGTGGCCGAACTCTTCGACAGCTATAGATCCAGTTATGCAGAGACGATCGATGGGTCGATCAGCTTTTCCGGACTCAAGCACGATTTCTTTTTGGCTGCAAAGGCCGACCTGCTGCGGCGCCTAGTCTCCGAGCGAGGACTTCGTCGCCGGGGAGCCATGGTGCGGGCGCTTGATGTGGGTTGCGGTGTCGGTTCGCTCCATCCTTATCTAGACGGCGCTTTCGATCGCCTGGATGGCTGCGACGTCTCGCAAGGGTCGATCCAGCGCGCCAGCGAGGACAATCCGGGCGTCGTCTATAGGACATGCACCACGACGGGCCTGCCTTATGACGACTGCGTGTTCGACTTGGCCTTTGCCAGTTGTGTTGTTCATCATGTTTCGCCCGCATCCTGGCTCGATTTTTTTCGCGAGATGCGACGGGTCGTGCGGCAAGGCGGCGTCGCCTGCATCATCGAGCACAATCCCTATAATCCGCTGACGCGTCTGGCGGTGCTCCGGTGTCCGTTCGACCAAGACGCGGTCCTGCTCAACGCGGTCAGAGCAGTGGCCCTCTTTCGACAAGCAGGCTTTAGGGAGGTTCGATCCGAGCACTTCCTGCTGCTCCCGTCGACCGGCGGGTTCGCCAGACAGGTTGAGCGTGCCCTGGCGCTGCTGCCGCTTGGAGCCCAGTATGCGTGTAGTGGGCGTGTCTGAGCATCGATCTGCCGGCGGCGGCACCCTAAAGCTTCTGGCCCGCTTCGGCCTGGTCGGCATCGCCGCCACAATCCTGTATGCCGCCTTGGCAACCGCCTTTGTCAAATCGGAACGGTTCGGCTTCAGCCCCGTCCGAGCGTCCCTTGCAGCTTACGCAGCCGCGGCGTTGTTTTCCTATCTCGCGCACAGGTCAGTAACCTTCATGTCGCGCGGGTCGCACAGATCAGAGGCTCCGCGTTTTCTCTTGCTGGCGGCGATCGGCTTGGCGATCGCCTATGGCGCGCCGGCGCTTTTGACGGCGAAGCTGGGCCTGCCCCTCATCTTTCCCATCATGATTACCTGCTTGCTTGTACCCGGGATCAATTTCGTCGTGCTCGACCGATGGGTCTTTGCGGAACACATTCCCGATCAGACCGGCGATGGCTGATACGCAATCCGCCAGAACGATTCGTTCTAAAAACACCGTTTCACGGTAACGTGAACTGCTCCAAAGCCGCTTGCTGAATCACGGCCAACGCAAGAAACGATCTCATGCAGATAATTTTGACCAGGACGACGTGACGATCAGTGATGTGCCCTCTACGCAGGGTGGTGATCACCGAATGGTTTGTCGCCGCAGACAAGCCCTAATTTCATTAATCTTCCGTTCCGAAGGGAGCCCTGCGTCCCGTACCGATCAGCCGTTCGAGGCGAACGACGCGCAAAAGAAAACGTGACCCCGGCGGACGCTGCGCAGTGCCGCAATCCCGGCGACCAATGATCTCGAGCCCGCCGCGCTCTACCCTATCGCGATTGGCTGCCGGCCAGCGGCGAGGAGGCACGCGACGGCTCTCCTCCATCCGGGAGGTGCAGGCACATGGATGATCACGGAACTGTTGTGCTGCTGAAATAGGGCAACTCCAGAAAGTCGTGAAACGGTGTTCCTTCCGGAATTGCGTTAAATAAAGAGTTAGAGCACTTCACCGTTTGCACAAAACGGTGAAGTGCTCTCTAGCCGGCGTCGAGCCGAAACGATACCAATTTAATAGCGCGTTTGTAGATCTTGCTGGCGGCTGGGCTTGGCGGAATCCCGTCGCGATAATCGAAAGTCACTTCGAGTACCTTTGCGCTAGCAAACGCTGCGTGCGGGATCGCGAACGAGATCGTCGTCGGGTCTTTGCTCGACAGTGTTACCTCGTGTACGCGAACTCCGTTCACCGAGATGATTACCCTTTGGGTGGTCTGTGGTGGACGAATGACGGCGGACATTTGTAGCGTTGCCGTAAGCTCGTCGCGAAGCTGAGGTATTTCCAGTCTCAACCGAGAGGTCTCGCCCAGCGAATGGGTTCCGTCGGCTACCGGGCCCGACCAACCGCAGACCATCATGCCGGCTGCTTGTTTGGCGCCGTCGGATCGAAACGATACCGTCTGGCCAGGAGTGTAGCTGCCAACCGCATCGCGATTGAGGCACGTTGTCGTGCGATCGATGTAATAGGCCCGATAATCGGCGTTGACATCTGGATTGAGAGCGAGTGCGAGGATGATGATCTCGGACACGGCCAGAACCAACGCCAGCGCGTAGCCGCGAGTCGAGCCAGCACGGCCATAGAGTGACAGGCTGTCAGACCAGGGCAAGATAGCCTCCAATCCACGCCAAAGTCATGAAATAAGATGCGCTCAGGAAAAGAGCCAAAATCACCAGATAGGTCAGCTTCGATACCGACAGCAGCTCGGCAATCAACATCAGCAGCGGCGCAAGCCCAATGACGTATCTAACCATGGAAGCCAGGTTGGTGATCAACGGCAGGATGATGCTGCTCGCACAGAAGAGCGCAGCGCCATATCGCCTGCGGGCCGCCAGAACGACCGATAGGGTCAGCCCTATAATCGCTGCGAGCGCGCTCCATTGCGGCGCCGTGGGCAGCCAGCCTTTTGTCGGAACAGCAGCGAGACCGTCCCATAGAAAAAGGAGCGGATCGCCAGCAACCCGGCCAAACGCGCGCTGGACGTGCAAGAAAGCAAACCCGTCCCCGACAGTGAGATACAAAAAGAGCATGTAAGCAAACAGGCCGGCGGGCGAGATGAAGATAGCTACCAGCATATCCGGACGACCAAGTACCCATCGCGGGAAAGACACCGCCGACCCGCCCTGCTGGCGGTGCTGCTCGAACATTTTATTGACCATTGCAAACACAGCAAGGACCCCGACCAGCCTCGTTGCCGACAGCAAAGCGCATGTAACGCCAGCGGCCAGGTAGTTGGAGCGCTTGAGTGCCAAAAAGACGCACGACGTCAGGAGCACGAAAAGAGGTTCGGTAAGGAACGTGGTGAAGTGGAAGGAGAACGGCCCGCTAAGCAGAAAAGCGCAATACAGTATGTAAGCGCGGACGTTCTTCTCCAGAAGTGGCCATGCCACAAGGCAGGCGGCATAGCTGCACGCAGTCGAGGTGATCGTCGCGATCAGAATCGTGGAAAAAGGGAAAGCAAACCGAAGGGTCCTCACGAGCATGGGATACAATGGAAAGAAGCCCCAGCGTCCGACGTTGCTTTGGCCTGGAATGGGAAAACGCTCGTAGCCGTGTTCGGAAATGTCCACATACCACGCGCAGTCCCACCTGCAGAGCGCACGCGCATAAGCTTCGAAGCCTGGCACTGCCGAGACTGAATGGAATGCAGCATACCGAATGACAAGCCCGCTGATCATGAACAGGAGCGGAACCGAAGCGGCGATGACCCAAAGGCGACCGCCAGCGTTTGCGCGGGCCAAGTCTCCAAGCGCCAGTTGTGTCTCCACAGGTGAGGCCGCCAGACTCTCCGATGGCGAGCCTGTGTTCGCCTGCTCGATGGCGCTGCCAGCCATAAAATCGGTCCCTCGAAAGCATCAAGATCATCAACCAGACTTGAAGCCCCGTCTGCGACTGAACTTAAGGATCAACGATGCCGCGCCGCTTCGGTTCCTTCTGCAGCAGGAAGTCCTTGAGTCAGGTCGACCGATCACACCAGCCGAGGAAGGGAGCGATATTCGCGCTTCAACGGCACCGTTTCCTCGCAATGGGCGACCTTCTTCATCTACATGCATGGCTGGGCGGCCGACCGCGCTGGGTACCCCTCCGGTGAGGGCCGCCTTGAAGGCGATCTCGCCATCCGCCAAGCCTTTGAATTCAGATGTGCTTCCGCCGACCAGATCGAGGAAGTCGTTGCCCCAAACATCCATACCGACGATGCGCCAACGGCCGGCAAAGGCCTTCGGGAACCTTGGCCATCAGCCGTCTCCGCCAAAAAATCGCACCATTGACACTCAGGCACACCCGTTTCCTTGACTAGGTTTCGGAATGCAGAGCGGAGAACGTCGGCCTGTAACGCGGACACGGCAACAGGAGCCGGGTCGGCATCTTCCCTGCCTCGCGCCACGTCGTCGCGATGACGTTGACGGAAGGCGCTTCAGCAGTTCGCGTGAAGCCGCATTCTTTGTCGAGTTGTCCATCTCCCTGCGAAGTGCGGTGGTCCCGGCCATGGACCGCTGCCGAGATAGGAAGGTGGCCTGAAGGGCCGCCAGAGCGATATCCGTATGCGTTGCAACCATCGCAGCCACCCTCAAAAGCAATGGTAAACCCCACATTAATAAGCTCGCCGAAAACCTTACAGGGGTGCCGGGCCGATGCTATCTTCTCTCTTGTTCTGTCATCGCAATGAAGGACGACATGCTCGAGCACCCGTAGGACACCTATTGCATGGAAAAAGCTGTAGGCCTTTACAGGTGCCCGGGAAATCCGCCGTTTGTCTGCCTTGTGGAGCGGGACAAAGCAAGTTACCTGGCTCAGGCCGCCTACCGTGAAGCTGGGCACAAGCCCGACATCGAAGCATTGCCGTGGGAAGCTGATTACAGGGCTGCCAAACAAAGGAAGACCTGTTCTATCGTTGTCTCTCGCCCTTAGCACCGCGACATGATCAGTTTGCCAAGTGGTCGTTACGGCGGACGACCGCGTTGAGGATCGCTTCGTAGGCGCTGCTGTCGAGGCCGAGCACGTGCGCCTGGTCGAAAGCCATATGGCGCCGCTGCGGCAAAAAAGGCCGCATGTTGACAAAGTTTAACTTCGCTGCGGACCACAAGTGCGGTCCTTTAAATTAGCGGAAGCGAATATTTGCTTACCTCCTTCCTTTCTTTGTCGGCGCTCTGGTCGCCCTCCTGGCCGCTGCCGGCCGCTTGCCCTTGCCTGCGGTTCGGTGGTCGTTGAAGCGCTCCGGCATCGCATTCGAGACCCAAGACTGGTGCGCATGGATCATGACATTCAATTCCGCTCTCTACAGGAACAAGTGCCTTTCCTCGGGATTCGGATTCGACGCCGCAACGGCGTCGAACCACAAAGGAGACTCACATTTTCGGTCCCAGCCTCCCTCGTCCTGCTCCTCGGATCAGCGTGCGCCTCGGGTCGATGTCGTCGAGTTGAGGTGCACGGCTCCGAGACGCTCCGAGCACCGCCATCCGTCGCCACGATAACGAAGCGCAAATCGGTCGAAGGGAATTGCGCCCCTAAACAACCTGTTTTGTACGTTTCCGGCACTTGCCTTTCTCGGAAGATGCACCACAGAATAGCTGGTTGACGTTCTATCTCTCTGGGAGGATGGGATGGACATTCAAGCACCTGTTCGGCCTGCACAGCGAACGGCCAAGGAGTTGGTTCGCGAGGTCCTGTTGGGTTCTCAACCGGGCAATATAATTTCCGTGAAGGCGACCATTGCAGCGGTGCGCGAGCGCGGCCATGATCTTCGTGAGACTGACTGCCAGTTGGTCGAAATGATCGTCAAATCAGCCTCCGTTTGGGGACTGTTCATCGCCTTTGACGTTCGAGAGGCTTGATGCCCCACCGTTGGTTCAACCCTCCGGTTTATGTGAAGACTGAGCGCCCGGGGCTTCGCCTTGGTGTCAACCGAGTTGATGCCGCCGCGGAGGAGCTTCTAAAGTGGTCCAATCGTGGCCCCAAGTGGCGACTGGCCGCCGAGGCTTGCCTATCTGCGATGGATGGCAAAATGCCAGGTAATGACTTCCGGCTGCTGTTCGAGGCCGCGGCTGATGAAGAGGAGATGCTGCTGCCGGATTGACACCGCTGGACGGGACCATTCGGGTCTGTTCGCGTCTGGTCGGCGAATTCACCAGCGCAACGGGCATCTATGCCGTCCGGCTACCGAGCGACGCCCGAGATGGACAGTTGTTCGCCGGTGGGCGTACCATAGGGCCGGGGGGTGACCGATGGAGGTCACATGGTTGATGAAGAGCATCGCCGCGAACGGAGGCAGCGGGTGCTGAAAGGCGCCTCAATCATCAGCGGAATTACAAACTCCGAGATCAGTTGCACCATTCGGAACCAAAACAGTGGCGGAGCTGAGCTCAAAGTCCCAGTGGAACGAGGCGCCATTCGAATGAAGGGAGCGCAGCAGCCAGCCCGAATTTACGTCGCGAACGACCTTCTCTACCGAATTGAAAGCAAGAGTGGTGTCGGCCGCATAGTGCATGGCCAGAACGACGCCGGTCAGGATCTGTGCCGCTAGCATGACCGTGAGAATGCCGCCGAACGTATAAGCGTAGTTCAGGTTGCCAGGGACGGGATACACGATGAAGGAATCATGCACCAACCGCGGCAGCGGCAGGCGGGCGTCGAACCAACGCTCGATACCGGTCCTGGGCTTATAGGTCGAACGTCCCTCCTTCATCGACATGTCCTCTTTCAGCCGATACGGATCTTGGTGTCGGAAATGAATTGGAACACGGGCACCGCCATGTTCTCCGGTGCCGGGCCTTTGCGGATGCGGCCTGGGGTGTCGTATTGCGACCCGTGGCACGGACAGAGCCAGCCGCCGACATCGCCTTCCTGTTCGAACGGGATGCAGCCCAGATGCGTGCAAACCTGGACCATCACAATCCAGGCTTCCTTGCCCGGCGTGGTGCGGTTGGCATTGGTCGCCGGCGCATCGGCCGGCAAATTGGCGTTGCGGGCGAGTGGGTCCTTGAGGTCGGTCAAATTGACCGCCTCGCTATCCTTGCACTCCTTTTCGGTACGGTTGCGCACGACGACGGGCTTGCCGTTCCAGTTCACGACCAGCGATCTTCCGGGCGTCAGAGAAGAGACGTCGACCTCGACCGAGCCCAGCGCCTTGGCGGGCAATCCGTGGTCGGCAATGCCAGTTTCCCGTTCGGAAAGGTCGGCCACGATGACGGCTCCTATTGTTGGCGCTTTCAGTGGCCTCGGCGACAATCGTGCGACCAAAGGCAGCCACGTTCTCTGAATTTTCCCTCACGTCGAGTTGGAATATGGCGACCGTCGTCGGATGTGAGCCATCGTGCCGAAGGCGGGCGAGCCCAATACTTTAGTCTATGACCTTCGCAGTAAAGGATGGGCAGGAAACGGCTCCACGAGGATGCAGCGTTTCCCCAACCTGCCCTTCCCGTCACCGTCAACACGCTGCGTACTCAGCTGCAGCGCATTTTAGACAAGAACGGGTGTGCAGCCAGGCCGCATTGATGCGTTCGCTGCTCAGCGCGGAGGCTCCGAACAAGTAGCTCGGCTGCGACACGCCGCCCCCCAGATCATTCCACGTGCGTGGTGCCTGCTTTAAGACAGTTGACCGTCCGTAGACCAAGCACAGCATCTCCACTTTGGATAGCCAGCGCAGGGGCACAGATGCCGATGTATGGCATATGCGATCACTTTGGCATCCTGGTTTCTCCGCGGGCGAGCGCTGTGCGAAAATGCGCATTCGATTTTGATATAGACGTCCAGTATTGTCCATTTCGAGATACTGAAGCCCCTTCGTTTCGCCAGTGTTTTCGGCTCCATGGTACAGCCAGAGCACCCATTGCTGATGGTCTCCAAAAGCCCTTAGCTCTCATGCCAACACCCCGGCCCTTGGTCGTTCAAAAAACGCAACAAATTGAAGGCTACGAAAGTCAACATTAGTCAACAAACGAATGGATTGGATGGCATGTCTATGGCGCGCCGCGAGCGTCCCATAACGTTTAATTTCATGATGGCTAAACGGATGCTTTTTAGGTGATTTTGTTGACCTACGAGAACCCGTAGCTTTGGACCGCCGCGGAATGCCACTAGCATCCGAAAGCACTGACCTAGGCTGTTGCAGCCTCCTACGTGAGCGGAAAGCCGCGGAATACCGGCCGCTAAAACAGCGAATATAATGTTAGCAAATGTTAGCAAATGCCGTTAGCAAAATCAGTGTTCACCGAGCGCCTGTGACGTCTGGCAACTTCCACTTTTCGCTATGCTAAATCGCCCCCGCCGAAAGCGGTATCGTGCATGTTAAAACTGGACCACCTCATTCATTGGCTCTGATGTTGAGAACGTGCTGCTAAGTCAAACAGTTTGCGGCCTATGGTTAATCGACGATAGCGCAAATCAAGCGCAGCGCGGCGCAAAAAGCCTATGAAGGCCAATAGTGGTCAACAACCGAGAATTGATTGAACAGCAGGTTCAAGGCGCGCCGCCAACTTCCAGAACCGTCCAATGTTGTGATGGCGAATGAGTCGCTTTTAGAAGCGATTCTGTTGACTTGCTAGGGCAGGGCCTTAGCCTCGGATCGCCGGGGAACGCTTACAGTTGTCGAGATGCACTACTTGGGCTTCTGAGTGAATATCAACTTTCGTAACGAACTAGTGTTTATTCGGCGCCGAAATTCTCAGGCAAAGCGCCGAGCGTGTTCCATTGGACGCCGCTTACCCGCCGCGGCTTTTGAGCCGCGCGCAATCGGTACAATTTGACCGACCTCGCAGCTGAGCGCAGGGACGCGCTGATTGTAGTTGGCCATATGAAAGGTAAATCGTCGGTAGCAGCCGTGTTCGTTTTAAGACTTAAAGCGAAATCAGGAAGTGCTGGCGCAGCTGCGCCCGAAGCCGCAACCGGCGCCTGCCGCGAAGCCGCACCCGACGATGCCCAACTTTCGGTCAATGTGCATCCGCTACGCGCAACGGCATCCCGGCTGATGCCGTGCAGATTGCTTCCTGCCGCAACGATCAGCCGATTAAGGCGCATGCTGCATATAAATCCGCAAAGGCCGGTGACAACACAGCGGCCGTGCGCCTGGTGCCCGACGTTGTGACAACCGAAGCGCTCAAGCAGGCGAAGGCAGCCTTTGGCCCGGACGTGCTGTTTGCGCCAGTCGTCGCTCTCGAGGCGAAGGGACATAATGCTATCCCTGACAACGCTCGAGGAATTCTATGTCGCCAATCTCGGAGCATCCGTCGATCACCCGTGTGGTGCAGGCAAATCAGGCATGCCACCGGTGCTAAGGCGGTGGGGCGCCGGGTTGCCCGACCACTATTTGACAGGCCCGTCACCAAGGGCGGACGGTATGTCATCGCCGACGACGTCAGCGGCAAGGTCGTTGGGAAGGTGATGCTTGTAAACGCGGCGCGCTCCGCTAAAAACGGCGGCGAGCCGAGAGCAAATCCGAGAGATGGAAAGGAGGTATGGCGATGTCGTCAGGCAAAAATTCAACCTCCGGCCGTCAGCCCTCACCGGCTCCGAAGCGGAGCAAATCCTCAACAACCTCCGCGATGCTGACGCCCTCCGAGCTCGAATTGCTTCGGCAAAAATCGAGCGAGACGGGGGACTTCGCGCAAAGGGCTTTTCAGGCCCTGCGACGGACGACGGTGCGGAACGCAGCTAGCCGGCTGGGGCTCCGTTGTCGGCGGCCCTGAGCCGCCCCGCCTTTCACTTGCTACGGAGTGTATCATCTCTGGCGTTTCCGCACCTCCTCGCGAGCGGCGTGCTTTGAGTCCAACCAATCTTCGAATTCGCTCTCCAACCATCCAACCGCACGCTCACTTATGTTGAGGGGGGCCGGAAATTTTCCTTCAGCGGCGAGTTTGTAAATTGAACTCCGCGTTAGTCCGGAGCGAAAAATAATCTCTTTTAATCTGACAATGCGTTTGGCCATAGTGTACCTTTCGTCGCGCGCTGATAGTCTGATCCGGTATGGCTTCCAAAGTCTTCCCGCCCGCTTAGTGGAAAATGACATTTAGATATTGCGTCTAGCTCGCAATGGGGCTAAATGTCAAATTGCATTTAGCGTCGGGGTCGTGTCAGGCGATGAAAAAGGCTGGTTTGGTAAAGGGCTTGTCTCAAGCCTTAGGGAGGCCTGAGAGCCTCGTTGCGCTGATGTATCGCTCGCTCAGCGAAGCCAAACTTCTGTCTTTCAACGGTGCCAGAGGTGTTAACGGACCACACTCCACATTGCTAGATGGCGTTCGTGTTGCAATTGCGCTCCTCTGTACCGATAGGCCGTCGGAGGCGTGCCAAGCCGTCATCAACTTCGGCGGAATGACGCACCAGCCAGCAGCGCGTGGAATCTTCTCAGCTACAGAATCGCCCTCGGAGATAACTTTTGAATCCTTCTTAGTCGATCTGTTTAAGAAGATGATATCATCGGGCCCGCATCTTGCTAGGGATAGGTTTGGAAGTACAAGTATTGAGGTACTAACAACGATTCCGACTGCCTTTGTACATGATAACTCAAGTAAATATGGCTTTTATTTTTCATCATGGATGAAGGAAGCTGATAAAGAGAAATTGATAGAAAAATATGCGTCGGAAATACAAGTGTCCAGGAAGATATATGGATCAACGATCCTGCATATGGCTTCCGAGTATCGGTATTATTTGTGATGGTTGATTTTCCTGCATTTGTAACGGCTCGTGATCTCGCAGGTTCGGTCTTTCCAGTGACGGAAGGCGTTCGCAAATACCAAATTGGAAAGAAGATGGGTCGCTGCGTCATATTTTCCGCGCGAGCTGTCGAAGAACTCTATGAGGTCTTGCCATGCCCCTCAAACTCGTTCGGCGAAAAAAATCGCCCTTCCTTATCCTCCGGGGAACGATCCGCGGAATCCGCATTGCCGAAGAGTTCCGTGTCAAACGTGAAGCAGAAGTCTACCAGCAGTCCCTTTACGGTCGTGCCGTTTCAAAAACATTCGCCGAAGCAGCGTTAAGCTACCTGGAGGAGGGTGGGTCAGGGCGTTTTCTTGACAAGCCGTTGGGTCACTTCGCAACGACGCCGCTCGGAAAGATTGGCTTGGCAGAGATCGAGGCGGGCGCCAAGAAGCACTACGCAAAGGCGTCACCAGCTACGCGCGACCGTCAATTTTTCACGCCATCATGTGCGGTATTGAAGCACGCTGCCAAGCGCGGGTGGTGCGCTATGCCAATCATCAGTCGCCCCAAAAAACCGGACGGTGTCGTTCGCTGGCTGACGCTCAATGAAGCCGATAGGTTGATAATCAGCTGCGGGCGGGCTCTGAGGCCATTGGTGATATTTCTAATTTACACAGGCGCAAGGATTGGCGAAGCGCTCTGGCTCGATTGGAAGAATGTCGACTTGGAGCGGGCCCATGTCAGCTTCCCCAAAACAAAGAATGGCGAGTCCCGTGGCGTTCCCCTTCACCCCCGCGTCATCAACGCCCTAGAGAATATTAAGCATCAGAAGGGCTGTGTGTTTAGGCGCCCCGACGGCGAGCCCTACGCTCCCCTACGATCATTCAGCGACACCTCGGCCGGTACGCGTATCGGGACCGCCTTTCGGGCGGCTCTAACCCGCTCCAAAATTGCGAACTTTCGAGTGCACGACTGTCGCCACACCTGGGCAACCTGGCACTATGCCGCCAACCGAGACCTCGGAGCTCTAATGCGCCTTGGTGGATGGAAGTCGGAGAAGATGGTGATGCGCTACGCCCACGTAAATGTGAGCGAGCTTTCTCATACCATAGATCGCCTGCCTGGGGGACTTCTGGGGGACGACTTCAACGCTAAGGCAAAGAAGGCATAAGGAACAACACTTTGCAGAAAAAGAATACTCCCTTGGTAAGGGAGAGGTCGAGAGTTCAATCCTCTCTCGCAGCACCAGTTCATTCCTTCGATTTTAAAAAGATGCGTCGCGAAGTCGGGGTCTCGTTGCGGACCAAAAAAGCCGGCTGACGCAAAAGTGCCAATCCCGCGCATCCAACCGTGGCCCCCTCGCCCGGAAACATTGAGAGAAAGAGGCTCTACGGGGCCGGACGACTGCTCAACAAGTCCGGACCTGTCAACTCATGAACAGGCCGGACTGGCCGTATCCGGCATGCTGAACACTACCGCTCGCACGCTGAAAGCCAGCCGCCTCGTACGCATATCCATGACAAGAACACAGCTCGCCCAAGGACTTGCCATCGGCCGGCCATCATGATGCCATCTCGCCTGCGGAAGATAGCGTTGGGTTTTGGGGTAGAGAATGCTCTTTGGGCGAACGGCAGGTGCGACAGGGCGCATGTGCGCGGCAATCGCTGCGGCACTGGCGCTGTGCCTATGCGCGTTTGGCCCCGCTTTGGCTGAAGAGCCGAAGGCGCTGAAAGGCGTCGCGCTCATCATCGGTCAGTCCGACTACCAGCATGTCGGCAAACTGCCCAATCCGGAAAACGACGCCCGCGCCCTCGAGGAGATGTTCGACAGGCTCGGCTTCGAGACAAATGTCGCCACCAATCGCGACGCACGCAAATTGCGGCGCGAACTCGAAGGCTTCGTCGACGATGCCGAGGGCGCCGATGTCGCCATCATCTACTATTCCGGCCACGGCATCGAAGCCGGCGGCGAGAATTATCTGGTCCCTGTCGATGCCGATATCTCGGCGCTCGACAATGCCGGCGAAAAGCTGGTGCCGCTGTCGTCCATCGTCGCCGAACTGAAGGCCAAGGTGCCGGTCACCATCGTTCTGCTGGACGCCTGCCGCAACGATCCGTTCCCGCCGGGCACGCTCCTGAAGCTGGCGCCGGGCGACGAAGGCAAGCCGATCGGCGCCGGCGGTCTCGGGGAAACGCGCGGCGTGGTTTCCCTGAAGGGCGGCGCCGACGCCAAGGGCTCGGTCGACGGCAGCCTCGGCCAGGTCATCGCCTTTGCCGCCGAGCCCGGCAAGGTTGCGCTGGACGGTCCGGCCGATGGCAACAGCCCCTATGCGGCAGCGATCCTGCGCCACATCGACACGATGGGCGGCGAGGAATTCGGCACCGTTCTGCGCATGATCGGCGAGGAGGTCTATCTCAAGACCAATGGCCAGCAGCGGCCCTGGGTCAATGAGAGCCTGCGCCGGCTGCTCTATTTCGGTACCCCCGCCGAGGCGCCGAAAGGTGATGAGGGCGAAATCCTCAGGGAGCGGCGCCAGCTCCTGCTGACCATCTCGACGCTACCCGAGCCGGAGCGCCGCCAGATCGAAACCATATCGCGTGACGGCAAGGTGCCGATGGATGGGCTCTACGCCATGCTGAAGGCGCTCGGGGTCGACATACCCAAGGATCCGGCTGAGCTCGACAAGCTGCTGCGTGGCCAGACCGAACGGCTGAAACACGTGTTGGCTGAACGCGAGACTTTGAAAAACCCGGACCCCGAAATTGCCAGGCTATCGAAACTCGCCGAACAGGCGGTTCAGGAAGGCGCGCTCGAAGCGGCGCAGAAATTCAACGAGCAGGCCAAGGCCCGCATCGGCGAACTTTCGTCTACGGTCGACCAGGCCGAGGCCGAGCTGAAGGCAAAGCGGCTGGAATTCGCAAAGGTCTTCGCCAGCAGTGCCAGGACTTATGAAATCTCCTTCAACTTCAAGGAGGCTGCGCAGGATTACGCCAAGGCCTTCGAGCAAGCTGCCAAATGGAGCGACGAAGATGCGTTCTACTACAAGGCGGCAGAGGCCAACGCTCTGTCGGAACAAGGGGACTTCTCCGGCGACAATGCGTATCTCGCCCAGGCCCTGACAGCCTATGAACAGGCATTGACCTATGTCACCCGCGAAAAGTTGCCGCTGCTTTGGGCGGCCACCCAGAACAATATGGGCGCCACGCTTGCTACTTTGGGCGAACGGGAAGCCGGCCGCGACAACCTCGACAAGGCAGCTGCCGCCTATGAGCAGGCGCTGACCGTCTATACGCATGACGCCTACCCTGACGACTGGGCATCGACCTATGGCAATCTGGGCACGGTCTACTGGCGGCTCGGCCAGCGCGAGAACGGGACGGCACTGCTTGAGCGGGCAGTCGGGGCCTTCCGCTCGGCGCTCGAGGTACAGTCGTCGAAAAAACTGCCGCTTGAATGGGCGGCGACGCAGAACAATCTCGGCATCGTGCTGTCCGAGATCGGCGAACGCCAGACCACATCGGACAGTTTTCGCGCCGCAATCGAAGCGCATCGTGCGGCATTGACGGAATACAACAGAGAGCGCGTGCCGCTCGACTGGGCGCTGAGCCAGGTCAATCTGGGTGCTGCGCTCTACCGCCTCGGTGAGCGCGAAAAGGATATCGCGACCATGCAGCAGGCGGTTGCTGCCTATCAGGCGGCGACCGGCGAAATGACCAGGGAACGCGCGCCGGCGCAATGGGCGACAATCCAGAATAATCTGAGCACGGCGCTGGAATCGATCGGAACCATTAACGGCGATGTCGCCACGCTTGAGCAGGCTCGCGACGCCGCCCTGGCATCGCTTACGGTTTGGACGCGCGAGCACGCCGCGGCGAGCTGGGCCAACGGCCAGCTGACGCTCGGCAACGCCTTGCAACGCCTCGGCGCCAAGCAGAAGAACAAGGAACTGCTGATGCAGGCAGCCACCGCGTACCAGGCCGCTCTGTCCGAATATCCGCGTGAGAAACTGCCGCTCGACTGGGCTTCGCTGCAGCAGAATCTGGGATCGGTCAACGACACGCTCGGCGATCTCGATACGGGAACCGATTACTACATTCAGGCGGTGACCGCGTATCGTCAGGCATGGGAGGTCTATACCGCAACCGCCGCGCCGCGCGAGTTCGCTTCGATCGGCTACAGCCTTGCAGGCACGCTATCGAACTGGGGCGAACGCGCGGGGGACATCTCGATCCTGCGGCAGGCGATCGATGTCTACGGTCAGGTGCTCAGGGTTCGCACCCGCGACAAGGACCCAGCCAATTGGGCCAAGACGGAATTCCGCCTCGGCTGCGCGTTGATGATGTCAGGCAAGCTGGCCTCTGACGATCAACTGCTGCAGCAATCGGTCGACGCGCTGCGGGCGGCGCTCGACGGGCAGACGAAAGGCGGTGATGTCACGGAGATCGGCCAGACGCGGCGCGTGCTCGGCCAGACCCTGTCGATCCTGGGCGACAATACATCCAACCTGGACTTGCTGGCGCAAGCAGCCGACATGCTGGAAGCCGCGCTCCCCGCCTACTCCAAGGACGCCGACCCGGAGGAGTGGGCCAATATCAATTACGACCTCGGCTTTGCCCTCTACAGCCAGGGCCGGATTGGTGGCGACGCCACGTTCTACGCCAAGGCCGTGCAGAGCTTCGAGACGGCAGCGCGGATCTACGACGGTTTTCCCAACCGCATGCAATGGGCGCGCACCAAGGGCGATATCGGCAATGCCTTGCTGATGGCCGCGGACGGCAAGGACGTCGAGTTGCTCACCCGCGCGATTGCCGCCTATGACGCAGCGCTTAGCGTGGTAACGCGCGAGAATGCGCTGGCTGTCTGGGAGAACAATCAGAACAATCTCGCCGGCGGGCTGTCGAGTCTTGGTTACTGGGCGAACGATGTCGGCAAGCTGAAACGAGCCGCTCAGATCTACCGCGACCTCGCCACGGTGCGAACGATCGCCCGCGATCCCGATCTCTGGATCACCAACCAGACCAGTCTCGCGCAGACGCTGAGCATGATCGCGGCCCGCGAGCCTTCGGCTGAATTGTACGAGGAGGCGATTGTCGTCAACCGGGCGCTTGCCGAGCAGCTCGGTCGCGACCGCGATCCCGAACGTTGGGCCAATGCGCGCAACGAGATGGGCTATGCCTTGACCATGGCCGGCCGCGCCGAAAACAATGTCGCGCATTTCGAGGAGGCGGTGTTGGTCCTGCGCGAGGCGATCGTGGTGCAAAAGAAGATCAATTCGGTGCCGGCTGTCGCCTTCACGCAGGACAGCCTGTGCGACGTGCTGGTCGATCTGGGCGCCGCCCACAAGGACAAGGCGATGGCACAGGAAGCGATCGCCGCATGCCAGGACGCGCTCGTCATCTTCCGTGACAAGAAGATGGACGATCTCGCCGCCGGTTCCGAAAAGAACCTCGCCGAGGCACAGGCGTTGCTGGCCGAGTTGCATTAATCCGAGCCCGCGCTCCCGGATGCGGGCGAATGGTGGGCACGCCAGCGTTCACGCTGTTGCGCAAGCAGATGTCACCGGCTCGCCATGGCATGACAGAGATGCGATGTGGCAGTATCGGCTTGTGCGCCGGTCGCCACCCGTCATTCAGGACGACAGGTAATCATATTCCGTTGGAGCGCCAGATGACCCTATTCACCCGCCGCGGGCTTCTGAAAACGGCTGCGGTTGCCGGCGGTGGCGGCGTCGGGCTGGCAGCAATGACCAGGCTCAGCGGTTGGGCCGCGGCCGCACCGGAGCCGGTGGTTCTCAAGACGACCAAGATCCAGGCCAGGTTCATGGATATCGGCCAGACCCGCGATGTGCTGACTTATGGAGAGGCCGGAATGCCGCCGGTGCTCAGGATGAAAAAGGGCGAGCCCTTTGCCGCGCGTCTCGTCAACGCCATCGACGACCCGACGACCATCCATTGGCACGGCATTCGCGTTCCAAACAAGATGGACGGTGTTCCCTTCCTGGTTCAGCCTTACGTCTATACCGGCGATCATTTCGACTACGCCTTCACGCCGCCCGACGCCGGCACGTTCTGGTATCACCCGCATTGCAACACGCTGGAGCAGATGGGCCATGGCCTCACCGGCGTGATCGTGGTCGAGAACCCCAACGATCCAAAATTCGAGGCCGAAGCCGTCGTCAATCTGCGCGACTGGCGCCTCGGCGACGACGCGCAGTTCATCCAGCAATTCCGGCCGCGCGATGCCGCAAAAACCGGAACCTATGGCACGGTGCGCACCGCCAACTGGCTCGACCAGCCGCAATTCGACGCGCCGGCCGGCGGGTTGGTGCGGATGCGGGTCGCCATCACCGATGTCACCCGCATCTACGCCTTTCGCGTCGAGGGTGGGGAGGCCGCGGTCATCGCGCTGGACGGCAATCCGGTGCCGCAGCGTTTTGCGCCCGATGCCTTGCTGCTCGGACCGGGGCAGCGCATGGAGCTCGCCATCCGCATGCCTGACCAGGAGGGCGCGATCGTAAGCCTGGGCGACATCAGAGGCACCAAACCCAAGGTCCTCGCCACCTTGCGCGCCACCGGCAGCTCGCTCAAGCGCGATCTGCGCGACCTCGCACCGCTGGAAGCGAACCCGGTGCCGGAGGTGGATCTCGCCAGCGCGAAACACATCGCGCTCTCGCTCAGCGCCACCGCGGAAAACGTGCCGAGCGACAGCATATGTGGCACGCTCGGCTACTCCTTCTGGGCCATCAACAAGGTGCCGTGGCCCGGCGACACGCCGGACCCGACCGCGCCTTTGGCCGAGCTGAAGCTCGGCCAAAGCTATGTCATCGACCTGGAAAACCTGACGCCGCAATCGCATCCCATGCATCTGCACGGCATGAGCTTCAAGGTGCTGTCGTCTTCGACGCGCCAGGTTCAGCCGGTCATCTCCGACACCTATCTCATGCAGCCCAACGAGAAGGTTAAGCTTGGTTTCGTCGCTGACAATCCCGGCGACTGGCTGCTGCACTGCCACATCATCGAACATCAGAAAACCGGCATGACGAGCTATATCAGGGTGGTTTGACGCCGAGGCGGGTCAATCAGCCTCTACCGGGGTTGGCCTCACCTGCCGGGCCTGTTGTCGGAGAAATTGCCGCCGTCCGCTGGTTTCGTTGGCAAAGCGGGGCCGTTCCCTGCTATTCCCGCCTGCAATCAAGAAGCCGTGGACACGCTTGCATGACCAATGTCGCCCTGACCGGACTGGCCCGCGATCTCGCCAGGCGCGCCGCCGAGGGCCGCCCGGTGCGCATCGGCGTCATCGGCTCCGGCGAAATGGGCACCGACCTGGTCACGCAAGGCATGCTGATGCCCGGTATCGAGATCTGCGCCATCTCGACGCGGCGTCCGCACACGGCGCGTGACGCCATCCGCATCGCCTATGGCGACGAGGCGATGGCGGTCGAGGCCGACATGGGTTCGAAAGTAACCGCGGCGATCGAGGCTGGGAAAATCGCCATCACCTCGAACGAGATGCTGGTCACCAATCCGCTGGTCGACGTCGTGATCGACGCCACCGGCAAACCTGGTGTCGCCGCCGATTTCGACTTGAAGGCGATGGAGCACGGCAAGCACCTGGTGATGATGAATGTCGAGGCCGACGTCACGATCGGCTGCTACCTCAAGCAGCAGGCAGACCGGCTCGGCGTCGTCTATTCGGTCGGCGCCGGCGACGAGCCGTCGAGCTGCATGGAGCTGATCGAGTTTGCCACAGCGCTCGGCTACACCATCGTCTCGGCTGGCAAGGGCAAGAACAACCCGCTCAACCACGATGCCGTTCCGGACGACTATCGCGAGGAAGCGATCCGCCGCAACATGAACCCGCGCATGCTGGTAGAATTCGTCGACGGTTCCAAAACCATGGTCGAGATGTGCGCCATCGCCAACGCCACCGGGCTGGTCCCAGACGTTCCCGGCATGCACGGCCCAAAGGCCGACCGCGATCAGCTGGCCAATGTGCTCATCCCGAAGGCGGATGGCGGCATCCTGTTGAAGAAGGGCGTTGTCGACTACACCATCGGCAAGGGCGTGGCGCCCGGCGTGTTCGTCATCGTCGAGGCGACGCATCCGCGCATCGTCGAGCGCATGGACGACCTGCACATAGGCCACGGCCCCTACTACAGCTTCTTCCGGCCGTATCACCTGACCTCGCTGGAAGTGCCGCTGACCGCGGCGCGCATCATGCTCTATGGCCGGCCAGACATGGTGCCGCTGCCGAGGCCGGTCGCCGAGGTCTGCGCGGTGGCCAAGCGCGATCTCGCCATGGGCGAGACCTTCGATGCCATCGGCGAGACTTGCTACCGCTCATGGACCATGACCGTCGAAGAGGCGCGCGCCAATCGCGCAGTGCCGGTCGGCCTGCTCGAAGGCGGCAAGGTGCTGAAACCGGTGAGGAAGGGCGAACTGCTCACCGCCGACAATGCTACGCCCGACCGCACGACGAGGCTGTTCGCTTTGCGGAAGCTGCAGGATGATATGCTCTACGGGGCTGAGATGGCATGAACAGGCCAGCTCTCTGGCTTTGTCATGACAAGATCACTATATTGTAGTGACAGCGAACGGAGGCTTCCAGAATGAATCTCCAGATCAGAGACCCGCGCGCCCGTGACCTCGCCCGGCAGCTTGCCGAAAAGCGAAAGATTTCCTTGACCGAAGCGGTGATCGAAGCGCTCGAATCCGAGCTTCAGCGCGAACGTGAACGAGTTCCGTTGGCTGAGCGGCTGGCCGCCATATCGAACGATCTGAAGGCCAAGGCGGGAAGCGGCGGCAGGGATTTGACTAAGGATGAGATCGACGAGATGTGGGGACATTCCTGATGTTCATCGACACCTCGGTGGTGATCGCTGTCCTCGCCGGAGAGGAAGACGCCGCCGATTGGAGCCGCCGGATCGGGCAGGCCTCGGTACGGATCACATCCCCGCTGGTCGTGCTCGAAGCGGCGATGCGGCTTTCATCGAAGTTGGTGGTGGAGCCGCTCTTCGCCGAAAAGGCGATAGAGGACTTCCTGCGTGAGGCCGAGATCGAGGTGGTTCCGATCGAAATCGGTGATGCCAAGCTCGCGATCCAGGCTTTTTCGACCTATGGCAAAGGTCGCGGCCACCCGGCTCAGCTCAATCTCGCTGACTGCCTGTCATATGCCTCGGCAAAAAGCTGTGGGATGCCCTTACTCTACAAAGGGAAAGACTTTTCCCACACCGATCTGGCCTGATCCTACTCCCCAGTTCTACGATTCGGCCAGCAGCTTCGTCAGCCGGTCCCGCCCAGCAGGCCAAATGCTGCCGCGCTCGCGCCATGGGGCTGTTGACCTGCTCGCGCATGATCATTGCGCTCGTGCTGACGACGCAGACCATCGGCTGCCATTGTATGATCGATTCATACAGTCTGTCTTTTTGATCCGGGTTTTTCAAACGATGCCGAGATGCCAATCTCGATCAGCTGAACCCCCATTGAGGATTGAAATCTTGCAAACCATTTGGACAAGACGCGAGACGATGAAAACCCTTCTGGCAACGGGCATGGTTGCCATGCTTCAGCCTCTGGCTTTTGCAGCCAGGGCCGCCGCCAAGCTGGAATGGACCTATTTTCAGGCTGACGAGAATGGTTTCCGCCGCACGCCGGTGCTGCTGACCGGGGAAAAAGAAGCCATCCTCCTCGACGGCGGATTTACCCTGTCCGATGGCCGTGCGGTCGCGGATGCGATCAAGGCGACGGGCAAGACCCTGACGACGATCTATGTCAGTTGCAGCGACCCTGACTATTATTTTGGCTTGCGTCCCGTCGCGGATGCTTTCCCCGGCGCCAAGATCATCGCGGCCGCTGCGACGGTGGCGGCCATCAAAGCCAATGTGCAAGCCAAGCTGGATGTCTGGGGCCCGCAGCTCAAGGACAATGGACCGAAGGTCCTGGCGGATGTCGTCATTCCCGAGGCATCCGATATCACCTCACTTGAAATCGAAGGAAACAAGATCGAGATCGTCACCGTCGCCGATCTGAAAGACCGGCGGTATCTCTGGGTGCCCAGCCTTGAAGCGGTGTTCGGCGGCGTGCTGATCTCGTCGGGCGTGCATGTCTGGGTTGCCGACGAGCCAACCGTAGACGACCGTAAAAAATGGATTGCTGCGCTCAACGAAATCGCGTCCCGCAAACCCAACATCGTGGTGCCGTCCCATCAGGTAGCCGGTGCACCGGACGGTCTGGCGGCCGTGGAATTCACCCGCGCCTACCTCGAAGCCTTCAACGAGGAAGCCGGGAAATCGAAATCCAGCGTCGAGCTGATTGCAGCGATGAAGCGGCGCTATCCCGATCTTCTGGACGTCTCGTCCCTGGAACTGGGCGCAAAGGTCGCCAAGGGTGAGATGAAGTGGGGCTGATACGGCCCCGCGAGCGTCTGGGCTACTTCCCCAATTCCACCGACCGCAGCCGCGCGGCTTCCACCGCCTCGGTCAGCAGCTTCGTCAGCCGGTCTTCGCCCATCAGCACGGCAAGGGCGGCTGCCGTGGTTCCGTTGGGGCTGGTCACCTGCTGGCGCAGGACGCCGGGCTCCTCGCCGCTTTCGGCAGCGAGTGCAGCAGCGCCATAGACGGTCTGCATGGCAAGCAGCCTGGCGGTCTCGGTCGGCAGCCCGGCCTTCTCGGCTGCAACCGTAAGCGCCTCGATGAAATGGAAGATGTAGGCCGGACCGGACCCCGAAACCGCCGTCACCGCGTCCATCAGGCCTTCGTCGTCGATCGTCGTCACCACACCGCTCGCCGACAGCAGCTCGGCAACGAAACGCCTGATGTCGTCGGTCACCAGCGGGTTGGAATAGACCACCATCATGCCCTTGCCGATCGCGGCCGGCGTGTTGGGCATGCAGCGGATAACAGGCGCGAGATGGCCGAGGATGTGCTCGAAGGTGGCGACCGGCGTGCCCGCGGCGATGCTGACGAAGGTGGTCCTGCCGTCGCCGAAGCGCTTGTAGGCGGCGGTGACGTCGCGGATCACCTGCGGCTTGACGGCGATGACGACGAGGTCGGGCTCTGCGTCGGCGGGGATCCCGTTCGCGCCCGCGGCGACACTGCAACCGAGGTGCTCGGCGCGCTTGCGCAATTCGGCATTGGGCTCGACCACGAACACGGCTTGCGGGGCAAGCTTGCCGGATTTCAGCCAGCCCGCAAGCATGGCGTAACCCATATTGCCGCAACCGGCGAGAACAAGCCTGATCGTCATTGAGAGCCCTCCGAGACAAGGGTTCTCCTTAGACGCTAGCGGGCAGACGGGAAAGCCCCTCAAGGGGTGCTGGATCAGGCCAGCCGGTCAAGGTCGCCGGCGTACCGCGATCGGCCGCAGCGACACTTGCCGCAAGCCAAGCACGCCGAGCACGAAGAACAGCCACACCGGGTCGCCGCGATGGAAGAAGAAGCTTTCCAGGAACGCGTTCAGCGCCGTGAACAGCACCACCATCATGAAGAAATCACCGAGATAGATGTTCTCCTTGCGCGGCGGGATGCGCATGTAGTCGCGCAGCGGCGCGATCACGAAAGTGTAGACGGCAACGCACAGCGCCGGGATGCCCATCAGCACCGCAATGTCGAGATAGCCGTCATGGCCATGCACGATGGTCCGGATGTCCCAGGCCCGGTCGAAAGGCTGGTCCTGGCTCAGCAGCAGCGGCGTGCCCCAGAAGCTTTCATAGCCGTAGCCGGTCCAAGGCTTCTTCGCCAGCATCTCGCCGGAGAACTCCCACAGCGTCGTGCGCCCGGTATAGGTGAGGTCGGGGAAATAGGTGGCCGCCAGCTCTTTCACCGGCGGGATGAAGACGATGCCTAAGGTACCGATGGCCGTCGCAATGATCGCCAGTGCAAACAGGATCGGCGTGCCGAACCGCATGCCGATCAGGCCCGGCAGCACGACGATCAGGATCGAGAACGGCACCAGGCCGGCCGTCGTCTTGGATCCGGTGTGCAGCATGAAGATCATCGCCGCGCCGAAGATCGCCACGCCCCAGAATTTCTGGCCGCGCCGGAAGAGATAGAGGCCGGCGAAGCTGAAGCAGGCCATGATTGGTCCGGCAATGTTCTTGTGGGCGAACACACCACGCCACAGGCCGGCATGTTCGGGCTCCTGCGAATCGGCCGTATGCAGGGCCTCATGCGGAAAGACGATGAGGCCGATATAGGACAGGCCAATAACGACGATCGCGCAGAATATGATGACTTTCGAAAAACTGTCGGCATCGCGCGGCAGCACCAGGACCGTCGCTATCGTCAGAACGCCAAGCAGCGTGAAGAAGGCCGCGCGCATGGCCGAGGACGGGTCGGTCGCGTTGATGACCGAAAGCATGAAAAAGCCGAGCATCAGAATCCAGGACGGGCTGAGCAGCGAGCGCACCACCTTGGGGTCGGCGAACGTCAGCAGTGAGAAGATCGAAATGGCGCCGAGCGAACTGAAGCCGAGCTGGTTGACGATGTCGCCGCCGTCGCCGGTCAGTTCCGCGCCTGCCGGCTGAAACGGCCGGAACGACACGATGACGACGGCAAACAACAGCGCGGCAATCGCCGTCGCCACGCCGTCGCGGGTGACGATGCCGCCCAGCAGCAGCTCGTCAGTTCTTCTCAGGCTGCCTGTATTGCTCATTGGCGTATCCGAATTCGGCAAGCACGCGGCCGAGCGAGACATAGACGGGGTAAAGCGCCGTCGACAGCGATCCTGTCCGCGCCAATTTGATTGCGCCGCGCACGGGCGAGGCTATCAGCAGCGCCAGGCTTTTTGCAAACACCTTGGCGCCGGCGAATGGCGTGCCGGCGCGCTTCTTCTTTTCGACCAGCGTCGAGATTACACCGTTGCGTAAGGATCGGGCGCGGATCCAGTCAGCCTCGACGCGCCGGGCCGGAACGCCTTCGCGCACCTTTGCCTCGGCGCACCAGCCAAGCACGAAACCTTTCTGCGCCGAGCGGCTGAGGAAGTCGGAATCGCCGCCGCCCATGAAGTTGAACCGCAGGTCGAGGAAGGGTGGCCCCATGATGGTGAGCACATTGCGCCCGACCAGAAGGTTGCCAGAGGAATAGAGTGCGGCCACGCGCCCAGTCTGGCGATAGGGCGGCGCAAACACGGGGTGCTCGGCCCATTTGGCGTGAGCAGGATCGGTAAACACTGGCACTTGCGGGCCACCGACAATGTCGGCGCCAAGCGTCTCCGCCGTCTTGCACATGCGCTCCAGCCAGTCCGCGTCGGCGATCTCGTCATCGTCGATGACCAGCAAATGGCGGAAATCCGGAAAATGCAGGATCGCCGTCTGCCAGCCGGCATTGTAGGCACTGCAATTGCCCCGCTCATGCGCGATGATGACCATGCCCTTCATATCGTCGCGTTCGAACAGCGGCACGGCCGCGTTGGCGCCCTCACGCGCCTTGGCCTCGTTTTCGATGACGATGACGGCGAAGCGCCGGCTGGTTTGCTGTGCCTTCAGCGACGCCAGCGTTTCCAGCAGCAGTTGCGGCCGCTTGAAGGTCGGCAGCGTGACGACGGCTTCGATCGTCTCTGCGGCGAGCCCCGCAGAGCGTCCCGCAATCGATACCGAACCGTCCGATGGCAAAGGGATCATCCGCTCCAGCCGCATGTTTTGAATCTGACTTTTTGATAACACCGCGACGATAACGTTTCGTTAATCACCTTTCGCAGCGGCGCCTGCCGGTCCGCGCCTTTCAGCCGTTGCGTCGCATGATTTAATCAAGGGTTCACCCAGCTTTGCTAGTGGCTGACGCTTGGATAGGTGAGATGCATCTGCTGTTCGCCACATCGATCGTGCCCGACGGCGCTCTCGCTTCGGGCTATGAGATCGCCAACGCTGCGATCATCGCCGCCTTGCGGCGCGCCGGCGTGCGCCTCACCGTCATCGGCTTCATCTGGCCGGGCAAGGCGCCCAGCGACCCCGAAAACACCATCGTGCTCGGCGCCGTCGACGTGCGCACGGAAAGCGCCTCGGCGCGGCAGAAGCTCGCCTGGCTTGGCAAGGCGGTGCTGTCAGGGCTCACCTTCGCTTCCGTGAAGCTGCGCGCGGTTTCCGACAGCGAAGTCAGTGCCGCGATCGAGCGCGCCGGTCCCTTCGACGGTTATGTCCTGAATTCCGTGCAGTTTGCCGGCGCCTTCGAAAAACTGTTCGCCGACCGTCCGTCGATTTTCGTCGCCCACAATGTCGAACATGGTTCGGCCAAAGAGAATGCGGCGGCAGCAAACAGTCGCTTCCAGCGCCTGCTGTTTACCCGCGAGGCCAGGCTGCTCAAGACCATGGAGGAGCGGCTCTGCCGCCGGGCTCGCTTCGTCTTCACGCTGGCCGAGGAAGACCGCGCCGCACTCGGCGTTGCCAGCGACGACCGCTCGGCGGTGCTGCCGCTGGTGACCACTGCCACTGCGCCAAAGCCGGTCAAGCCGCGCCGTATCGATTGCGACGCGGCGCTGATCGGCACTTGGACTTGGCAGCCGAACCGCATCGGCCTCGACTGGTTCCTGGAAAAGGTCGTGCCGCATCTTCGCCGGAGTTTTCGCGTCAGGGTCGCCGGCAACATGCCGTCGGATATCACCTCTGCCCATCCCGGTGTCGAATTTGTCGGCCGCGTGCCCGACGCCCAGGATTTCGTGCGCGGCGCCGCCGTCATTCCACTGATCAGCACCGCGGGCAGCGGCGTTCAGCTCAAGACCATCGAAACCTTCGAACTCGGCCTGCCGTCGGTCGCCACCAGCCGTTCGCTGCGCGGCATCGATCATCGCCCGGCAAATTGTTTCGTCACCGACGATCCGGCCGCCTTCGCCGGCGCGCTGGAGGCAGCGGCGGCCGATGTCAGGGATGTCGATGGCAGCGCCTTCCATCGCCGGCAGATCAAGGCACTGGATGCCGCCATCAGGCTCGGCCTGGAAAAGCTCGGGCCGGTGGGGGAGGAGGTGTTTGCATGAACATGCACACCGCCCGCGCCGCCTTCGGGCTCGATACGCTGAAGACGATCCTTGGCATTTCGGTCCTTGCCATCGGCTGGGATGACGCGATCGCGCTGCTCACTCGTCTGATTGCCGAGCGGCGCTTCACCAAGGTCAGTTTTCTCAACGCTCACAACGCCAACATCGCCTCTACCGATCCGGTCTTTGCCGAGGCGCTCGACGATTTCCTCATCCTGCCTGACGGCGTTGGCGTCGATCTGGCGGCAAAGCTGCTCTACGGTGCGCCGTTCCCGGACAATCTCAACGGCACTGATCTCATTCCGGCCTTTCTGCAGGCATCGGCGAGGCCGCTGACCGTCGGGTTGCTTGGGGCCACCCGCGCCAACGCCGAGGCGGCGTCGGTCAGGCTGGCCGCGCTGGCGGTGCAGCACGAATTCGTCGTCATCCATGACGGCTATTTCTCTCCCGCCGAAGAGCAGGCGATCGTCGATCGCATCGAGGCATTGCGGCCCGACGTGCTGCTTGTGGCCATGGGCGTGCCGCGCCAGGAATTGTGGATCGCCCGTCATATCGATGCCCGCCACTGCACGCTGCCGATCGCCGTCGGCGCGCTGCTCGATTTTCTCTCCGGCACGGTGCCGCGGGCGCCTCTGTGGATGCGCCAGCTGAGGCTCGAATGGTTGTTCCGTCTGTGCATTGAGCCCGGCCGGCTGTGGCGCCGCTACGTCGTTGGCAATCCGGTGTTCCTGCTGCGTGTCGTCAGGCAGAAATTCTCACATCGGCCCGAGCCCGCCGGAGAGTTGCGGTGAACAGCCCCTTTGTGCCGAGCCCTGCAGCCGAGACCGGTGCCCTGCCGCAAACGCCGACGGCGGCGGTGGTGACCGCCAGCTATGCGCCGGATTTCGAACGCTGCCGCCTGTTGTGCGAGACCCTCGACCGCCATGTCTCCGGCGTGGCGCATCATTACATTCTGGTCGAGCACCGCGACGTGGCGCTGTTTCGCCAGTTGGAAAACGACCGCCGCAGCGTTGTCGACGAGCGCGACCTGCTGCCGCGCTGGCTGCGTGTGTTCGACGATCCGATGAGCCTCTTTCGCCGTCGCATCTGGCTCGGTTTCAAGGCCCAGCCGCTGCGCGGCTGGCATGTGCAGCAGCTGCGCCGCATCGCCATCGCTGCGCATGCTGGAGAAGACGTGCTGATCTTCTGTGATTCCGACGTCGCCTTCCTCAAGCCATTCGATCTGAGCGCCTTCTGGCGCGACGGCAAGGTGCGGCTGTTCCGGCGCGACGGCGTGCTGTCGAGCGACGGTCACGACGAGCATCGCATCTGGTCGCGCAATGCGGCCTCGGCGATTGGTATCGATGCATCCGAGGTTTCGAACCACGACTATATTTCGACGCTGATCGCCTGGCGCCGTCAGACCGTGACAGCGATGTGCGCCGAAATCGAGAAGGTGCACGCGCGCGGCTGGGTCGAGGTCATCGCTTCAGTGCGCCGGTTCTCCGAATGCATGATCTATGGCCGCTATGTCGACGATGTGCTGAAGGGCGCTGGCCATTTCCACGGCTCGGAGGAATTCTGCCGCGTGCACTGGACCGGCGAGGCGCTGTCGGATGACGAATTCCGCAGCTTCGTCGCTGCCATGGCACCGGGGCAGGTGGCGATCGGCATGCAATCTTTCATCGGCACCGATATCGGCCGCATCCGCCGCTTGATCGGTTTGGCTTAGACTGCCTTGGCGGGCTTGCGCAGCGCCGAATAGGTCAGCAGCGCCGAGGCGAGATAGAGCAGCAGGAAGACGACATTGAGCGATACGACAAGCCTGGGCGTGTCGGCAATCGTGGTCAGCACATAGGTCAACAGCACCGCCTTCAGCCCCGCCAGCAGGCCGAGGTTGAGCGCCCTGAGCGCGGTCTGGCCGCGCGCGAACAGCAGCTCGGCCTGGTATTCGACCAGGTTGCGCAGTCCCGGCACGCCGATTGCCAATGCCACCAAGGGCGACGCCTCGGCAACATTCCGGCCAAGTGCATTTGGGAAGAAATGCAGCACGATGCCGAGTGCGGCCAGCGCCAATGTCGACACCAGGAACACGCCGGCTTCGATACCGCTCTTGACCCGCAGTCGCGACAACAGCTCCGGCGCCCGCATCATCTTCTGCACCAACATCATCGAGAAGGTGCGGATCGGTATTGCCGTCAGGTCGACCAGCCGCATGATGATGGCATAGATACCGGCCAGATGCGGCCCGCCGATCGCCAGCACGAGCAGCTTGTCGAATTCCGACTGCAGGTAGAACAGCACTTCGGCGCCGGCAACATAGATCGAATCGGCAAGCCGCCTGAGATAGAGCTCGGTGCGCAGCCTCAGCCGCTGGCGTGGATAATAGAAGCCGAAGGCCAGCAGCAGCGAGGCGGCGTTGGCGCCGATGTAGAACAACGACCAGATCCAGACGCTGTGCTGGCCCGATAGCATGAACAGCACGGCGCCCAGCGCACGGAACGCCGTGGTCACGATCGACAGCACCGCGGCGCGGCCGAATTTGCCGAGCCCGTTGTTGACGATCAGCACCACCTCGACCGGCCGCCACAAAAGCGCTTCGGCAAAGACGATTGCGGCAAAGACGGCCAGAGGCACGGTGCTGGCGAAGAAGATCAGGTAGACGCCCCAGGAGGCCGCCGCCAGCAGTGGTAAGGACACGGCGCCAAGCAAAAGGAAGCCGGCGGTGAAGGTGCCGATCAGATTGGGGCGGATGGTGGCTGTGCGGTAAAGCGCCGAGATGAAGCCGAAAGCGAGGATGCGCGACAGCATGACGCCGGCCGCCGAGGCGGTGGCGAACATGCCGAACTCGGCAATCGACAGCGTGTTGGCAAGTGCGATGAAATAGGCAAGCGAGAACACCAGCCGCCCGCCGGCGCCGCTGATGGCTGAAAGATAGTCGCGAACCAGCCCCCGTCTTTCGGCAAGGAAGGTGCCGATGCGGGCGAGTGTCCGCCTTTGCGGTATGTCGCTGGCCTGCGTCATATCGAGGAAAGCCGTAAGCCGCAAAGCTTAACGTGCGGTTCTGACGCCATTTTACAGATCCCGGCAATGCGTGGCGAAGCGAGAAACTTTCACTTGCAGACTTCGGAAATTAACCTTTTGTTTCCCATGCCTGTTTAGCGTGACTTAACGATTGGCCGACCGCCGCTCCCGCGCCGTCGAAGGTAAAGTTTCGAGACAATGGTCGACAGGGAAAACCGTGAAGACTGGAGGCGCGAGCGCTCCCTCCTGGCGCTCGGCAAAGCCGTGCGCGGCGATGAGGCGGCGGATGCGTCGGCGGTCTCCATCGGTGACCGGGCCGATCCGTCATGGCCCGAGGATGCCGCCACGCGTCACCGCATAGCCCGCTCGCAACGCGAGGCGCGGTCGAATCCGGCGCCAACGTCACCGCCCGAGCCGCCGCAGTTCCAGGCCGACGGCGAACCCGTTTCGGCCGCCAGCGCGCGTGAGGAGCCTGTTTCCGGCCGGCGTCAGGAGCCTAGCTCCCGCGCGGCCTATGAGCCCCGCTCTTTCCACGAGCAGCAACCGGACCGCGACGACGATGACGGGCAGGAATGGAAGCCGCTGATCGATCCGCTCCAGGTCGTCCGCGGCATTACTCGTTCCAAGTTGCTGATCGTCTCGATGACGATATTGGGCACAGTGCTCGGCGTCGCCGTCGCCGTTTCGACACCGAAGAAATACGAAGCCACCACACAGATGGTCATCGAGCCAGGCGACCTGAAGCTTTCCGACAACGATCTCACCCAACCGGTCGGGCAGCCCGATGCGGCGCTGGCTGTTGTCGAAACCCGCATCAAGATGGTGACATCCGGCAGGGTCCTCGACAAGGTCGTGGCCGATCTCAATCTCGTCGACGATCCGGAATTCAACGGACAGGGCTCTGGCGGCCTTGGCGTCCTGTCGCTCATTCGCTCGATACTGTCGCGCCAGGATGGCCTTGGCGGCGGCGGTGAAGTGCGCCGCCAGGCGCTGGCGGTCGGCAATCTGGCCAAGAGCCTGTCGGTTGAGCGCAGCGGCAAGAGCTTTGTCGTTTCCATCAGCGCCACCACTCAAAGCGCCGACAAATCGGCGGAGATAGCCAATAGGACCAGGGACGTTTTCCAGCAGGAGGCGGCCCAATACCAGTTCGGGATGGCCGGGCGCGCGACGGACCAGCTGACGGCCAAGCTCGATGACCTGCGCAAGAATGTCGAGACAGCGGAGCGCAAGGTCGAGGATTTCAGGGCCACGCATGATCTCGTCGACGCGCAGGGCCATCTGATCAGCGACGACCAGATGCTGAAGCTCAACGAGCAGCTCTCAGTCACCCGGGCCCGTACGCTGGAACTCAATGCCCGGGCCGCGTCGGCGCGTTCGCTGGACGTCAATTCGGTCATCAACGGCACCTTGCCGGAAGAAATCAATTCCAACACGATGAGCGAACTGCGCGCGCAATATGCAGTTTTGAAGCAGGAGGCCGACCGCGCCGCCGTGCGTCTGGGACCGCGTCATCCCGAATACCAGGCGCTCAGTGCCCAGCTCGACGGCTCGCGCGAGCGCATCGCAGGCGAACTGCGCCGCATAGCCTCGTCGCTGCAGGTCGACTTGAAGCGCTCGGTCCAGCTTGAGCAGGATCTCGCTTCCCGCCTGGCTCAGGCAAAGGTCCAGAGCGGCGACGTCAACAGCGATCTGGTCAGCCTGCGCGAACTGGAGCGTGATGCCACGGCCAAACGCTCCGTCTACGAACAGTACCTTCTGCGCGCCAAGGAGACCGGCGAACAGCAAAACATCAACACCACCAACATTAATCTGATGACCCCCGCGCAACCGCCGCTCGACCCCAACGGACCGTCGCGGGCTGTAATAGCGATGGCCGGCCTGCTGCTCGGGCTTGCTTCGGGCACCGGTGTCGGCGCCATGCGCGGCGCCTTTGCCAGCCTGCGCGGCGCTGCCAATTCGCGTTCGCGCGGCAGAATGGACGAGCGCCGCCCTCCGGTCGAGGACAAGGTCTATCGCGCGCCGCTGCCTGTGGCGCCGCCACCGGCAGCACCTCCGGTGTTGCCGACCGCGGCCGCTCCCGCCCGGAGCCCAGGTCTGTTCGACGGACTGTTCTCGGCGATGCGCAAAGCCGCGCCGGGTAGCGGGACGTCAGGCGAACCCGTCGAGACCTACCGCGCCCAACCAGCCGCCGAATATACAAGGCCGGTGCAGGAGCCTGTGGGCTATCGCCAGCCGGACTTCCGGAACGAGGTTCCGCACGCCAATTCCCCTGCGCAGCAGCCTGGCTACGCGCAGCCTCGTCAGCCGGCTGACTATGCCTATTCGCAGGCTCAGCCGATGCCCGCGGCGTCCGGGCCGTGGTCTTCTCCGCAGCCCGCTGGGGCGGCGCCGGAAGACCAGCAGGCGCAAATCGACGATATCCGCGCCAGCCTGCGCGAATTTCGCGAAGCGGTGCGCGAACTCACCGAAAGCCGTTCGCACCGCCGCTATTTCTGAGCAATTCCAGGAAAAGTGTGAAACGGTTTTCCCGGGAAAAGCGCGTAGCGCGCTTTCCCTTGGGAATTGCGTCAAAACAAGAAATAGAGCGGTTCAGCCTTTCCGTGAAAGGATGAGTCGCTCTGAGCCCGTCAGCACAGAATAAAAGCTGCCGGTTTCGAGTTTACGGCATGTGACGGCGCTTTGACGGGATTGCTTAGGCCAAATTTCGTGACAATGCCGCGCAGCATGGCGCCCAAAAAGCGCTGCCGTCGGGCTTTACCCGAATGGGCGGAACGTTTGGAACAACGACATGCACGAAGCAACGTTCAAGGCGCGCGCCGCGCCTTGGCTGGAATGATGTCGAGGACGGTTCATGGCCGAAGTGATTGACGGAAAGATCGTCGCCGCAGACGTGGTTCAGAAGGTCAAGGCCTTGACCGAGGACCTGGTCGCCAAGGGAAAGGCCCAGCCCGGCTTAGCGGTGGTCATCGTCGGCGAGGATCCGGCAAGCCAGGTCTATGTCGCGTCGAAGTCGCGCACCGCCAAGGAATGCGGCTTTCATTCGCTGCAGCACACGCTGCCGGCCGACACGTCCGAAGCGGCACTGCTGAAGATCATCGGCGAACTCAACGCCGATCCGGCCATCAACGGCATTCTGGTGCAGCTGCCGCTTCCCGCCCATATCGATGCCGGCAAGATCATCCAGGCCATCGCACCGCAAAAGGATGTCGACGGCTTTCATTTCATCAATGTCGGCAAGCTCGGCACCGGCGAACTCGAAACAGCCTTCGTGCCCTGCACGCCGGCCGGCTCCATGCTTCTGATCGAACGCGTGCGCGGCAAGGATCTTTCCGGCCTCAACGCGGTCGTCGTCGGCCGCTCCAACATCGTCGGCAAGCCGATGGCAAATCTGTTGCTTGCCGCCAACTGCACCGTCACCATCGCCCACAGCCGCACCAAGGATCTGCCGGCACTGGCCCGCACAGCCGACATTCTGGTTGCCGCCGTCGGCCGGCCCGAAATGATCAAGGGCGACTGGGTCAAGCTCGGCGCCACCGTGATCGATGTCGGGATCAACCGCATTGCCGCACCCGAGAAGGGCGAAGGCAAAACCCGCCTCGTCGGCGATGTAGCCTATGCCGAAGCGGCCAAGGCCGCCGGCGCCATCACCCCCGTGCCCGGCGGTGTCGGACCGATGACCATTGCCATGCTGATGGCCAATACGTTAGCCTCTGCCTACCTTGCGGCCGGCTTGAAGCGGCCTTCCTTCTGACCCAGAAAGCAGCTTCTTTGCCGAACCTTACTATACCCTCTGAACGGCCGGTCGTGGATGATCCCGTTCAAGGGGGCCGGCAATTCGCGTTCCTGCTGGTCGACAAGTTTTCGATGTTTTCGCTGGCAGCGGCGATCGATACCTTCCGCTCGGCCAACCGCCTGCTCGGCCGCGATTTCTATGGCTGGACGACGGTCTCGGCCGACGGCGATCCCGTCATGGCCTCCAACGGCCTGCCGCTCAAGATCGACTATGCCGTCGCCGATTTGCCGCCCGTCGATATCCTGTTCGTGTCGGTGGGCCTGTCGGTCGAGTTCCCCGGCAAGAGCAAGGTGCTGGCGGCGCTGCGCAGCTGGGGCCGGCGCGGCAATGCGCTCGGCGCGCTGTCGGTGGGCTCTTACCTCCTGGCCGAAGCCGGTCAGCTCGAAGGCTATCGCTGCACCATCCATTGGGAAAACCGCGCCGGCTTCGTCGAGCGCTTTCCCGACATCAATTGCACCGGCAACGTCTTCGAGATCGACCGCAAGCGCTACACCTGCGCCGGCGGCACCACCTCGATCGACCTAATGCTGGAGATCGTGCGTGGCGACTTCGGCTCGAACCTCGCCAACGGCGTTGCCAACCAGTTCCAGCATGAGCGCATCCGCTCTGCCGGCGACCGCCAGCGCGTCGGGCCGGAGCGCGACCTGACCGGCAAGTCGGAGAAGCTAAGGCGCATCGTCGAACTGATGGCCGACCATCTCGACGAGCCGCTATCAGCCGTGCAGCTTGCTAAATCGGCGGGCCTGTCGGTGCGCCAGGTCGAGCGCTTGTTCCTGCGCCATTTGAGCGTCACGCCCGGTCGTTACTACATGCGGCTCAGGCTTGAGCGGGCGCGCGAACTGCTGCGCCAGACCAACATGCCGATCCTCGACGTGGCCATTGCCACCGGCTTTACCTCGCACTCCTATTTCGCGCAGAGCTATCGGCTGCAATTCGGCCGGCCCCCTTCCGAAGAGCGCCGCACCACGTACTGACGCGGTGCTTAGCCGGCCTCGGAACAGGCCTCGGCCGGCGCCGATCCTGTTACACGGCAACCGTTCGTGACCCGCTCCGGGGCTTGTGCCCGGACGCGGCGTCAAATAGCTTGCCGCCGCATATAAGAGGGCGGCCTCAAGGAGATTTCCATGGCGGGACTTTTGCGGAGCGTCGCTGCGTCGCTGCTCCTTTTGTCGATGACTTCGCTCGGCTTCGCCGCCAACAAGGTTATCATCATTCTTGACGCTTCAGGCTCGATGTGGGCCCAGATCGACGGCAAGCCGAAGCTCGAGATCGCGCGCGAATCGCTGAGGACCGTGCTGCAGTCGGTCCCGGGCGACGACGAGATCGGCTTCATGGCCTATGGCCACCGCGAAAAGGGCAGCTGCGACGACATCGAACTGATCGTGCCGCCGCAAGCCGGCTCGGCTAGCGCCATTTCGGCCGCTGCCGACAGCCTGAAATTCCTCGGCAAGACGCCGCTGACCGCAGCCGTCAAGCAGGCGGCCGAAGCTCTGAAATACACCGAGGACAAGGCGACCGTGGTCCTCATCACCGATGGGCTTGAAACCTGCGAAGGTGACCCGTGCGCGCTGGGCAAGGAACTGGAGGCCTCAGGCGTCGATTTCACAGTCGACGTCGTCGGCTTCGGCCTGACCGCTGACGAGGGCAAGCAGATCGCCTGCCTTGCCGACAACACCGGCGGCAAATATATCCAGGCCTCGGACGAGAAGGCGCTGCAGGAAGCACTGGTCGAAACCGTCGCCGCGCCGGCTCCGGCACCTGAACCCGCACCGGCGCCAGCCCCAGCTCCAGCCCCTGAACCGGCAAAGCCCGAATTCAATTTCATCCCGAGCGTGGTCATGGCCGAAGGCGGCGATCCGATCACCGACGGCAATGCCTGGGAGGTCTACAAGGCCAAGGCCGATGGCACGCACGGCGAGGCCGTCACCACCCAGTACAACAACTACGAGGCCAATCTCGAGCCGGGCGACTATGTCGTCGTCGCGCGCGCCGACGAAGCTCGGGCGGAACAGAAGGTCAAGATCGAGGCGGGCCAGGTCTACAAGCCGCTCTTCACCTTGAACGCCGGCACCATGCTCATCCATCCGAAGCCAAGCCAGGGCGCCGAGATCAGTGACGAAGCCCATGTCGACTTCGCCTTCCCGGGCGGCAGCACCACCCACTATGGCGACACCAGGATCATCGTGCCGGCTGGTGAGCAGAAGGTGACGGTTGCGATCGGCAGCGGCTCGGTGACCGAGAACATCCAGCTCGCCGCCGGGCAGACTGTGGAAAAAGACATAGTCGTCGGCGTCGGCCATGCCGCCGTCAACGCCTACTACACTGCAGGTGGCGACAAGGCCGACTCCTCGGGCATCAGCGTCCAGATCGTCAAGGCCAAGAAAAAGATCGACGGCTCGCGTGACGATGTCGCCCACTCCTATGGGCCCGACAGCAAATTCTGGCTGCCGCCGGACGATTATGTCGCGGTCACCTCGCTTGAGCTCGCAACCGTCGAGCAGCCTTTCAGCGTCAAGGTTGGCGACGTCAAGGACGTCAAGGTGACGCTCGATGCCGGCGTGCTGGTGATGTCGGCGCCGGGCGCCTATTCGATCGAGGTGCTGTCGTCGAAGAAGGATATCCAGGGCAACCGCAAGGCGCTCGGCCTGAACTATGGCGACACCTGGCAGCAGACTATCCCGGCCGGCGACTATGTCGTCCTCCGCCACATGCCCGATCAAGGCCATGACAAGGAAATGCCGGTGACGGTCAAGGCCGGCGAACGGAGCGAGATTACGGTTCAGCCGTAATCGCCATCCATCCCTCACCAAAGGGCGGCCTCAAACCGAGCTCGAGCCGCCCTTTTTACAAAATAGGCAATGATGCCTCAGGCCGTGCCGAAAGCACTGGCGCCGTGGTCGGCGCGGCCGACCAGCTGGCGGAAACCGGCGAACAGCTCGCGGCCGAAACCGAACTCGTTGCCGATGAGATCAATGTCGGCCGTGCGGCGCAGCGCGAGCTCGGGCCCCGGCACCAGCACTTCCAGCGTGCCGGCATCGGCGTCGAGCCGGATGATGTCGCCGTCATGGATCCTGGCGATCGGCCCTTCCTCGACCGCTTCCGGCGTTACATGGATCGCCGCCGGCACCTTGCCGGAAGCGCCAGACATGCGCCCGTCCGTGACCAGCGCGACGCGCTGGCCACGATCCTGCAGGATGCCGAGCACGGTGGTCAGCTTGTGCAGTTCCGGCATGCCGTTTGCCTTTGGGCCCTGGAAGCGGATGACGGCGATGAAGTCGCCGGTCAGCGTGCCGGCCTTGAAGGCTTCGTTCAGTCCCTGCTGGCTGTCGAACACCTTGGCCGGCGCCTCGATGACGCGGCGTTCCGGCTTCACGGCGGACGTCTTGATGACGGCGTGGCCGAGATTGCCGGCGAGCACTTTCAGGCCGCCGGTCGGCTGGAAGGCCTTCTTGAACGGCGCCAGCACCTTCTCGTCGCCGCTCTGCAGCGGCGAGGCTTCACGCACGACGCCGCCATCTTCGCCGAGCCGGGCCTCGACCGCATAGGGCCTCAGGCCTTCGCCCCATACCGTCTGCACATCCTCATGCAGGATGCCTTCGTCGAGCAATTCGCGGATCAGGAAGCCGAGCCCGCCGGCGGCATGGAAATGGTTCACGTCGGCAAGCCCGTTCGGATAGACGCGCGCGAGAAGCGGCACCGCTTCCGACAGGTCGGAAATGTCCTGCCAGGTAAGCGTGATGCCGGCCGCCGCGGCCATGGCGATGAGATGGATGGTGTGGTTGGTAGAGCCGCCGGTGGCGTGCAGGCCGACGACGCCATTGACGAAAGAGCGCTCGTCGATCATGCGGCCGACCGGCGTGTAGGCGTTGCCGAGCGCGGTGATCGCCAGGGCTCGCCTGGTCGCCTCGCGCGTCAGCGCGTCGCGCAGCGGCGTGCCTGGATTGACGAAGGACGCGCCGGGCGTATGCAGGCCCATGATCTCCATCAGCATCTGGTTGGAATTGGCGGTGCCATAGAACGTGCAGGTGCCCGGCCCGTGATAGGATTTGGACTCCGCTTCGAGCAGTTCTGCGCGTCCGGCCTTGCCCTCGGCATAGAGCTGGCGAACCTTGGCCTTCTCGTCGTTGGGCAGGCCCGTCGTCATCGGCCCGGCCGGCACGAACACCGCCGGCAGATGGCCGAACGTGAGAGCCGCGATCACCAGCCCCGGCACGATCTTGTCGCAGACGCCGAGATAGACGGCGGCGTCGAACATGTTGTGCGACAGGCCGATCGCCGCCGACATGGCGATGACGTCGCGCGAAAACAGCGACAGCTCCATGCCGGGCTGTCCCTGGGTCACGCCGTCGCACATGGCGGGCACGCCGCCGGCCACTTGCGCGATGCCGCCAACTTCCTTCGCGGCTTCCTTGATTAGCGCCGGGAAGGTTTCGAAGGGCTGATGCGCCGACAGCATGTCATTGTAGGAGGTGATGACGCCGAGGTTCGGCACCTTGTCGGCGCCGAGCGCCAGCTTTTCAGACGGGCTGCAGACGGCAAAGCCATGCGCGAGGTTGCCGCAAGACAGGACGCCGCGGTTGGCGGTGCGGCTGGAGGCCTCGGCGATGCGGCCGAGATAGCGCTCGCGGCCGGCTTTCGAGCGTTGGCGGATGCGTTCCGTGATGGCTTCGATGTCGCGTCTGGCTGTCATGGTCGGTCCTTTCGAGCCCCGGAAGAACGTCCTCCACCGTCTGCCGGGACTACTTTGCGTGAAATCAGGGTGCCCAGAACACCTCTACCGGGGTGGGTGCCGCTTCGAGCACTTTGCGGATGGGCTTTTTCGCGCCCGGTCCCATCGCATCGTCGAAGGCGGTGCGCTTGTCCTCGCCTTCTATATGCAGCGCGATGAAGCCGGCGTCGACGATCCGCGCCAGCGGCAGCGTCAACCGGGGTTCGCCGGCGCTTGCCGCGTGAACCGGCAGCACGATCCTTGATGAGGCTGGGTCGAGCAAATCGCCGAGATTCTCGGCGTCGGGAAAGAACGAGGCGGTGTGGCCGTCGCCGCCCATGCCGAGCACGACGACATCGAGGGGCCAGGGCAGAGCCTTCAGCGCCGCATCGTCGGCCGCCGCGGCGGTCTCGATGCTTGCCGCCTCATGGTAGAGCGGCACGAAGTGCGCGGCAGCCGCCTTGTTCTGCAGCAGGTTGGCCGCCACCAGCCCCGCATTCGAGCGCGGCGAGGAGGCCGGCACGAACCGTTCGTCGACCAGCGTCACCGTCACCTTGTTCCAGGCGATCGGAATGGCCGAAAGTGCTGCAAAGAACTTTGCCGGCGTGGTGCCGCCGGAAACGGCAAGCAGGGCCGTGCCGCGCTCGTCGATGGCCTTGGTCAGGCGCGCCGCGACATTGCCGGCAAGGGCTGCCGCCAGATCCTGGCGCCCGGCAAAGCCGTTCCAGTTATAGACGGGCTCGCTCAATTGCTTTCGTGCCATGTCCGCCCGTCGCGTTCGATCAGCGCAATCGAGGCCGAGGGACCCCATGTGCCGGCCGTATAGCCTTGCGCCTCCTGCCTGGCGCTTTCCCAGGCGTTCTGGATCGGGTCGATCCACTTCCATGCCGCCTCGACTTCGTCGCGGCGCATGAACAGCGTCTGGTTGCCGCGGATAACATCCATGATCAGCCGTTCATAGGCGTCCGGCGCGCGACCGTCGAAAGATGTTGCAAAGCTCATGTCGAGCGGGATCTGGCGCAGCCGCATGCCGCCCGGGCCTGGATCCTTGATCATGATGAACTGCTTGACGCCTTCGTCGGGCTGCAGCCGGATCACCAGTTGGTTGGCTGAGATCGGCCCGGCGCTGTCGCCGAAGATCGAATGCGGGATCGGCTTGAACTCGATGACGATTTCCGAAACGCGGGTCGCCAGCCTTTTGCCGGTCCGGAGATAGAACGGCACGCCGGCCCAGCGCCAATTGCCGATCTCGGCCTTGATGGCGACGAAGGTCTCGGTGGAGCTGTCTTTGCCGAGTTCCTCGACATAGCCTTTCACCGCGCCGCCTGCAGAGGCGCCGGCGCGGTACTGCCCGCGCACGGTGTGCTTGGGTGCCTCATTGCCGTTGATGCGCTTCAGCGCCCGCAGCACCTTCAGCTTCTCGTCGCGCACGGCATCGGCATCCATCGACGATGGCGCCTCCATGGCAACCAGGCAGAGCAGCTGCAGCATGTGGTTCTGCACCATGTCGCGCAGCGCGCCGGCCTTGTCGTAGTAGGTGACGCGGTCTTCAAGACCGACGGTCTCGGCCACCGTGATCTGCACATGGTCGATATGGGCAGAATTCCAAAGCGGCTCATAGAGCGCGTTGGCAAAGCGCAGCGCCATCAGATTCTGCACCGTCTCCTTTCCGAGATAGTGGTCGATGCGGAAGATCTGGCTTTCGTGGAAGTCGTCTCCAACCACGTCGTTGAGCTTGCGCGCCGAATCGAGGTCGCGGCCGATCGGCTTCTCCAGCACGATGCGCGAATTCGGCGTGATGAGATTGTGGGCTTTCAGCTGGTGCGAGATGTCGCCGAACAGCGCCGGCGCAACCGCCAGATAGAAAGCGCGAATGCGGTCGCTTTCGCCGATCGCCTTTTTCAGCTTGTCGAAGCCGGCACCCGTCGTCGCGTCGGCCGATACGTAGGACAGCCGGGCAAGAAATGTCTTGAGTTCCTCGGCGTCGATGTCGGCCGGCTTAACATGCTGGGAAATCGCCTGCTTGGCGAAAGCCTGGAATTCCTCGTCGCTCATCTTGGAGCGCGAGGTGCCGATGATGCGGGTCGGCTCGGAAAACTGGTGGTCGCGCTGGCGGTGGTAGAGCGAGGGCAGCAGCTTGCGTTCCGACAGGTCGCCGGTGCCACCGAAAATGATGAAGTCGAAAGGCTCGACGGGAATGATCTGGCTGGTCATGGTCTGTCCGCTTTGACGCCGCTCGCTGTGACGCGGCTGGATATAATCTAATCGATTTAAATTATCCAGTGCCATGGTGTCACATAAGGACAAATCACTGCATATTGATTCGGTCCAAATGTGCCTTGACACTGGCTTGCACCCGGAGGCCTTTCGTCAAGCGATGGTCCCGGGGCTTTCGCGCCTGCAACATAAAGCGGGAATGTGACGAAAGCTAATGCGTGTCGCCCAGAAGTGCGAAGCGGTTCTGGGAGACAGACACGCATCAAACAAAAAGGAAAATGCGCTTGCGAGGTGGGTCTTCAATGAGCGGAAAAAGCATGCGTCTGGAAAACAAGGTTGCCGTCATCACGGGTGCTGCGTCAGGTTTCGGCGAAGGCATGGCCAGGCGCTTTGCCGAAGAGGGCGCCAAGGTCGTCGTCGCCGACCTCAACGCCAAGGGCGCGAAGCGCGTTGCAGCAGAGATCGGCCAGGCCGCGATCTGGACCCAGACCGACGTTTCGCAGCGTTCCGAATTCGACGAGATGGTCCATGCCGCAGAAAGCGCCTTCGGCCGCATCGATATCATGGTCAACAATGCCGGCTACACCCATCGCAATGGCGACATGCTCGAGGTCGACGAGGCGACCTTCGACCTGATCACTTCAGTCAACATGAAGGCGATCTATCACGCCGCACTTGCCGTGGTGCCGATCATGGAGCGGCAGGGCGGCGGCGTCATCCTGACCACGGCTTCGACCGCCGGTTTGCGGCCGCGTCCGGGGCTCACCTGGTACAATGCCTCGAAGGGCTGGGCGATCACCGCGACCAAGTCGATGGCGGTCGAACTCGCGCCCAAGAACATCCGCGTGAACTGCCTTTGCCCGGTCGCCGGCGAGACCGGCATGCTGGAGAAATTCATGGGCACTGACACGCCCGAGATCCGCGAGAAATTCCGTGCCTCGATACCGCTCGGCCGTCTGTCGACGCCGCTCGATATCGCCAACGCTGCGCTTTGGCTTGCGTCGGACGAAGCCGCCTTCATCACCGGTGTGGCGCTGGAGGTCGACGGCGGCCGCTGCATTTGAGCAATTCGGGAAGTACCTCGCTGTTCGCAATGCATGGCAGGCAGAGCCACATCGGCAAGAGTTCGCATCGGTGCGCCGGCCAGCCGAGGAACGAACAGTTGACGTCGTCACGCCGGACCCCCGTTTGACTTCTCGATCCCCCAAAAGGCATAACGGGATCGTGGATAGTGTTGGCGGGTGATGAAGATCAGGCAGCAGAAAAGTCGCTACGATCTGGGATGGCGGCTGCGGCTTTACCTGGCCACGCGTGCGCGGGCACAAAGCAAGGCGATTTTCATCGGCATTACCGGAAGCTCCGGCAAGACCACGGCGGGAAGCCTGCTTGGACACATCCTGGCCGGTCATGGTTCGGTCCACACACAGGTTCTGGCCAACACTATGAAACTGTTGGTCTCGACCCTATCCAGGCGAATGGGAAAGGGCGGCAAAACCGACTACGTCGTCTTCGAGGCTGCTGCATTCGGCCCGGATACAATGAAGCCCATGGCCGAGTTGCTTCGCCCCGACGTGGCTGTTGTCACAATGGTCCGGCTGGAGCATCGGGCCAGTTTCAAGACTGTGGAAAACGTCGCTCGAGAAAAGAGCGCCCTAGTCGCGGCGCTGGAGCCGGGCGGCTTCGCGATGCTCAATGCCGATGACCCTCTTGTGATGGGCATGGCCTCGGCGAGCTATTGCCGTTCCGTCACATTCGGCACATCGGAGCAGGCGGATTATCGCGTCAGCGATATCGAGGCAGCCTATCCCAAGCCGTTGCGGTTCTCGCTCCACTGGCGCGGCGGTGTGCTCGATATCGAGACGTCGTTCCCCGGCCAGCATTTCTGGCTGCCGACGTCAGCGGCGGTTGCAACCGCTCTTGAACTGGGCGTGCCTGCGCAGATGGTCAAGGACAGAACCGCGACGTTCCAGCCTCTGGAAAATCGCGGCCAGGTGCTCGTCCCCGCGGGCGGCCCCCACTTCATCGTGGATGCCGCAAAGGCGCCCTGGCATTCGCTGAGCCTTGCCTTCGACATGGTAGCCGGATCGACATTCGGGCGAAAACGTATCGTTCTTGGCCAGCTATCGGATTTTTCCGGCTCGAATAACAGATATGCCCAAGCCTACAGCAGCGCGCGCGAGATTGCAGACCAGGTGATTTATGCCGGCGATCATGCCCATCGCTCCAAGGCGAACCAGGCAGATCGCGACAGCGGCCGCTTCATCGAATTGCGCACGGCCAGGGAAGTGTCGGACTACATCGCCCAAACCGCGCAGCCTGACGAGTTGATCCTGCTCAAGAGCTCGTCCAATCTGCACCTCGAGCGTGTCGCTCTTGCCTGGACCCACGACGTCCAGTGCTGGGTTTCGGTATGCGGCAAGACCGAGGGATGCGAGCAATGCGGCCTCTATGAAGTGCCGTTTGAGCAGCACCGTGAGTTTGTGGCGCAGAGAAAATCGAAGCGCCGCAAGCACAGACTGCTGCGGCTCCTCGGCCGCTAGAATCTTTGGCTGAAGCACGCCAGCGCCCGTTTGACTCTGGAACTTGGCACGACGCATATTAGGCTGGGCTAAAAGCTGGCGGGGTGTGAAACTGGAATTGCTGATAATTCGCAAGGACTTGGGCTGGGCGCTGCGACGGCTGCAGGCGCGCTGGGTGCGGGCGCGTAACAAGGCGACGTTCATCGGCATTACCGGCAGCTCCGGCAAATCCACATCCACCAGCCTGCTTGCACACATACTGGCCGCCCAAGGCAAGGTGCATCTACAGGCCCAGGCCAATACAATGCCTGCGCTCATCCGAACGCTTTACAAGCGCCTGAGGAAGGCCGGCAAAGTCGATTACGTCGTTTTCGAAGCCGGCGCTTCCGACTTCGGCACGATCAGCGCCATGGCGCAGATGCTGAAGCCGAGTGTGGCGGTGGTTACGATGATCCGTCTGGAGCATTTCGGCAAGTTCAAGACTCTGGAAGCTGTGGCGGGAGAGAAGCGGGCGCTGGTCGGGGCACTCCAACCTGATGGACTTGCGGTTCTCAATTGCGATGACCCACTGGTGATCGGCATGGCGTCTGGCGCGAAATGCCGGATTGCGACCTTCGGCCAGTCCGGCGAGGCAGACTACCGCGTGAGTGACGTGCATGCCGCGTATCCGGAATTGCTGCGGTTCACCCTTCATTGGCGCGGTGGCAGCCTGAATATTCAAGCGCCTTTTCCCGGCGAGCAATTCTGGCTGCCGACTGCAGCGGCTGTTGCCGCCGCCTTGGAACTTGGCGTCCCGCCAGAGCAAGTCGTAGCGAGAACGGCATCGTTTGCACCACTGCCCAACCGCTCTACGGTGCAAGAGGTATCCGCGGGCCCGAAATTCCTGGTCGATACGGCCAAAGCGCCCTGGCATTCGCTCAACATTGCTCTGGAGATGATTGCAAAGGCCAAGGGTGCTCGCAAGCGCATTGTGCTGGGGCAGATATCCGACTACGCCGGCTCGTCGAGGAAATACGGCGCCGCCTACAACATCGCGCGCGAAATCGCCGATGAGGTCATTTATACCGGCGACAATGCGCATCGCTCGCGCGCCAGCCAGGCCGACCGCGACAGCGGCCGTTTCATTGAGCTTCGCACTGCCAAGGAAGTTTCGGATCATATCAAACGGACGGCAGTCCCAGGAGAACTGATTCTGCTGAAAAGTTCGTCCAACCTTCATCTGGAAAGGATCGCGCTCGCCTGGACACACGACGTCAAATGCTGGGTCCCGATATGCCGCAAGTCGGAAAGCTGCCAAATGTGCGGCCTCTACGAGGTGCCGTTCGAGGAACAGCGGGATTTCCTGGCGAAGCGCAAACTTGCTCGCAGGAGACACCGTTTCAGGTGGTTGCTCGGCGGCTGACCAGATCTGGCGGCTTGCGTCTCAATCCCCGGTCTTGATGTAGCTCTTGTAGATCCAGCCGCGCTTGCCGTTGTAGACGATCTGGCACCATTTCTTGCAACTCATCACCTGCACCGACGACTTGGCGGGCACGGTCCCCATGGCGGCGGCGTTTTTCTGCGGACCGCTGCGCATTGTCACCGCCCTGAGGATGCGTCCGGTGCCGGCGGCAGCAGCCACCTTCTGTGGCTTGGCCTTGGCCTGGGTATCGTCCGTTGCGGCGGAAGATTGCTCGTTTGGAAGTTGCGGTTTTGGCGTCGGTATGGCGGCGGTCTCGGCGTCGTCGTCATTGGCGGGAGCAGCGACCTTTGACAGCTGCGTCGTGGCGTCGCTCTGCGCCGCCGGTTCTTCGAATGCCGCGGCATCAGACGGTTTGGCGGCAGCCTGCTCGGCAGGCGCCTGATCGGATGGCGTCGCGGCAGGGTCGCTGTTGGATTGCGCCGCAGTCCAGCGCGGATCGTTCGCCGACAGCGGCGGCATGGCAGCCCCACCGGCAGCGACCGTCGATGAAACCGCATCGCCCTTGCGCGCGGCTTGTGGCGCCGCTACCGCGGCAGCCGTGGCCGCGACCGGGGCAATCTTGGTCGTCTTGACCGGAAAAGTCGGAACGTTCTGCTGTGTGCTGGCGACCGCTTGCCGGTCGCTGGCCGGCAACGCCAGCCAAAGCGCTATGCCCGCCACGCCAAGCAGCGCTGCGGTGCCGACCGCGGCGATCACCAGATGCGAATTCGTGCGCACCCCCTGCCAGAAGGAGGGCCGCATGTCATAGCCGAATTGCATGGCGAAGCGCCGACGTTCCGGCGCGCCGAAACTGAAGGGCTCGTTCACTCTTGCCACCTCCAAAAGATGAGCCGGTGTTCTTTCGATCGGCGCCGGCAGCCCGGCATTCGATCGGCATCGGTCCCAACAACAAAGCGGGCAGGCCCGCAGAAATCCCCGTTCAATCGCCCAGAACCGGCATCCTTTGCCCTTGATTGTGGCATCAGTGCGCCCTCAGAGGAATTGTGCGCTCTTGTTAAGGATTCTGCAACGTCTCGCTGCGGCAACCAACAGCTCAATAGAATCAGCTCAGTACCAGCCACGGCCGATATGAGATACTTTCTCTATATTCGGTCCCTCAGGGAAAACCAGTTCAGTGCCAAGAACAATAATGGCGTTCTAAATCGCCGGCCGCCGGGAAAAGCCGGGATGTTCAGGTCCTCGATCAGCTTCAGTCTGTCGCGGTTGCCGGCGACGGTCTGGGCATAGAGCTTGCCGAAGAAGTTCGACAGCATCACGCCGTGGCCGGAATAGCCTCCGGCCGAGATCACATTGGGCATCACCTCGCGCACGAACGGTTTCCTGGGCATGGTGATGCCGACATAGCCGCCCCAGCCATGGGTGATCTCGACATCGCTCAGTTCCGGATAAAGCTCGGCTATCTGCCGGCGGATATGGACATGGATGTCCTTCGGATCGTTGACGCCATAGACCTCGCGCCCGCCGAACAGCAGCCTTCCATCCCTGGATTTGCGGAAATAACGCACGACGAAACGCGAATCGTCGACCGCCTCGCCGCCCGGCAGCACTTTCGAATCGACGCCCAGCGGCACCGTCGCGCCGATGAAGGAACCGATGGGCATGATGTGCGCGGCACTCACCGGCTCGAGCGTGCCGCCATAGGCATTTACACCGATCAGGCATTTCTGGGCGGTGATGGTTCCTCTCGAAGTCGTCACCCTGACCTTGCCGCCGCTGGAGGTAACACCGGTCGATAGTGTCTGCTCGAACAGGTGCGCGCCGGCCGCTGCCGCGACCTTTGCCGTGCCGATCACCAGCTTCATCGGGTGGATGTGTCCGGTGCCGGTGTCGCGGGTGCCGCCGAAGTAGCGTGTGGAGCCCAGCCGTTCGGCCGTTTCCCTGGCATCCATGAAGGCGATGTGCGGATAATTGAAGCGGCCCGCCATGATCTCGGCATGCGCCTTGTAGTCGTCGAGATAACGCGGCTTGTGCGCCACGGACAACTGGCCGGGCATATAGTCGATGTCGATCTGGTTGACGGCGGCGAATTCGAGCAGGTGCGCTTTCGCCTCCTCGGCAAGGTCGAACAGCGCCTTGGCGCGGGAGAAGCCGTATTCGGCCTCCATCTCTTCGGCCCAGGCGCGCTGGCCCGTGCCGAGCTGGCCGCCATTGCGCCCTGAAGCGCCGTCGCCGAAGCGATGCGCCTCGATCAGAACGACGTCGGCTCCCGCCTTCGCCAAATGAGCGGCCGCCGACAGCCCGGTGAAGCCACCGCCGACGACGACGACGTCGCAGCTGCGGTCGCCCTCCAGGGCAGGGTACTCAGGGCGTGGTCCGGCTGTGTCTTCGTACCAGGAGCGACCGGGGGAGATAGGTGATTGGTAAGGCATGGGGACACCAGCCAATGGTGAATGGTGAATGGTGAATGGCTGCGAGACGCACGACGTCTGCGCTCATCCATCCAATATGAAACTACTCACCATTCACTATTCACCATTCACACGACGAAGTCGCCGCTCACACGTTGAGCAACAGATACTCCCGCTCCCACGGGCTGATCACTTCCATGAAGGTCTCGAACTCCGCCCGCTTGATCGCTGCATAGGTTGCGGCGAAGGACTTGCCCAGAAGAGCGCATAGTTCCTCGTCGCCTTCGAAAAGATCGACGGCTTCGAGCAGGCCGCGCGGCAGGTCGATCTCATCGGCGTTTGCGGTGGTCAGCACCGGAGGCTCGGCCTTGATCTTGTTGGTGATGCCGATCAGCCCGCAGGCAAGTGAGGCCGCCAGCGCCAGATAGGGGTTGGCGTCGGAAGACGGGATGCGGTTTTCGACACGCCGCGCCGCCGGATCCGAGCGCGGCACGCGGAACGCCGTGGTGCGATTGTCATAGCCCCATTTGTTGTTGACCGGCGCCGAGGCCGACTGCGTCAGCCGGCGGTAGGAATTGACGTAGGGAGCAAACATCACCAGTGCGTTCGGCACATGCTTCTGCATGCCGCCGATGAAATGGAAGAAGTCGTCGGTTTCCGAGCCGTCCTTCGCCGAAAAGATGTTCAGCCCGGTCTTCTTGTCGATGATCGACTGGTGGATGTGCATGGCAGAACCTGGCTGGCCCTGGATCGGCTTGGCCATGAAGGTGGCATAGATCTCATGCTTCAGCGCTGCCTCGCGAATGGTGCGTTTGAACATGAACACCTGGTCGGCGAGCTCGACCGGATCGCCGTGACGCAGATTGATCTCGAGCTGGCCGGCGCCTTCCTCGTGGATCAGCGTGTCGATCTCCAGGCCCTGGCTTTCGGAGAAATGGTAGATGTCGTCGATCAGTTCGTCGAACTCGTTGACGCCGGCGATCGAATAGCCGGCTCCGCCGCCGATTGGCCGCCCGGAACGCCCGACTGGTGGCGTCAATGGGTAATCCGGGTCGGGGTTCTTGCGCACCAGGTAGAATTCGATCTCGGGCGCCACCACCGGCTTCAGCCCGCGCTTGTCATAGGCTGCTACCACGCGCTTCAGGACGTTGCGCGGCGTGAACTCGACCGAACGGCCATCCTGATGGACGAGGTCGCAGATGACGGCGGCCGTCGGGTCTTCTTCCCACGGCACGACGGTCAACGTCGACAGATCCGGCATCAGCTTCAGGTCGCCATCATCCTCCGGATAGTGGAAACCGTTGCCGTCCTCGGGATAACCGCCCGAAATCGTCGTCATGAACACTGCCGATGGCAGCGCCAGCGAGGTGTTGGAAGTGAATTTCTTTGACGGCATCATCTTGCCGCGCGCGACGCCAGCCTGATCAGGCGTGATGCATTCTATGTCTTCGATGCCGCGCCATTCCAGCCAGGCGCTGACTTCCTTCCAGTTCTTCACGCCGCGTTGATTTTTCACGAAGGCAGGCGTTCGGACGCGTCCTCCGCGGGTCGACGGACGGACTTCCTTTTTCGCAGGCGGCATCATTCACCAGTTTGGGTTGCAATTATCACAGTATAGCTGTTGCCGGTGATGGAAGGGAAGGGGAGCTGCCTGTCTTCGCCTTCCTGGTTGAAAATCGCGCCACGCAGATTAGGGTCAACCTCCCGCAGATCGAGCAGCAGAAGACACCGTATGCCAGGCAAATTGACCACGATCGGCTTCGACGCCGACGATACCCTATGGCAGAACGAACAGTTCTTCCGCCTGACCGAGAAGCATTTTGCAACCCTGCTCGCCGACCATGGCGATGCCGAGCACATTTCGGCACGGCTGCTGGAGGCCGAGAAGCGCAACCTTGCCGTCTACGGCTTCGGCATCAAGGGCTTTACCTTGTCGATGATCGAGACGGCAATAGAAGTGACCGAGGGCCGTGTGCCGGGGTCGACCATTGCCGAAATCCTTGCCGCCGGCCGCGACATGCTGGGACATCCGGTCGAGGCTTTGCCGCATGCGCGTGAGACCGTGGAAAGGCTCGCCGGCGCCTACCATCTGGTGCTGATCACCAAGGGCGATCTGTTCGACCAGGAGCGCAAGCTGGCGGCGTCCGGCCTTGGCGACCTGTTCGATGCCGTCGAGATCGTCAGCGACAAGAGCGCCGCCACCTATGCCAGGATCTTTGGCCGCCACGGCAGCCCGCAGGACAGCATGATGGTCGGCAATTCGCTCAAGTCGGACGTGGTGCCGGCCATCGAGGCCGGGAGTTGGGGTGTGTATGTGCCGCACGAGCTGACCTGGGTGCTCGAACACGTCGAGCCGCCGGTCGAGGCACCGCGATTTCGTCAGCTTGTCGATCTTGGCGAACTGCCGGCTTTGATCGAGAGCATCGGCAAGGAAGGCTGACCGCCCCGCACGCGTTCGGGCGGATTGCGATCAGCCGCGCCCGAGACTGATCAGCCGGTCGACCACCGGCTGCAGCCTTTCGGTGGTGATCGGCTTGGTTACCACCACATCGACCACGCTCGACAGACCCAGGCTGTCGGGCGTGCCGGTCTTGGTTGAAAGCAGGATCACCTTGGGGAGCGACCGCCCATATCTCCGCCGCAAGGCGTCGATGGCCGCCATCAGCGCGCGGCAGTCCTCGTTGTCGGGGCCGCCATCGAGAACGACGGCGCCCGGAATGAGGGTTCGCAATGTCTTGGCCGCCATTTCGGGCGACTCGGAGATCGGCTTCAGTCCGGACTTCTCGACGATCTTCGACACCACCACCCGGTTGATCGGCGATTTTCCAACGACCAGCACGTGGGAGAAATCCGTTGATATCTCGGAGTTCGCGTCCCTGCTTGACGAATTCAGATGTTTGGCGGTGTCGGTCTCGCGGTTCACAGGGCACATGGGCGGGGCGGGCACTCGGCGCTGCTTCAATGCAGGGTTGAAATCCGAGAGCCAATTGGCGTGAGATCGCCCGCCATGTCAAGCTGAAATGACGGACCTGCGAAATATAGCCGGAAATATTAAACCTCGGAGATAAGGTCTGTTTTCGAACTGTAGTTAAGTTTACGCTCAAAAGCGAAAGTCACCCGTGCTGAAAACCCGCGGGCGACGTTGAAATCGGCCAGTGAGCGGCGGGGCCCATAAGTTCCACAAGCACAAAGCTTCCGTAAGGGAAAGATCAGCCGTGACTCTTCTGCGTGACGATCACCGGGATCAGCAGGTCGCCCCAATTGCCGTCGCCGCCATGATGCCGGGCCGAGCGCACCAGTTCCACCGAGACGCCGGCCTCGACTGCCTTCATCACCGATTGATTGAGCCTGTGCAGGTCGTTGGCCAGCATGCGGATGGTCGCCTGTTGGTCGACACTCATCGTGGTGGACTGCTCGTCTGCACGTTCCTTGACGCGGCTTATCGATGCCATTTTCTTCTCCCTTGCCCTTCGGGCGTTTCCTCTGTTGGTTATGTCGATCGGTTCATTCCGCTGCCGGCTTGAACTGGGCGTGCTCGGTGGATTCATGCATGGCGGTGGTCGACGACTGGCCGCCGCTGATCGCCATCGACACGGCGTCGAAATAGCCGGTGCCGACCTCGCGCTGGTGCTTGGTCGCGGTGTAGCCGTGGACTTCCGCCGCGAACTCGGCTTCCTGCAGTTCGGAGTAAGCCGCCATTTGCCGCGCCTTGTAGCCGCGGGCCAGTTCGAACATGCCGAAGTTGAGCTGGTGGAACCCGGCCAATGTGATGAATTGGAACTTGTAGCCCATGGCGCCGAGCTCGCGCTGGAACTTGGCGATCGTCGCGTCGTCGAGGTTCTTCTTCCAGTTGAACGACGGCGAGCAATTATAGGCGAGCAGCTTGCCCGGATGATGCCTGCGCACGCCTTCGGCGAATTTCTTGGCCTGCGCCAGATCGGGCTTGGATGTTTCGCACCAGATCAGGTCGGCATGCGGCGCATAGGCAACGGCGCGCGCTATGCACGGTTCGATGCCGTTCCTGACCTGGTAGAAGCCTTCAACCGTGCGGCCGGCATCGTAGTCGACGAAAGGCTGGTCGCGCTCGTCAATGTCGGAGGTCAGAAGCTTTGCCGCTTCCGCATCGGTGCGTGCCACGACTAGCGTCGGCGTGCCCATCACGTCGGCCGCCAGACGCGCCGCGTTGAGGTTGCGGATATGCGCGGCGGTCGGGATCAGCACTTTGCCGCCGAGATGGCCGCACTTCTTCTCAGAGGCCAGCTGGTCCTCATAGTGGACGCCGGCAGCGCCGGCCTCGATGAACGCCTTCATGATCTCGAAGGCGTTGAGCGGTCCGCCGAAGCCGGCCTCGGCATCGGCGACGATCGGCGCGAACCAGGTGTCGACCGACAGGCCGTTGCCTTCCGAGGTCTCGATCTGATCGGCGCGCTGCAGCGTGCGGTTGATGCGCTTGACCAGTTCGGGCGCCGCATTGGCGGGATAGAGCGACTGGTCCGGATACATGGCCGACGCGGTGTTGGCGTCGGCGGCTACCTGCCAGCCCGAGAGATAGATTGCCTTCAGCCCGGCACGCACCTGCTGCATCGCCTGGTTGCCCGACATGGCGCCGAGTGCATTGACGAAGTCTTCCTCGTGGATGAGCTTCCACAGCCGGTTGGCGCCCATTTCGGCAAGACTCTGGCGTATCTGGACCGACCCGCGCAGCCGCTTCACATCGTCCGGCGAATAGGGTCGTTCGATGCCGTCGAAGCGGCCTTCGGGCGCGGATGGGACAAGATTGTAAAAATCAGTCATTGGTCACTCCAGACGAATCGATGCTAGTGTCTTGAAACGCCGCGCCCTGGGATAGTGTGCGTCGTCTGTGTGTGACATCATTTACATTGCGCCGCGACGAGAGCGAGGAAAACCGCTATTTCCTGTAGAAAATAAGAGAAAACCTGTGTTGTGTTTGACTGCCTGCCGCTGTAAATCTGTCATGATTGTAAAGGTGCGCCGTTCATCGCTCGCAAGTCGTGTAAATTTCCTGTCAAGGAAAGCCGATGGCCGACCAGAAGATCTTTGCCGGGCCGCGCATCCGCCGCATCCGCATCGCCAAAGGCCTGACCCAGACAGCGATGGCAGAGGGGCTCGGCATCTCGCCGTCCTATCTCAACCTGATCGAGCGCAACCAGCGGCCGCTGACGGTGCAGCTGATCCTAAAGCTGGCCTCTGTCTACAAGGTCGACCCGCATGAATTGCAGGGTGAGGCGAGAGGGTCGATCTCGGCCTTGAAAGAAGTGTTCGGCGACCCGCTGCTTGCCGGTGAATTGCCGGGGGACCAGGAACTGATCGAACTGGCCGAGGCGGCCCCCAACGCATCGGCTGCGATGATAAAACTGTTTCGCGCTTACCGCGAGCAGGTCGAGCGGCTGTCCGATCTCAACGAGCTTCTGGCGCGCGAGGGCCGCGCCACGGCGCTGTCCGGTGCGCGGCTGCCGATCGACGAAGTGCACGAGATTTTCGAGCGCCGGCCGAACCATTTTGCAGCACTCGAGGAGGAGGCCGAGGCCTTCACCTCGGTGCTCGACCCCGGCGACGATCTGTTCGGCGCGCTGAAGGCGTGGCTGAAGCGCGAGTATGGCATCGTCGTCAAGGTGCTGCCGGTGGCCACCATGCCGAACTGGCGCCGCCGTTATGACCGTCATTCGCAGCGTCTTTTTCTATCGGAGCGGCTGTCGCCGTTCGACCAGTTGCGCGAAGTCGCCATGGAGGCCTGCCTGATCCGCATGACGGTCGCTGTCGCCGGCGAAATTCAGGCGCTGAAGCTCGGTACGGACGAAGCCCGCCGGCTCGCCCGCTTCGAGTTCGGCCGCTACGCCGCCCATGCCTTGATGATGCCCTATCAGGCCTTTCATGCCGCCGCCGTGCGGGCTCGTTACGACATCGATGTGCTGCGCTCGCGTTTCGGCGTCTCCTTCGAACAGGCGGCGAACCGCCTGACCATGCTGCAGCGTCCTGGCTTGTCCGGGGTCCCGTTCTTCATGCTCGAGGTCGACAATGCCGGCAACCGCTTCCGCAAGGCCGGCGGCCAGGGCTTTCCGCAAAGCCGCTTTGGCGGCGGCTGCCCGAAACTGCCGGTCCATGCCGCTTTCGCTTCGCCTGGCCAAATCCTGGTCGAGGCGGTGGAAATGCCCGACGGCGCCGAGTTCCTCTGCATCGCACGCACGCTCGAGGGGCCGCAGGGTTCGTTCTCCGAGCGCCCGCGCCGCACCGCGCTGCTGTTGGGCTGCGATATCGGCTTTCGCGACGAGATCGTCTATGGCGCCGGGCTGCCGGCAAAGGCCGGACAGGGCGCCGCCACGCCGGTCGGTCCCGCTTGCCGGCTGTGCGAACGCATCGGCTGCCTCGCCCGCGCCGAGCCGCCGGTGACCCGCCCGCTGGGCCTCGACGAGATGGTGACGGGCCTGAGCGCCTTCGATTTCCAGTGATGCTTCTCGGGCTGGAGGTCGCGGAAGACTGCAGCTGTTTGCGCAATAGAGCGCGGCCCGAACCCTCGCCGAACCAAATATTGATTAAGCATCGGCGCTGCGCTATCGAAGGTGAGCTGCAGGGCAGCCAAGGGGGGACGGCTTATGAACAGGAAAGCTTTGTGGCTTGGCGTGGCGCTTGCCCTTTTGGCGGGGCCTGTTCTGGCAGAAAAATCCTCGGAATTCTTCAAGGACTATCAACAGTATAGTGACGACGGCAAGGCATTCCTGGACAAGATCGATCCAAAGACCGGCGCGGTCGACCTTCCCGAAGGCATCCATCTCGATCTCAAGGACAAGTTCTATTTTCTGGGCAAGAAGGACGCGACGTCCGTCCTGACCGAGGCCTGGGGCAATCCGCCTGATACCGCGTCCGAAGCAATCGGCATGATCTTCCCGGCCAAGTACGAGCCCATCGCCGGCAACGGTTGGGGCATCGAATTGCGCTATGAAAAGATCGGCCATGTCGATGACGCCGACGCCGCATCCATCGACTACACCGAACTGCTGAGCAGCATGCAGGCGGACACATTGTCGGCCAACGATCAGCGGGTAAAGGACGGCTTTCCCCCGATCAAGCTGATCGGCTGGGCCTCGCCGCCGGTCTATGATTTCGTCCACAAGCGGCTGCACTGGGCCAAGGAACTGCAGTTCGGAGACGATACCGTCCACACGCTCAATTACGACGTCCGTTTCCTCGGCCGGGAAGGCGTCTTCGTGATGAGCTACATCGCTACGGTCGAACAATTGCCGGAGATCAAGCAGAGCCTGGACGAAGTGCTGGGCGTGGCGGACTTCAACACCGGCAAGAAATACACCGATTTTCTGCCAGGCACCGACACGGTCGCCGCGGTTGGCATTGGCGGCCTCATCGCCGGAAAACTCGCGGCAAAGGCCGGCCTGATTGCGGTCGCGCTCATCGCCCTGAAAAAGTTCGGCATTCTGCTGCTGGTACCGTTGGCCGGTCTTTGGCGCTTTATCCGCGGCAACAAGGGCATGTCCTAGAAACGGCGGTGTTCGCCCGTATGGCTGCCGGTTGGCGGTGCGCCAAAGGGAATGCCGGGCTGGATCACGTCCGGGGGTAGCCTATGCGCTAGGCGAATACGGCACGTTTCTGTCGTCCATTGTGCATCATGCCACCCCGAGATAGCCGACAGTCGCACCCCATGACCGATACCGCATCTTCTCCAATCGCCGCACCGCCGATCGTCTCGCCGCGCGAAGAGCGGGTCGGCTTGCTGCTGGTGTTCCTGTCGGCGCTGATGTGGAGCTTTGGCGGCACCATCGCCCGCTTCATCGACACCGCTGACAGTTGGACCGTGGTGTTCTGGCGATCGCTGTGGGCGGCTGTGTTCCTGATTTGCTTCATGGCCTGGCGCGACGGCTGGCGCGGCATGTTGCGGCTGTTTCGCGACATGGGCCTGCCCGGCCTTGCCGTGGCCGTCTGTTTCGCCACGGCGTCGACGTGCTTCGTTGTCGCGCTCGCCTACACCACCGTTGCCAATATCCTGTTGATGCAGGCCGGTGTGCCGCTGCTGGCGGCATTGCTTGCCTGGGTGCTGTTTCGCGAACGCGTCGCCATCGCGACCTGGGTGGCGATCGCCGCCGTCATCACCGGCGTCGCCATCATGGTGTCGGAATCGCTCGACGGCGCCGTATCGCCCATCGGCGACGGGCTGTCGCTGCTGATCGCCGTCATGTTCTCGATCGCCACTGTCATCACCCGGCGCTTCGCCCATGTGCGCATGACGCCGGCGACGTGCCTCGGCACGATGCTGGCAGCGGCTTTCGCCGCATCGCAAGCCACGCAGTTTGCCACGTCGGCCCACGACATTGCTTTCCTGTTTGCCTTCGGCGTCATCAATCTCGGGCTGGGCCTTGCCTTCTTCGCCACCGGCGCGAGGCTGGTTCCGGCGGCGATCGCAGCACTCCTCGGCACGTTCGAGCCGATCCTCGGACCGATCTGGGTCTGGCTCGTCCATGGCGAGGTGCCCTCGGTGCGCACCATCATCGGCGGCGCGGTGGTGGTCGCCGCGCTGCTCGTCCATATCGGGCTTGAATTCAAGCGCCAGGCGAGGCCTGCACGGCCGGGGACCAGCGGCCTGCCATCGCCTAATTGACCGCCTTTCCCTTGGTTGACAACGTCTTTCCCTATTAGGCTCGTCTTTCCTAATTAACGAAGCCGCACGCCATATTGACCGGGCTTGCCCCGCGCGGGCCATTGACAACCTTGCTGCGGCACGGGCAGGCTGGGGCACGGCAACAACAAGACAGGCTTATCTTGCCAAGTGTCCCCGCCGGTCGGACCAAGACCGGACCACAGCGTCGTATCCCTGCCCGCGCCACGGCGAAAGCCTCTGACTGCGTCAGCGCGCCCGCCATGCGGGCACACAGAGCCATGATCTGCCGCTTGTCGAACCGCCCGGATGGCGCCGGCAGTTCACGCTTGTGGCTGCCCGGAAAGCTCAATACTCTGAAGCAAATGCCCAATCGCGCTCGAACAGCGACGACTTGGCGAAGGAACACTCATCAAAGGAGAACAGCATGATCCGCAAAGCGCTCTGGCTTTCGGCAACCTCGGCATTTCTGACGCTTTTCGCCGTCGGCGGCCATGCCGAGGATCGCGTCGTCAACGTCTTCAACTGGTCGGATTACATCGACAGTTCGATCATTGACGACTTCACCAAGGAGACCGGCATCAAGGTCGTCTACGACACCTTCGATTCCAATGAAATCCTCGAAACCAAGCTGCTTGCCGGCGGCAGCGGCTATGACGTCGTCGTGCCCAGCGGCAACTTCCTGGCCCGCCAGATCCAGGCCGGCGTGTTCCAGAAGCTCGACAAGTCGAAGCTGCCCAACATTTCCAACATGTGGGACACGGTTTCGGAGCGCACCGCCAAATACGATCCGGGCAACGAATATTCGATCAACTACATGTGGGGCACGGTCGGCATCGGCTACAACATCAAGAAGGTGAAGGCAGCACTCGGCACCGACAAGATCGACAGCTGGGATGTGTTCTTCAATCCCGACAGCCTGGCCAAGCTGAAGGACTGCGGCGTCTATGTGCTGGACTCGCCGGCCGACATCATCCCGGCGGCGCTCAAATATCTCGGCCTCGATCCGAACAGCACCTCACCTGACGACATCGCGAAGGCCGAGGAGACGTTGCTGAAGGTGCGGCCGTATATCCGCAAATTCCATTCGTCCGAATACATCAACGCGCTCGCCAACGGCGATATTTGCCTGGCGGTCGGCTGGTCGGGTGACGTCTTCCAGGCGCGCAACCGCGCGGTCGAGGCCAAGCAAGGCGTCGAGATCGGCTATTCCGTGCCCAAGGAAGGCGCCCAGATGTGGTTCGACCAGATGGCGATTCCCGCCGATGCGCCGCATGCCGCCGAGGCACTCGAATTTCTCAACTACATGATGAAGCCGGAAGTGATCGCCAAGTCGTCCAACTATGTGCTGTACGCCAACGGCAACAAGGCTTCGCAGCAGTTCGTCGACAAGGCGCTGCTGGATGATCCGGCGGTCTATCCGGACGCCGAGACCTTGAAAAAGCTCTATACGGTCCAGCCCTACGATCCCAAGACCCAGCGCCTGATCACGCGCAGCTGGACCAAGATCGTCACCGGCCAGTAAGCAATGCGACATGGTCCCGGCAGTCATCTGCCGGGACCATTCTTCTCTGGGGCAAGAAGCAAAAAAACAGGACGGAGTGGGACATGAAATCGCTTGGCAGCATCCGCAGGGATTTCGCGCCATGGAACGACCCGAACGCCAAGCCATATATTCAATTCGAGAACGTCACCAAGAAGTTCGGTGACTTCACCGCCGTCAACAATCTGTCGCTGACGATTTTCGAGCGCGAGTTCTTCGCCCTGCTCGGCGCGTCGGGCTGCGGAAAGTCGACGTTGCTGCGGATGCTTGCCGGCTTCGAGGAGCCGACCGCCGGCCGTATCCTTCTCGACGGCCAGGATCTGCGCGGCATCCCGCCCTACCGCCGCCCGGTCAACATGATGTTCCAGTCCTATGCGCTGTTCCCGCATATGAGCGTGGAAAAGAACATTGCCTTCGGCCTCAAGCAGGAAGGCATGCCGGGACCGGATATCGAAAAGCGCGTCGCCGAGATGCTGAAGCTGGTGAAGCTAGAGCAGTTCGCCAAGCGCAAGCCGCACCAATTGTCGGGCGGCCAGCGCCAGCGGGTCGCGCTCGCCCGCTCGGTTGCCAAGCGGCCAAAAGTCTTGCTGCTCGATGAGCCGCTCGGCGCGCTTGACAAGAAGCTGCGCGAGGAAACGCAGTTCGAGCTGATGGACCTGCAGCAAAATCTCGGCCTTACCTTCGTCGTCGTTACCCACGACCAGGAAGAGGCGATGACCATGGCCGACCGCATCGCCATCATCGACAAGGGCGAGGTGATGCAGGTGGCGACGCCGGCGGAAGTCTATGAAGCCCCCAGTTCGCGCTTCGTTGCCCACTTCGTCGGCAATGTGAACATGTTCGAGGGCAAGGTCGCCGAGCGTGCGGCAAACACCACGCGCATCACCGGCGCGACAGGGGCCCAGATCGTCGTCGAAAACAGCACCGATACAAAGGCCGGTTCCGACATCGTCTTCGCCATCAGGCCGGAGAAGATCAAGGTGTCGTCGACGAAACCGGCCGACGCCGTCAATGCGCTTGAGGGCGAGGTCTACGACGTTGCCTATCTCGGCGACATGACCGTCTACCACATCCGGCTGGACGACGGGCAGATCATCAGGGCAAGCGCGCTCAACGCGGCGCGAGTCACCGAGGACCCGCTGACCTGGAACGACCGCGCCTGGGTCTCCTTCCGGCCGGATGCCGGCGTCGTGCTGACACGGTAGGGGGCGGCCATGTCCAACATTGCACTCACCGACGCCGGTCCATCGGCCGCGGCCAAACCGTTCCTGATGCGGCTCGGTGCCGGCTTTGTCAGCCGGCTCGTCATCATCGTGCCTTATCTCTGGCTGCTGTTCTTCTTCTTCATCCCGTTCATCATCGTCTTCAAGATTTCGCTGTCGCAGTCGGCGATCGCCATGCCGCCCTACACGCCGGCGCTCGATTTCAGGGACGGCATGTCCGGGTTCTTTGTCCGCTTCCGCGAACTCAGCGTCGACAATTATGTCTGGCTAACGCAGGACGCGCTTTACTTCAAAGCCTACGTGACCAGTGTTATCATCGCTGCTGTCTCGACGATCCTGACCTTGCTCGTCGGCTTCCCGATCGCCTACGGCATGGCCCGCGCGCCGGCGACGATCCGTCCGACCTTGCTGATGCTGGTGATCCTGCCGTTCTGGACGTCGTTCCTGATCCGCGTCTATGCCTGGATCGGCATCCTCAAGCCCGAGGGTCTGCTCAATCAGCTGCTGTTGTCGCTGCACATCATCAATCAGCCACTGATCATCCTCAACACTTACACGGCGATCTTCATCGGCATCGTCTATTCCTACCTGCCATTCATGGTGCTGCCGCTCTATTCGTCGCTGGAAAAGATGGATTACTCGCTGATCGAGGCGGCAAAGGATCTCGGCTGCCCGCCGACATCAGCCTTCTGGAAGATCACGTTCCCGCTGTCGCTGCCCGGGGTCATCGCCGGCTGCCTGCTGGTGTTCATTCCAGCGGTTGGCGAGTTCGTCATTCCCGATCTGCTCGGCGGCTCGCAGACGCTGATGATCGGCAAGACCTTGTGGAATGAATTCTTCGCCAACCGTGACTGGCCGGTGTCGTCGGCCGTCGCCGTCATCCTGCTGCTGCTCCTGATCGTGCCGATCATGCTCTTCCAGCAGGCCCAGGCACGCGCCCAGGAGCAGGACAAATGAACGCCACCTGGAGCCGCTTCAACGTCACCTCGGTCGTGCTGGGCTTTGCCTTTCTCTATCTGCCGATCGTGCTGCTCATCGTCTTCTCCTTCAACGAGTCGAAGCTGGTCACCGTCTGGGGCGGCTTCTCGACCAAATGGTATGCCTCGCTGTTCCACAATCAGGGGCTGATGGACGCCACCTGGGTGACCGCGCGTGTGGGTGTCATCTCCGCCACTGTGGCAACCGTGCTCGGCACGCTGGCAGCACTGACCTTGACCCGCTACACCCGCTTCCGCGGCCGCATCCTGTTTTCCGGCATGGTGTTTGCGCCGCTGGTCATGCCGGAAGTCATCACCGGCCTGTCGCTGCTGCTGCTGTTCGTCGCCGTCGGTCTCGACCGTGGCTTCCTGACCGTGACGCTTGCTCACATCACCTTGACCATGTGCTTCGTGGCCGTCGTCGTGCAGTCGCGCCTGGTGTCGTTCGATCGTTCGCTGGAAGAAGCTGCCTTGGACCTCGGCGCAACGCCGGTAAAGACCTTCTTTCAGATCACGCTGCCGGTCATCATGCCGGCCATCGTCTCCGGCTGGATGCTGGCCTTCACCCTGTCGCTTGACGACCTGGTCATCGCCTCCTTCACCTCCGGGCCTGGCGCCACCACGCTGCCGATGAAGATCTACAGCCAGGTGCGTCTCGGCGTGACGCCGGAAATCAACGCCGCCTGCACCATCCTGATCGCCGTCGTGGCGGTAGGCGTCATCATCGCTTCGGTCGCCAACAAGCGGCGTGAGGTGCAGCGCCAGCTCGACGAACAGGCCGCGCAGCGCGGTTGATTGCGTCAAACGAGGGATAGGGCGGTCCCGGTAAGGGTCCGGCTATTCGCCTGAGACGCCGCGGCTGATCGGCGAGATGAACGGCGTGCTCCAGGTGCCGCCGACGAAGAATGACGACTGGTTGGATCCCTGCTGGCCATTGACCGGTGCCGCTGCCGGGTCGGCCTGGGTGACACCCCCCGAAAGCGCCAGCCCGCGTCCGCCGTAAGAGGCGATGCCGGACAGCCAGACCTTGTATTTCGCCGAATTGGCCTCGGCCTTGTCCAGCCTTGCCACACCCTTCGAGATGGTGGCCTTGAGCTCGGCGCCGTCCATCGGCAGTGTCCCGTCCGAGACGTCGTCGAGCGCGAAGAAGCCGCCCTGTTCCGTGTGCTTCAGAAATGCCGGCAAATTGAGCCCGCTCAGCGCGCCCGGCCCGAACGTCGCAGAGACCGAGCCGTCCGCGTTCTCGAAGATCGAGTCCCAGGATTTGCCCGGCCCTTTGAGAATGACCGAGACAGTGCCGGTGCTGGCCGGCACCAGCCGCGTCATTCCGGCCGCGGTGCCGAAAGCGGCGCCGTCAATGTCGGAGGCGAGCAGCCGGATCTCGACCTGCGAGCCCTCCGGTTTACGGTCGAAACGCAGGCTACTTTGCACGTTGCCGCCAAAGGCCGACGCATCGGAGATATCGAAGACGGCAAGCCCGTTCTTCACCTGCGCTGTAGCGGCGACGTCGGCAAGCTGGATTGCGCCGGCCGAGGCATGTGCCGCTGACAGCCTCAGATCGAGATTGATCCGGTCGGCGAAGCTGGTGTCGATTTCGCCGGGACCGGTCTCGCCGGTCGGCGCCAGCGGCGTGAAGGCCGAAAACAGCGACCTGAGGTCGAGCGTATCGAAGGCGAGTGTGCCTGATATCACCGGCAAGGCGTCGCCGAACGAAAAATCCAGCGCCCCCATTCCCGGGTTGTTGTCGAGCGTCACCGCGGTGTTTTCGAATTTGACGCGGCCGGCGGTCGCCGTGATCTTGCTCGAAATCGAGACCGAACCGATCGCCGTACCAGGAGCAATGCCGGCCTGCGACCATTCCAGCACGCGCCGCAGCGAGGGCGCGGCGAATTTCGCCTGGCCATCGAAATAGGCGTTTTGCGACATGCTGGCCGTGCCGTCGAACGAGAAGCTGGCCGGCGCTGCCTTGAACGAAAACGTGACCGGTGCGGCGCCGCCGGCAAACAGCACCAGCGGCTTGGGCGAGGCGGCATCGACGGTGACGCTCTCGCCGCGCCAGATTCCGGTCGCCGACAAGGTCGCGTTGCTGTTCATCGCTGCCCAGCTCGCCTGGCCGGACAGGCTGGTCAGCAATTCGACGTCCTTGCCGCCGACGGAGGCGACCATACGGCCGTCCCTGAATTCCACGGTGCCGAACGGATCGGCGGGCAGCTTGCTCAGATCCGGCTTCGTCGGATCGGCGTTGACCACGCCGCGCGCCGTGTCGATGGAGCGGGTGATGCGTCCGCCCGTTGGTATGGCGGGCAGGAATATGCCGTTTGCGGCGCGCTGGACCCGGATCGTCGGCCGCACCAGCCGCGCCGTCGAAAACACCACATCGCCCTGCAGCGCCGCCATGGCCGAAAGGTCGACCTCGACCCGTTCGGCCTCGATCACCGGCGGCGCGTCGGTCTCGGTCCACTGCGACAGCGTGACGTCGCTCAATATGGCGCGGAACTTCGGCCACACCTCGATGCGCGGCGAACCGGCGATGGTGACCCTGAATCCGCTCCACGCGCTCATCTCCCAGGCAATGCGATCGCGCACGATCCGGGTCGAGGCAATCAGCGGCAGAGCGGCGACGACCAGCGCGATGACGAGCACGGCAACGCCGATCGCCCATATTCCGCGCCGGATCAAAGGTGATGGCATATTGCCCCGGTTGCTTTCATTCCGATAAAAATCGCCTGACGGGTGTAACCGCCAGTTGTCACCACGCCTTCCAGTCGTCACTACGACTTAGGGCTGAGGCATTTCAAGTCTTTATGGCCCGGCGATGGCAATTGCGCACACATGACCGAGTTTAGCGGAACAAAATCTTGCTCTGCCGCACGGTGGTAGGCATAAGCGATGCAGCTTCAGCCTGCTACGAGGCGCGGCGTTTTTGGGACAGCGCGCCTGTAAAGCTGAGGCTAGTGCATGTCGCCCGGAAGAGTGCAGCGGTTCCGGGACAACGACGTGCATCAAAACAAAAGCATATCTATCTTGCGACGCGACGGGCTTCAAGGAGGATCGATAATGGCTGCCGAAGCACCGCTCTGGACCCCGACGCAAGACCAGATCGACGCAGCACCACTGACCGCGTTCATGAAGGCAGCAGCGGCCAAAAGCGGCACATCCTTCGCCTCCTACGCCGACCTGCACCGCTGGTCGGTCGAGGATCGCGAAGGCTTCTGGAGCCTGCTGTGGGACTTTTGCGGCATTGTCGGCGACAAAGGGACCGATGGGCCGGTGCTCGTCGATGGCGACAAGATGCCCGGCGCATCGTTCTTTCCCGAAGCGACGCTGAACTTCGCCGAGAACCTGCTGAAGAAGACCGGTTCCGGTGACGCGATCGTCTTTCGCGGCGAGGACAAGATCGAGCGGCGGCTGTCGTGGAGCGAACTGCACCAGCTGACCTCGCGCTTTCAGCAGCTTTTCCTGTCGCTCAAGGTGAAAAAGGGCGACCGCATCGCGGCGATGATGCCCAACATGCCGGAAACCGTCGCCGCCATGCTGGCGGCCGCCTCCATCGGCGCGGTCTGGTCGTCCTGTTCCCCCGATTTCGGCGAGCAGGGCGTGCTCGACCGTTTCGGCCAGATCGAGCCGGTCATATTCATTGCGCCGGATGGCTATTGGTACAATGGCAAGGCAATCGAGGTCGCCGACAAGATCGCTGCCGTTGCAGCGAAGCTCGAAACAGTAGCCAAGGTCCTGATCGTCGACTATCTCGGTACGTCGCGTGACATCGCCGCGGTCATCGACAAGGCCGTGGCGCTCGAAGAGGCGCTGTCACCCTTTGCCGCCAAAGCGGTCACGTTCGAGCGGCTGCCGTTTGCGCATCCGCTCTACATCCTGTTTTCGTCAGGTACCACCGGCATTCCCAAATGCATCGTCCATTCGGCCGGCGGCACGCTGGTCCAGCACGTCAAGGAACACCGGCTGCATGCCGGGCTCGTTGAAGGCGACCGCTTCTTCTACTTCACCACCTGCGGCTGGATGATGTGGAACTGGCTGGTGGCGGGCCTGGCCTCGGGCGCCACGCTGCTGCTCTATGACGGCTCGCCCTTCCACCCCGACGGCAATGTGCTGTTCAGCTTCGCAGATGCCGATAAGATGACCTTTTTCGGCACCTCGGCCAAATTCATCGATTCCGTACGCAAGGCCGGGCTCAAGCCGATCCGCAGCCATGATCTGTCGAGTGTGCGGGCTATTTCCTCCACCGGCTCACCGTTGTCGCCGGAGGATTTCCGCTTCGTCTATGACGGCATCAAGAAAGACGTACATCTCGCCTCGGTTTCCGGCGGCACCGACATCGTCTCCTGTTTCGTGCTCGGCGTACCGACGCAACCGGTCTGGACCGGCGAGATCCAGGGTCCCGGCCTCGGCCTTGCCGTCGATGTATGGGACGATGACGGCAAGCCGATCCGCGAGCAAAAGGGTGAGCTGGTCTGCACAAAAGCGTTCCCGTCGATGCCGATCGGCTTCTGGAACGATCCTGAGGGCAAGAAATACCAGGCCGCCTATTTCGAGCGCTTCGACAATGTCTGGTGCCACGGCGACTTCGCCGAATGGACCGCGCATGGCGGCATGATCATCCACGGCCGTTCCGACGCGACGCTCAATCCGGGCGGTGTGCGCATCGGCACGGCGGAGATCTACAATCAGGTCGAACAGATGCCGGAGATCCTTGAGGCGCTGTGCATCGGTCAGGATTTCGACAATGACGTCCGCGTCGTGCTGTTCGTGCGGCTGGCCGCCGGCGTGACGCTGGACGAGGATCTGGAAAAGCGCATTCGTTCCAAGATCCGCAGCGGCGCCAGCCCGCGCCACGTGCCGGCAAGGATCGTCGCCGTCAGCGACATTCCGCGCACAAAATCGGGCAAGATCACCGAGCTTGCAGTGCGCGACGTGGTGCATGGCCGCGCCATCAAGAACAAGGAAGCGTTGGCCAATCCAGAGGCGCTGGAGCTGTTCAGGAACCTGCCGCAGCTGGCTGATTGACGCGGCCGGGATGGTTAACCAGATATGTCGGTCGAATTTACCTAGATTTCATGAGTGGTACACATTCGTAAATTTTTTGGACGGCCGGTAAGGAGTTGTTAAGGCCCGGCGTCGATAGTCGCACGTAACTTGAGGGAGAAATCCCGCTCCTCGTCCCCTGAGGATCAGATTCGCTCAAGCCCCCGTTGTGACAGCAAATCCCATTTAAGGCGTCCTGTTGGACGCCTTTTCTTTGTCCGGGATTCTCGCCCGGGAATGGCCGGCCCTATTCGGCCAGCACCCGCGTCGACGGGAAGGCGACCTCGACCAGCGTCCCTTCGCCCGGCGTCGAGGTGATGGTGAAGCGGGCGCGGTTGGCTTCCACCATCGCCTTGGTCAGCGGCAGGCCGAGACCGGTGCCGTCGCCACGCCCGCGCTTCAGCGCATTGATCTGCTTGAATGGCTTAAGCGCCTGCTCGATCTCGGCATGGCTCATGCCAATGCCGGTATCGCGCACCCGCATGACAACGTCGCCGGAGGTTTCATAGGCGGTCGACACGATCACCTGTCCGCCGGCTTGCGTATAGCGAATGGCATTGGACAGGATGTTGAGCGCGATCTGGCGCACGCTTCTGAGGTCGGCGACGACTTCCGGCAGTCGCGAGGCGAAGCTGGAGCGGATGATGACACGCTCGCGGTTGGCCTGCGGCTGCATCATCGCCACCGTCTCCGCCAGCGTATCGTTGAGCGACACCGCCTCGTAGTCCATTTCCTGCTGGCCGGCCTCGATCTTCGAAATGTCGAGGAGGTCATTGACGAGATCGAGCACATGGTTGCCCGAGCGGTTGATGTCTCTGAGATAGTCGCGGTAGCGGTCATTGGCTACCGGGCCGAACTTCTCGTCCACCATCAGCTCGGAAAAGCCGATAATGGCGTTGAGCGGCGTGCGGATCTCGTGGCTGATGCGGGCGAGGAAATCGGTCTTCTGCGAGGAGGCGCGCTCGGCCACCGCGCGCGCCTGGGTCAGATCCTCTTCGGCCCGCTTCCACTGCGTGATGTCGCGCACCACGGCGCAGAAGCCGCTGTCATTGGGCAGCTTGCCGATGGTCATGAACAGCGGGATGAAGCGCCCTTGCGCCTCGCGCCCGATCACCTCGCGGCCATCGTTCATCACACTCGCCACGCCGGGCTCGGACAGGCCGTTCAGATAGTCGCGCGCCGCGCGCTGGCTTTCGATGGCAAACAGCGAGGCGAACGGTTTACCGGTGACGTCGTCGCTGTCGAAGCCGAACAGCGCCTCGGCCGGCCGGCTGATCGAGCGGATGTCGCCGTCGCGGCCGATCAACACCACACCATCGGTCGCGGTGTCGATGATGGTGCGCATCTCGGCAATGCGCGCTTTGAGTTCGGAGACATCGGGCTGCGTCTGCTCCTCGGCTGCGAGATGCGCAACCATCGGCGGCTCGTTGTCGCCGGTACGTCGCACCACCAGCATCAGCGCCTTGCCGGCGCGCCACGGCACCGAACGCAAAATGGCTTCGATCGGAAATTCCTGGCCCTCGCGCGTCTTCAGTTTGAGTGTGTGGTCGCTTTCGCCGGCCGTTTCTGAATAGGGATCGGCAAACAGCGCGTCGAGCCCGCCGGCGTCGCTCAGGTCCTCAAGCGTGTCATAGCCGGTCAGGCCGAGGAATTCCTCATTGGCGTAATGAAGCTCGTCGCCCGAATGGATGAGCAGCGGCACCGGCAGCTTGCCGAGGATCGACGTGTCAGGGGCCTTGTGTTCATCTCCGGCCGAGAATGCCGAAGGCATGAACCCCTCAAGCTTGAGCGGCGGCACTTTCAGGCGCTGTGGTTCTGCCGGCACTGTGTCCGCATCGCCGGCCTTGTCCCCGTCTTCCACGGCGGAATCGGTCGCCTCGTCGGACGGCGCCCAATCCTCATTGTCCTCGGCATCGCGGAAGTCGGCCGACGTCATGCTGTCGTCTTCACCGGCATTGGCCGGCGTCTCGGCAACAACCGGCTGTGGCTCTGCGGCCTCGACGATCTCTTGGGCTTGCGTATCATCCGGTTCGGAAGCCGGCGCAAGTTCGTCGTTGGACGACGTTGCTTCCGTACTGTCTTCGGTGACGGAGCCTGGTTCGGGATCGGCATAGTCGAGCAGGGAGCGCGACACTGTCGGCGCCTTCGCCTCGCCTGCTTCGCTGTCCGCAAGGCCGTCGTCCGGCTGCTCGCCGTCAAGCCGCGTCAGGTCCTTTTCGTCCTCGGCATCGCTTTCCGGCGGTTCGGCCTCAGCCGTTTCGCTTTCGGGTGCGGCTGCCGATGGTTCAGCCACGGCAGCCAGGCCGGCTTTGTCCGGACTCGAGACCTCGGCGGGTTGTCGGGCTGGCGCGGCTGTTTCAGGCTGGTCCGCCTCGACATGATCCGGCTTGGGCTCATCTGCCTTGGCCTGGTCTGGCATTACCTGATCCGGATTGGCCGGTTCGGCCTGCTTGGCAGTCTCCGGCTGCTCCGGCGGGGGATTGTCCTTCTTCAGCCGCTCGCCGATTTCGCGGAAAGCGCTGCGCTCCAGCGTCGACAGGCCCCTCTCGCTTGTCGGCTGCTTGTCGTTGGCGGGCTGCCGATGCTCGGCCAGCCGGATGACCTTGTCGGCAAAACGACGTTCCTGCTTCGGCACGATGGTCAGTGCCGGCACTTCGCCCTCGAACGGATCGGCCGCCTTGGGAGCTTCCGCCACGGGCTGTTCCGGGGCCGGCTCAGCTGCTGCCGCTGGCGCGCCATTGGGGACCAGCGCCATGCCGATTGCTTCCGGATCGACCACCGCATCGCCGGCGCGGGCGACGCCGAAACCACGAAAACCTTCGAAGGCGCGGCTGCGGCCATAGACAGGCAGTGCTGCCAGATCGACCGGTATCTTCAGGTCGGAGCCGGCAACCGGCCACAGTACCGAGCGGCCCGACCAGGTGTCGCGCCGTTCAAGCAGGCCGGCGATCTCGCCCGAGGCGTCGAGGCCGAAAATTGTCGCGACGTCCTTGAAGCGGCGGCCGATCACGTCGGCGGCGGCTTTGCCGACAATGTCGCCGAATTCCGGCGACAGCGCGCTGAACTTGCCCTCGGCGTCGGTGCGCCAGACGAAGCGCAGCGGCGGCGCCGAGCGGTCGATCTCACGTTTGGCGGGAGGCGCAGCCGGTGGGGCTGCGTCAGACGGCAGGGCGGGCGCAGCGGCACTGCTGTCCAACTGCGCACTCTCGGCCGGGGAAACAGAGTCCGGCTCGGCCTGCGCCGGGCTGTCCGGCTCGCCCGCCTGCGGCTCTTCGCCGGCATGGAAGTACCAATGATCATGTTGCGCCGGCGCGCTGTCATTCGCCGCCTGCTCGCGGCAGGTCGTCTGCTCGCGATGGTCCGCCTTTGTATCGGTTGACGCCGAAGCATCATGCTTGGTGGCAGCCGGACCTGTCTCCCCGACATCAGGCGCGGCCGCGAGTGGGGCGCCCTGATTCCCGCTTGCGGTGGGGTGGTCAGCCACCGCATCCACCGTTACCGCGTTCTCCGCGGCGGCTTGCGCCGGGCCATCGTCGACCTGCGTTGCAGCAGGTTCGGCATCCAGCTCGCCGACAGGATTTTCCTCACCGAGCTGATCCTCGTCGATGACCACCAGCAGATGCCTGGACTCGGTCAGGCGCGCGAAGCCGGCCGGATAGGACGTGGCGCCGCCGGGGACCAGCCGCTTGACGATGCGGTCGCCCTGGCTCGCCACGTCGGCGACAAGCGCGGCCAGCGTCTCAGGCCGGATGGCGAGCGCGCCAAAGCCATCCGAAGCCGCTTCGACAGTGCCGGCGGCGTCGACAAAGGCGATGAAATGGCCGTCTTCGGTAAAGCCGCTGATCGCGCGGGCCGCAATGTCGGCAGCACTGCGCGAGCCGGCCTGCGCTGCCGGCACCACCAGCATAATGGCGCTTTCGCCGTCCGGCATAGTCACCGCACTGGCCAGGAAGCCGACGGCGCGGCTGGTGATGCCGGTCGCCAGCCGTACCGTAATGGCGCGGTCGCTGCCGATCTGCGGGAAGCCCGCGGTCGCCATGATCTGACGCCTGGCGATCAGCGGCAGCTGAGCCGAGGCGCCGATGATGGCCTCGATATCGGGATAGCCGAACACCGCAGCGCCCGGGCCGTTGGCCCAGATCACCTGTTCGAGGTCGGCCGACAGAATCGCGATCGCGTCGCCGGCGGCGAAGCGCTGGCGAACCGCATCAAGCACGGCGACATCGAGGAAAGAGTAGTTCTCGGAAGGCATGCGCTTGGCGGACCCTTTCGGTGTAACCTCTTGGCGAACCCCTCTTGGCGAACCTACAAGGCGGGCAATTTGCAGTTAACGCTTTGTTAATAAAAGCCCGCGCGGCGAAGGTCCACAAGCCATGGCGGGAAGCAGGTGGAATCTCTGGCCACTTGGTTAACAGCTCTCGGAATGTCCCTGGATAACCTCTTGGGTGACGCATGGGAAGAAATTTATGGTGCACTGCAACAAAGATATTGCATCGCACAAAAAAACCGCTATATTGCCATCATACATGAACGAGACGGCTTTTTGTCAAAGCCGCTACCCCGAAAGGATGGAAAATGACCAAGGCCAAGACCGCTGAGACCATCGAAAACGTCGAATTCCCGAGCTTCGACGCTTCCAAGGCAACCGACCAGATCCGCGCTTTCGCCGAAAAGGGCGTCGAGCAGTCGAAGGAAGCCTACTCCAAGCTGAAGACCGGCGCCGAAGAGACCCAGAAAGTCCTGGAATCGACCTTCGAGACTGCCAAGACCGTTTCCAGCGACCTGTCGCTCAAGACCATCGCCGCTCTGCGCGCCAATGCCGAAGCCGGCTTCTCGCATCTCGAGGCCCTCATCGGCGCCAAGTCGCTGTCGGAAGTGGTCGAACTGCAGACCGCCTTCCTGCGCAAGCGCGTCGAGACCACGGTCGAGCAGGCCAAGGACTTCCAGGCTGTTGCTTCGAAGGCTGCCGAAGACGTCTCCAAGCCGGTCAAGACCGCTTTCGAGAAGGCCCTGAAGGACATCAAGGCCGCCTAATAATTGCGCACAACTCTGCGATGCATCAAAACGTCGCATTTCGTCAGACAAATAGGTGTGCGATAGAGTTGTCCAAATGAATACCCGGCGAGTGGAACCTCCTCCCTCTGCTCTCCGGGGTGACCAGCCAGCACCTCCTCCCGCTGGCTCGTAACAGGAAAAGGCCGGCACCTCCTCCCGCCGGCCTTTTTCTTTTGCGAAGAAACGGGCGTCTGTTGGCAGACCGGCTTTGCCTTATCAAAGGCCTTGAATTAGTCTCTGATAGACCGTATTGGACGCATCGCCGAACGACAGAGCGGATCTCGGAGAATGAATTTTCACCACGATCTGGCTCAGGCGAACGTGCCGTTGTAGCTCAGATGGTTAGAGCGCCGGATTGTGGATCCGGAGGTCGCTGGTTCGATCCCAGCCAACGGTACCACCGACTTTCCCGATAAGTGTTTGAATTCACTGGAAAACTTTGGCGAACGCTTCGTCCTGGTTGCGCTTTGATGCTGGGCGAAAATCCACACGGGGCGCGCGCCCGATACCGCCAAGCGATCAAGCGCGCCGAATCGCTGGGGTTCGTTTATCGGCCGCTTGCCGAGATTCTGGTCGCCGAGCCGCTCGACACGATCCTGCAGAGGGTCGAGCGCACGATCGGAGCACCCGCCACATCACCATCGGTAAGTCAGCGATCTGCGCCTGGGCGGCGGAAACGCCAAACGCTTGCAGTAGCTTAAGGCACAGATACTCGTTCTCGACGCTGTTGGAGAGATCGATGCCGTTCGGCAGCCGGCCGATCTGCGGCTTCAGGAGATGGGTGGTCGCCGCCGTCCCGATGGGTTGAACCAGCCTCCGTCCTTGCTCACGCTCAGCTAAAGCGTGTCACGATTAATTAGCCTCGTATCCGGCAACCTTGAAGAAGTTTCTGCATTCAGCTGGCTCGAACAGGTGGCAGATATCGCCGAGAGCTTGGCAGAGTGCGTCTTGTTGACAAGCGAGGCGAAACGCGGAAATGGCGCGCTGCCTCGCGGTGACCATGCCCCTCATCGACATACGCACAACGCGCTGACGCAACTCAAGCGGAGCGGCTTGCCCATCGCGGTCTCCTTTCAACCGCAATGAATCACGAAGGCGTCGTAGCGTTTGGTCGGGGATGATGGTTTTGAAAAGCCCAGCCGAGTCGATTGGATGCATCGTCCGTTTTTCACAGGATGGACAACGCCTGGGATCAGTTTTACGAGTCAGCCCAACCAGCGGAGATGTTCGCGTCCCCAAATGAACAAGATGGACACCCAAAACAGCAAGGGCGGCGACGAGCGCTCGACCGCCACCAGCCTTCTGCGGCTCGGCATACGGTTGAAACTCTCCCGGCAGACGCGTGGGCTGACCTTGAAGGCGCTAGCTGCCGCCGCGAACTGCTCTGAAAGCCTGCTTTCCAAGGTCGAGAACGGCAAGGTCTCGCCCTCGCTTCCCATGCTGCACCGGCTTGTCGAGGTGCTTGGCACCAACATTGGCTGGATGTTCGAGGAATCCGATGGTGAGGAAGGGATCGTCTTTCGGGCTGGATCGCGGCCGTTGATCGCGCTCGATCCGCTTCGGCGCGGCGAAGGCATTTCGCTCGAGCGCGTCATTCCGTATTCGCCCGGCCATCTCCTGCAGTGCAACATCCATCACATCGAGGCGGGAGGTGAGAGCGCCGGCCCGATCCAGCACGCTGGCGAGGAAGTCGGCTACCTCCTGGAAGGTGCGATCGAATTGATGGTCGGCGAAAAGACGTTTCGCCTGTCGGCCGGCGATTCCTTCGTCTTCAATTCCGAACTGCCGCACTGGTACCGCAATGTCGGCGACGAACGCGCCAGCATTTTCTGGGTGAACACGCCGGCAACATTCTGATCGGGCGAGCCCCTCATTTCTCTTCGTTGATGCCAATTCAAGTCACTTGACAAGAAATCAAGCATCTTGAAATATGCTCTGCGCTCAGGCGCCAGGTGAGCCCGATCAAGGGCCTTTTCGAGAAAACCAAGGGGAACCGGAATGCGTCTTACCAAGATCCTTTCAGGCTGCGCCGCAGCCATCGCCATGACCCTCGCCCTCGGCTCTGCTTCCGCCATGGCCGAGACCTATGCGCTGGTGACCATCAACCAGCAGGCCCTGTTCTTCAACCAGATCAATGACGGCGCAACGGCTGCCGCAAAGGCTGCCGGCGTGGACCTCGTCATCTTCAACGCCAACAATGTACCAAGCGCGCAGAACGACGCCATCGAGAACTACATCACCCAGAAGGTCGACGGCATCATTCTCGTCGCCATCGATGTCAACGGTGTGAAGCCGGCCATCACCGCGGCCAAAGCCGCCGGCATTCCGGTCATCGCCATTGACGCGCAGATCCCAAATGGCGACAACGTCGCCTTCGTCGGCGTTGACAACACGAAGGCAGGCGAGGATATCGGCAAGTTCTACGCCGAATACGTGAAGACTAAGCTGAGCGGCACCGCCAAGATCGGCGTCGTTGGCGCGCTCAATTCGTTTATCCAGAACCAGCGCCTCGACGGCTTCAAGAAGGCTGTCACCGACAGCGGCCAGAAGGTCACCTTCCTCGACACGGTCGACGGCCAGAACGTCCAGGACGTCGCCCTGTCCGCCTCCGAAAACCTGATGACCGCCAATCCTGACATGACGACGCTTTACGCGACCGGCGAGCCGGCTCTGCTCGGCGCGGTTTCCGCCGTCTCCAGCCAGGTCCGTACGGGCGACGTCAAGGTGTTCGGCTGGGACCTGACCAAGTCGGCGGTGCAGGGTCTCGAAGAGGGCTGGGTGGTCGCTGTCGTCCAGCAGGATCCGGCCGGTGAAGGCAAGGCTGCCATCGAAGCTTTCGTCAAGCTCAAGAAGGGCGAGAAGATCGACCCGATCATCAACGTTCCGATCACCATCGTGACCAAGGAAAATGTCGGCCAGTTCAAGGACATGTTCAAGTAGTATCCTCCCCGGACCGCTGGGCTGCGCATTGACCCGAGGGTTGCCTGCGCGGCCCGGCGACCGATTGAACATGTCGCGCCCAGAGAATTGGAACCATGATGAGCGATGGCGAGACCTACCGCGTCAGGATGACCGGTATTTCCAAACGGTACGGCCCTATCCAGACGCTGGACGATGTCTCGCTGAACCTGAAGCCTGGCGAAGTGCTCGGTCTGGTCGGCGACAATGGCGCCGGCAAATCCACCTTGAGCAAGGTGCTGTCCGGTGCGGTCATTCCTGATGCCGGCACCATCGAGATCGATGGCAAGGCGGCGTCTTTCTCGTCGCCGGCCGATGCCCGCGCCGCGCGGGTGGAGATGGTCTACCAGGACCTTTCGCTCTGCGACACGGTGGATGTGGCGGGCAATCTCTTCCTCGGCCGCGAGCCGCGTCGCCGCGTTCTCGGCGTCCCCTTTCTCGACAACAAGCGCATGCATGGCGAGACGCGCCAGATGCTCGACCGGCTCGGCATCGTCATCACCGACACCAGGCTCAAGGTCGAAAACCTCTCCGGTGGCCAGCGCCAGTCGATCGCCATCGGCCGCGCCGCTTCCTTCGATCCGTCGGTGCTGATCATGGACGAGCCGACGGCCGCCCTTGCGGTGGCGGAAGTGGAGGCGGTTCTGGAACTCATCCGCGCCGTCAGCGCCCGGGGCGTCAGCGTCATCCTCATCACCCATCGGCTGCAGGATCTGTTCCTGGTCTGCGATCGTATCCAGGTCATGTACGAAGGCCGCAATGTCGCCGAGCGCAAGATCGGCGAGACCAGCATCGAGGAGGTCGTCAACCTGATCGTCGGCCGCAAATTCACCGCGCGCTCGGCCCGCGCAAGCCGCGATGAGGGGGTCCAACCATGAACGTTACCTCCGCCGGTGTTGGCGCCTCGCCCAAACGCGCTCACAACAGCACGTGGAAGGATGTGGCGTTAGCCAATGGCAGCGTCGTCTCGATTGCGCTGTTCTTCATCGTCGTCTGCGCGGTCTTCTCGCTGATCACCGGTTCCTTCCTGACGACGCCCAATCTGCTCAACATCGCGCGCCAGTCGGCGCCGCTGCTGATCGTTGCGGCCGCGATGACCTTCGTCATCACCACCGGCGGCATCGACCTCTCGGTCGGCTCCGTGCTGGCGCTGACGGCAACGCTGTCGGCGGTTTTCCTGCAGGCCGACCTGCCATGGCCGCTGGTCGTCATCGCCATGCTGGCGCTTGGTGCTGCGATCGGCGCCTTGCACGGCTTCTTCATCGCCTACGAGCGGATACCGCCCTTCATCGTCACCCTTGCCGGGCTCTCCGTCATCCGCGGCGTGGCGTTGCTGATCACCGGCGGCTATTCGATCCCGGTCGAACCGACCAGCTTCTTCGTCAACATCGGCAGGGCCTGGTTTCTCGGCGTGCCGGTACCGGCGCTGCTCGCCCTTGTCGTGCTGATCATTGCCTATCTCGCCTTCAACCAGACGCCGTTCGGCCGCTATGTCACCGGCATCGGCGCCAATACAGAGGCCGTGCGCCGAGCCGGTGTCGATACGCGCTTCATGACGCTCTTCGTCTACATCCTGTCGGGCATGGCGGCGGCGGTGGCCGGCATCATCCTCGCCGCCCGGCTCGGTTCCGGCTCGTCGAATGCCGGCCAGGGTTTCGAGCTCGATGTCATCGCCGCCGTGGTGCTTGGCGGCACCAGTCTGTTCGGCGGGCGCGGTACGATCATCGGCACTGTGCTCGGCGCGTTGACCGTCGCGGTCATCGGCAACGGCTTGATCCTGGCGCACATGTCCCCATTCCTGACGCCGATCGTTACCGGCACAATCATCCTCGTTGCCATCTGGCTGAATTTCCGCCTGTTCAAGGGCGCAACGCGGAGCCGCTGACATGGATCATCTGTTCGACGACAAGCCAAGGGAACGGGCGCCGATCGGTGTTCGCTCCGGCACGGTGATGACCGTCACCGGCCCGGTTGCGATCGCCGATATGGGCGTGACGCTGATGCACGAGCATATCCTGCTCGATGGCGCGACATCGTGGAAATGCCCTTGCCATCCCGACGAGAAGAAGATCGCCGAGCAGCCGGTCAGCATGGAGATCATCGGCGAGTTGCGGATGAACCCCTACATGAACCGCGACAACGTCTCGCTCGACGACAGCGACCTGGCGCTGTCGGAACTGGCGAAGTACCGGGCGCTCGGCGGCCATACCGTGGTCGATGCAACCAATATCGGCATTGGCCGCGATCCGGCGAAGCTGGCGCGCATTGCCCGCGCGTCGGGACTGCGCATCGTCATGGGCACTGGCTTCTATCTGCAACACACCCACCCCGACTGGCTGAAAGCGATGGACGTCGACGATGTCACCGAATTCCTCGTCAATGATGTCGGCGGCGGGTCGGCGCAGCCCGAAATCATTGCCGGCATCATCGGCGAGGTTGGCGTCAGCAAGGATTTTACCGACGAGGAGCGCAAGTCGCTGCGGGCCTCCGCCCGTGCGGCCAAGATGACCGGCGTGCCGCTGACGATCCATCTGCCCGGCTGGGAGCGGCTGGCGCATGATGTGCTTGACGTGGTCGAGACAGAAGGCGCCGATCTCCGGCATACGGTGCTTTGCCACATGAACCCCAGCCACAACGATCTTGCCTACCAGCAAAGCCTCGCCGCGCGTGGCGCCTTCCTGGAATACGACATGATCGGCATGGATTTCTATTATGCCGACCAGGACGCGCAATCGCCGTCCGACGAGCAGAATGCGCAGGCGATCCGCTCGCTGATCGACATGGGACTGCTCGACAGGATTCTGCTGTCGCAGGACGTCTTTCTCAAGATCATGCTGACCCGCTTCGGCGGTTTCGGCTACGGCTTCATCCTCAAGCATTTCGTGCCGAGACTGAAGCGCCATGGTGTCGGGCAGTCGGCAATCGACACGATGCTCATCGACAATCCAAAGACTGTGTTCGCCGAGGGCCTCAGCCGCGGCTCCAAAACAAGATAGGGAGACTACATGTCCAGGAGGAAGGTTCTTCTCGCAGGCGAGTCCTGGGTCTCGACCGCGACCCACATCAAAGGCTTCGATCAGTTTCCCACCGTGACCTATCACACCGGTGCCGATGAGTTGCTGGCCGCGCTGAAGGACAGCCTATTCGACGTCACCTTCATGCCGGCGCATGAGGCACAGCGGAATTTCCCGCAGACCATGGAAGCGCTTTCGGCCTATGACGCGGTCGTGCTCTCCGATCTTGGAGCCAACACGCTGCTGCTTCACCCCGATACCTGGATCCACTCCAAACCGACGCCGAACCGGCTGCGCCTGTTGCGCGACTATGTCGGCAATGGCGGCGGCCTGTTGATGTTCGGCGGGTATTACAGCTTCCAAGGCATCAATGGTGGCGCGCGCTATCACAAGACGCCGGTTGAGGACGTTTTGCCGGTCATCTGCCTGCCGGTGGACGACCGTGTCGAGGTTCCAGAAGGCTATGCGCCGGTCGTCGTCGGCCCGCAGACCCATCCGATCCTCAAGGGCCTCGGCAAGGATTGGCCAATCCTGCTTGGCTTCAACGAGGTCACGGTCAAGGACGGCGCGGAAGTTCTCGCCACCGTCTCTTCCGACTACCGTTCGCTGCCGCTGCTGGTGACCGGCAAATATGGCCAGGGCCGCACCGTCGCCTGGACGTCGGATGTCGGCCCGCACTGGCTGCCGCCGGGCTTCATCGCCTGGAATGGCTACAAGACGTTGTTCGAACAGATGCTAGGCTGGGCAACGGCCAGGGATTAGCCATGCGCGTCCATGTCGTCGGTAATGTTTGCGTCGATACAACCTTTCAGTTGGACCGGTTTCCGGCGGCAGGCGAGACGCTGAACGCATCGGAACATGCTGACGGACTTGGCGGCAAGGGTGCGAACCAGGCGGTGGCCGCGGCGCGCACCGGAGCCGATGTTCGCTTCCGTGCCGCGATCGGCAACGATCCCGCCGGAGCCTGGATCGCAGAGCAGTTGAGCCGCGATCTCGATGCCAGCCATCTGGCGGTACTGCCACTGCCCAGCGATCGGTCAACGATCATGGTCGATGCGCGGGGCGAGAACCTGATCGTCACCGGAGCCAGTTGCGCCGCCGCGTACAATCCTATGGCCGACAGCGGTTTTACCCGAGCGATCGAACGCGGCGATATCGTGGTATTTCAGGGCAATCTGGCTCCGGATATGACGGCCACTTGCCTGAAGGTGGCGCGCGGCGCGGGAGCGATGACGATCTTCAATCCGAGCCCGCTTGCGGCCGACCACACACCGGGCTTGAGCGACGTCAGCGTCGTCATCGCCAACGCGGGCGAAGCGGCGCAACTGACCGGGGCTGGCGACCCTGCCATGGCGGCCCGCGACTTGATCCGTCAGGGCGCCGGCGCTGCCATCGTGACGCTTGGCGCACTCGGCTGCCTTGTCGCCGATGGCGAAGGACGGATCGACCGGATCGCGGCGCCCAGCGTGGCCGTGCTAGACACCAGCGGCGCGGGCGACGTCTTTTGCGGTTGCCTCGCTGGTTGCCTTGCGGCCGGCATGGAGCTCCCCGCGGCAGCGCGGATTGCGGTCCGCGCCGCAGCCATCTCGGTCGGGCGCGCCGGCACGCTCGGTTCCTGCCCCGACAGACGGGAAATGAAAGTGCTTATGGAAACGACGGAAGCGAAAACCGCATGACAAATTCCCCTAACTCCAAACCCATTGGCCAGGTCGCGGATGATGTGCTGCAGTCGATCTTCGGCAGGAGCAAGGTGGTGATCGGCGTTGTTCACCTTGCACCCTTGCCGGGTGCGCCGCGCTACGATGGCGAGGCGATCGAGGCCATCTATCAGCGCGGCCTCGACGACGCCAAAGCCTATTTGCAGGGAGGGTGTGACGGCGTGATCGCCGAAAACCATGGTGACGTGCCGTTTTCCAAGCCGGATGATATCGGGCCGGAAACCTCCGCCTACATGTCTGTCGTCTCAGACCGGATCCGCAGAGAACTCGGCCGGCCGATCGGCATCAATGTGCTTGCCAATGCCTCCATTCCCGCGCTTTCGATCGCCAGTGCCTCCGGTGCTTCCTTCGTGCGCGTCAATCAATGGGCCAACGCCTATGTCGCCAACGAGGGCTTTATCGAAGGCGAAGCGGCGCGCGCCATGCGTTTCCGCGCTAGGCTTCGGGCCAACGGCATCCGCATCTTCGCCGACGCGCATGTCAAGCATGGCGCCCACGCCATCGTCGGCGACCGGCCGATCGAGGAGCAGGTCAAGGACCTCGTGTTCTTCGATGCCGACGCGGTGATCGCCACCGGCCAGCGCACTGGCCACGCCGCCGACCTCAGCTACATCAGGATGATCAAGGACGCCGCCGGACTGCCGACGCTTGTCGGCAGCGGGGTGACACCCGACAACGCCAACGATATCTTGGACATCGTCGACGGCGTCATTGTCGCCAGCTCGCTGAAACATGATGGAGTGTGGTGGAATCAGGTCGATCCGCAACGGGTGAAGGCCTTCATCCGCGGCCTCAAGCGGTGACTTCAGTGCCGGAGATCGACGGCGAGCGGCTGCTGGGCCGGCTCGATGCCTTCGCCCGGATCGGCGCGACGCCAGCCGGTGGCGTAAACCGACAGGCGTTCAGCATTGAGGATCGCGGCGCCCGGCGCCTGTTGGCGGAATTGGCGCTCGCGCGCGGCTTCGCGGTTTTCCAGGACGCCATGGCAAACCTTTTCATCCGCCGCGAGGGCACGGATGCCACCCTGCCGCCGCTGCTTATCGGCAGCCACCTCGACAGCCAGCCGACCGGCGGGCGCTTCGATGGAGCGCTCGGCACGCTTTCCGCCTTCGAGGCGCTCGAAGCGCTGGAGGACGCGAGGGCCGAGACTCGGATGCCGATCGAGGTCGTCGCCTGGGCCAATGAAGAGGGCAGCCGGTTTACGCCGGGTGTCATGGGCTCCATGGCCTTCACCGGAGCCGACATTTGCGCATGGCGGTCCATAGTCGGCAGCGACGGTGCGTCCCTCGCAGAGGAGCTCGGGGCAACGATCTCCGCCTTGCCAGAGGCAACCCTTCGCCCCCTCGGCATGCCGATATCCGGCTACATCGAGCTGCATATCGAACAGGGACCATCGCTGGAAAAGGAGCGGTTTCCGATCGGTATCGTCACAGCCGTGCAAGGTACGCGCTGGCTGGAGGTCTGCATTGAGGGCGCCGCCGGTCACGCCGGTACAACCGGCCTCGCCTACCGTAGGGATCCGATGGTCGCGGCCGTTGCCGCGATTCACAGGCTCCAGACGACGATCATGCCGTTCGACAGCAGGGCAAGGCTGACGGTGGGCCGGGTGACCGCCCAGCCGGGATCGATCAACGCCATACCGCAGTCTGTGGTCTTCGCCGTCGATATCAGGCATCCGCGGGTAGAGCGGCTCGATGCCATCGAAGCAGAACTGCGCCAGGTGTGCGCGGCGGAGGCAGAAGCTCAGCATTGCACGGTAACGATCAGTCGGTCGTTCGACATGCCGGGGGCGGCATTCTCTCCCGATATGGTCAAAACCGTCGAGGAGGCCGCCAATAGCCTAAAGCTGCCGCACAAACAGATGATCTCGGGTGCATTCCATGACGCGCTGTTCCTCGCCCGGGTGGCGCCTGCCGTGATGATCTTTGTGCCGTGCCGTGACGGGCTGAGCCACAACGAGGCGGAATATGTGGAGCCTGCCCACGCGGTTACCGGCGCGCGGGTTCTGCTTCAAGCGGCCACCGTCGCCGCCTCTTAGGCAGCGACGGTGGCACAGGCGTGCTGGCGTGAAGAGGCAACCCGTGGGACTTCCTGGTGCCCGTCCGTCATTTCGTGACGTCGGCGGGCTGCAACGGGTGGTCAAGGCCGCCGAGCTGCGGCGGATTGATCGCGGACGTACGATCGGCCCACATTCAACACCTGACCCAGCAGAAAAGCCCACCAGATTCCTGGGCCGTCATTGACGCCGTGGGTGATATAGGCGGTGACGAATCTGCTAGGCTATCGCCTCGGCCACCGGCAGGAAATCCCCACGCCCGCCATAGAGCTTGCCCGTGTCGATCGCGAGCAACTGGCGCCGTCCAGCCGTCCAGCGCTGCTGGACGTCGTCGCGCTCATACGCTGAGCCATTTTGTCAGTCAGCCAGTCAGCCTGGCAGCAGCCCACAAGCATAGGCCTTCTTTCGGTTTTCCTGTACCGCCTGGCGAGCGTCCACAAGGATGCGTGTGTCCCAACTGTCGCTGCGGCTAATCCTAAAGCCAATGTCGCGCACCATGGAAAGAGACAATCCCGATTGGGCACCCAGAAACTAGTGATGTCGCCGGCAAGGGAAGCCGTTTCGTAGTATTGCGCGACGGCGACGCCAGGCATCATGGCACGAACCTTATTGCCCAAAGGCATCGGCGCTTTCAAAAATGTCGATAGATGACTGCGAGCCGTTTTGATCCTTCCCGGCCATCGCCAGATGGACGTTGCTACCGCACATTAGCAGAACCGGATTTTTCTCGCCAAAGGCGAAAAATCGAAACGTCGTTCCTTATCTCTATAGATTTTGTCGAATATCGTCTGCCCCGGTTTGGAAATGACCGATGCGCATGCAGGGTCTGGGAGATTGATGAGTTGGCAAGGCTATCGGTTCTCGGAATATCCGGCGGCGTAAGCACGCCATCGCGCACAACCGCGGTGGTGAACGCGCTGGTCAAGGACGTGGCGCTGCGCGTCCCGGCAGACACGGGCCTGATCGAAATCACCGAGGCGGCGCCTTCGCTTTTTGTCGGACTGTCCCGTGGCGCCCTCGGCGCGTCCGGCGAAGCGATTATCCAGCGTGTCGAGAAGGCCGATCTGCTCGTGGTCGGAACGCCTGTCTATCGGGCTTCCTACACCGGCGCCCTCAAGCACCTGTTCGACCTCGTCGACTATCGCGCGCTCGCCGGCAAGACCGTGCTTCTCGCGGCGACAGGCGGAAGTCCATACCATGGCCTGGTTCTCGAACATCAGTTGCGGCCATTATTCGGCTTTTTCGGCGCCGTCACCGTACCGACCGGCGTCTATGGGGCGCCCGACGATTTCATCGGCGCCGAAATCGTCGGCGAGGCGATACGCGAACGCATTTCACGGGCCGCATCCGAAGCGGTTTCACTGCTCAATTCCAACCATGCAAATGCCGCCGCCGCAGCGCGCGTCGGCTGAGCCAACCAAAAAGGGAACAACGACATGACGTCTCATTCCGACGGCCTGAAATTCGCCTACTGGGTTCCGAACGTCTCCGGCGGCCTGGTCATCTCCAACATCGAGCAGCGGACCGGTTGGGACATCGACTACAACCGCAAGCTCGCCCAGATCGCAGAGGCCAACGGCTTCGACTACGCACTGAGCCAGATCCGCTTCACCGCCGGCTACGGCGCCGACAACCAGCACGAATCCGTGTCGTTCAGCCACGCACTGCTGGCCGCCACCACAACGCTGAAAGTGATTGCCGCCGTCTTGCCCGGTCCATGGAACCCGGCGCTGGCGGCCAAGCAGATCGCCACCATCAACCACCTGACCAATGGCCGCGTGGCCGTCAATGTCGTCAGCGGCTGGTTCCGTGGCGAGTTCGCCGCCATCGGCGAGATGTGGCTCGACCATGACGAGCGCTACCGCCGCTCGGAGGAGTTCATCCGCGCGTTGCGCGGCATCTGGACCGAGGACAATTTTACGCTGAAGGGCGACTTCTATCGCTTCACCAACTACTCGATGAAGCCGAAGCCGATCGATCCGCAGCCCGAGATCTTCCAGGGCGGCTCGTCGCGCGCCGCGCGTGACATGGCTTCGCGGGTGTCCGACTGGTATTTCACCAACGGCAACACGCCCGAAGAGATCAGGAAGCAGGTCGACGATATCCAGGCCAAGGCGAAGGCGAATGGCCACAAGGTGAAGATCGGCGTCAACGCCTTTGCCATTGCTCGCGAAACCGAGGCGGAAGCACGCGCCGTGCTGGACGAGATCGTCGCCAAGGCCAATCCCGAAGCGGTGCAGGGCTTTGCCGACCAGGTCAAGAATGCCGGCAAGGCCTCGCCGGAAGGCGAGGGCAACTGGGCGAAGTCGTCCCTTGAGGATCTGGTGCAATACAATGACGGCTTCCGCAGCAATCTGATTGGCACGCCGGAACAGATCGCCGAACGCATCCTCAAGCTGAAGGATGCCGGCGCCGATCTGATCCTGCTCGGCTTCCTGCATTTCCAGGAAGAGGTCGAGTTCTTCGGCAAGCGCATCATCCCGCTGGTGCGCGAACTGGAAGCGGCGCGTGACAGGGAGCTTGTCGCCGCCGAATAGGCCAGGGCGCGGCCTGCGGGCCGCGCACTCCTCCAAAATCAGGAACGTGTCATGATTGGTGCTTCGCTGGGAGCCGCCGCATACGAGCGTGCGCCCGAAATCCCCGGCATTCTTGCTGGCGCTGGTCCACTCACGGACACGCGCCCGGCGCGCCTGTCGGCAAAGGTCGATGCGATCCTGATCCTGAGCGGGATTGGCATTTCGTTCGGCGGCGTCACGGCGCTGAGCGATGTCGATCTCGAGGTCAAGAGCGGCGAAATCCGCGCCGTGATCGGCCCCAACGGCGCAGGCAAATCCTCGCTGATCAACATCATCAGCGGCCTCTATCACGCCGACCACGGCAAGATCGCGATCGCCGGCCAGTCATTCTCCCGTGTGCCCGCGAACCGTCTGGCACGTCTGGGCGTCGCGCGCACCTTCCAGAACCTGGCGCTCTTTCCCGGGCTTTCGGTGCGCGACAACATCGCGTCGGGCCGCGTCCACACCAGGCGCGCCAGTTTTGTCGAACATATTGCCGGCCTGCCACGCGCCAGGCGCGAAGACGCTGCGATTGCCGAAAAGGTCGACCAGACAATCGCCTTCCTGCATCTGGAAACGGTCGCCGATCAGCTGGTCGCGACGCTGCCCTACGGCTTGCAGAAGCGGGTCGAACTGGCGCGAGCGCTGGTTGCCGAGCCGAAGATCCTGCTGCTCGACGAACCGATGGCGGGCATGACGGCGACCGAGAAAGCCGAGATGGCCGGGTTCGTGCGCGCCGCGCGCGACCGGCATGGCGTCACCATCATCCTGATCGAGCACGACATCGGGGTCGTCATGGGCCTATCCGACCGCGTCGCCGTGCTCGATTACGGCCGCAAGATCGCCGACGGCACGCCGGCCGAAGTGCGCGCCGATCCGGACGTGATCCGGGCCTATCTCGGCACCGCCGAGGGCGAGGATGGCGAGGGCATCTGATGAGCTACTATGATTTTCTCTTCGTTGTCGAAGTGCTGGTCGGCGGCCTGTTGTCGGGAGTCATGTATTCGCTCGTCGCCATCGGCTTCGTGCTGATCTACAAGACGTCGGGTGTGCTGAACTTCGCGCAAGGGTCGATGGTGCTGTTTGCGGCACTCACCTTTGTCAGCCTGGTCGAACGCGGCATCCCGTTTGCGCTTGCGCTGCTCATCACCTTCGCAGTCATGGTCGCGCTGGGTTTCACCATCGAGCGAACCGTGCTCAGGCCGCTGGTGAACCGCTCGCCGATGACACTGTTCATGGCCACGCTTGGCCTGTCCTACATCATCGAGGGTGCAGCCCAGCTGATCTGGGGAACGCAGGTGCACGGGCTCGATCTCGGCATCGACGACACGCCTTTCGAGGTCGGCGGCATCCTCATCTCGTCGTTCGATCTGCTCGCGGCCGGCATTGCCGCGGCGATGGTGGCCGGCTTGAGCGCATTCTTCTACTGGACGCGGATCGGGCTGGCTTTTCGCGCCGTCGCCGACGATCAGTTCGCGGCACTTGCCGTCGGGCTGCGGCTGCCGCGGATCTGGGGAACGGTGTGGACGGCTGCAGGCTTCGTGGCGCTGGTCGCGGGACTGCTGTGGGGCGCACGCCTCGGCGTCCAGTTCTCGCTATCGCTGATCGTGTTGAAGGCGCTGCCGGTGCTGGTGCTTGGCGGCTTCGATTCCATCCTTGGCGCCATCGTCGGCGGCCTCGTCATCGGCGCCAGCGAAAAGCTCGCTGAGGTCTATCTCGGACCCTTCGTCGGCGGCGGCATCGAAGGCTGGTTCGCCTATGCGCTGGCGCTGGTTGTCCTACTGGTGCGCCCCTCCGGCCTGTTTGGCCAGAAAACCGTCGAAAGGGTCTGACCATGGCCGTGCAAGCGCTCGATGCCGCAAGGGCTCCAATCGACTGGCTGAGCTTCGCCCGGAAATTAGCTTTGCCGGCCGTGGCGATCGTCGTCGTCTACGGCCTGGTCCCGGCCTTTGCGTCGAGCTATCTGGTCGAGGCGATCCTGCTGCCGTTCCTTGCGCTCAGCCTGGCGGCAGTCGGCCTCAACCTCTTGACCGGCTATTGCGGCCAGCTTTCGCTTGGCTCTTCCGCCTTCATGGCGGTAGGCGCCTTCGCTGCCTACAATTTCAACCTGCGGGTCGAAGGACTGCCGCTGGCGGCGACCATGATCCTGGCCGGAATTTCGGCCGCCGGCATCGGCGTCATCTTCGGATTGCCGAGCCTGCGCCTGCGCGGCTTCTATCTCGCTGTCTCGACGCTTGCCGCCCAGTTTTTCGTGCAGTGGGCGCTGACCAAGTTCGGCTGGTTCTCCAACGACAATCCGTCCGGGGTGATTTCTGCACCGCACCTTGCCGTAGCCGGGTTTTCGCTCGACGGCGCCACCGGACGCTATTTGCTTTCCGTCACCACCGTCATCGTGCTGACGGCGCTGGTTTGGCGGCTGGTCAACAGCGCGACCGGCCGCAACTTCATTGCCGTGCGCGACAATGAAACCGCCGCGCGCGTCATTGGCGTGCCGGTGCTGCGGACCAAGCTGCTGGCCTTCGCCATTTCATCCTTCATCATCGGCGTCGCCGGCGTGCTGTGGGCCTTCACCTATCTGCGCACGGTCGAGCCGGCCGGCTTCAATCTAGACCGCTCGTTTCAGATCCTGTTCATCATCATCATCGGCGGGCTGGCTTCGATAGGCGGTGCGTTTCTGGGCGCCGCATTCATCGTCGTCTTCCCGCTCGTTCTGTCTCGGCTCGGCGCCTTCGTGTTCGGCGGCCTGTTCGATTCTGGTGTGCTCGACATGAGCCAGCGCATTGTGCTTGGCGCGCTCATCATCATTTTCCTCATCGCGGAACCGAACGGGCTGTCGGCCCTCTTCGACCGCCTGAAACGACGGATCGGCTCAAGGTCCAGCTGAGCGCCGCTCGACATTCTCTCACGGACTCACCTCAGGAGACGCAACTCATGACCTTCTTCAATCACCTCAAGAAAGCGGCGATCGCCACCGCTTTCGTGCTCGGCGCGACAGCCGTGCATGCCGACGAACAATATTTCCCGCTGCAGAGCTACCGCGTTGGCCCATATGCCGCCGGCGGCACCGGCTTCTTTGGCGGCTTCATCGACTATCTCAACCTGATCAACATCCGCGACGGCGGCGTCAATGGCGTCAAGCTGACCTGGAGCGAGGGCGAAACCCAGTACGAAGTTGAGAAGGGCGTCGAGGTCTACGAGCGGTTGAAGAGCAATCCCGGCATCGCGGCCTGGAACCCGCTCTCGGTCGGCATCGCCTATGCCATGATCGACCGCATCACCGATGACAAGGTGCCGCTGATCACCATCAACCACGGCCGCACCGACACCACCGACGGCCGGGTATTCCCTTACGTCTTCCCGCTGCTGCTCAACCCCTACAGCGAAACGTCGGGCATCGTGAACTACATCGCCTCCAAGGAAGGCGGCCTCGATAAGCTCAAGGGCAAGAAGATCGTCGTGCTCTATCACGGCTCGCCCTACGGCAAGGAGACGATCCCTATCTATGAGCTGCTGTCGCAGAAATACGGCTTCGAGCTGTCGCAGATTGAAGTTCCCCATCCGGGCAACGAGCAGCAGGCGCAGTGGCTGACGATCCGTCGCGATCGTCCCGACTATGTCGTGCTGCGCGGCTGGGGCGTGATGAACCCGGTTGCGCTCAAGACCGCGCAGAAGACCGGCTTCCCGGCCGATCATATCGTCGGCAATGTCTGGTCCAACTCCGAAGAGGACGTCATCCCCGCCGGCGACGCCGCCAAGGGCTACACCGCCATCACCACCCAGGCGTCTGGCGCCGACTATCCGGTCGTCAAGGAGATCGTCAAGACGGTCTACGACGCCGGCAAGGGCAATCTCGAGGACAAGAGCCGCATCGGCTCGGTCTACCACAATCTCGGCATCGTCAACGGCATCCTCAATGTCGAAGCCATCCGCATCGCCCAGGCCACGTTCGGCAATCGCACGCTGACCGGCGACGAGGTTCGCTGGGGCTTCGAACATCTCAAGCTCGACCCGGCGCGCGTCGAGGCACTCGGTGCCAAGGACCTGTTCCACTCGATCAACGTCTCCTGGGACAATCACGAGGGTGATGGCTACGTGACCTTCCAGCAGTGGGACGGCAAGAAGTGGAACGTCGTGTCCGACTGGATCGCGCCGGACTGGAAGCTGCTGCGCCCGATCATCGAGAAGTCGTCCGAGGCCTATGCCAAGGAAAAGGGCCTCAAGATCCGCACGGCCGAAGACGCCGATGCGGTGGTCAGCAACTGAGTTTGAAGAGCTCACGGCCGGCCCGCGGGCCGGCCGTGCCATCCATCTTCGCAGCGGAGTTATCGATGTCCAGCCCGGAAAATCCGATCCTGTCGATCAGCCGCGTCGAGGCCGTCTACAAAGGCGCCATCGCCGCCCTGCATGGCGTCGACCTCTCGGTCGGCAAGGGCGAGATCGTGGCGTTGCTCGGCTCCAACGGCGCCGGCAAGACGACGCTGTTGCGCGCCGCATCCAATCTTCTGCCGGCAGAGCGCGGCTCCGTCACTGCCGGCCGGATCATTTTCGATGGCGAGGATGTTTCTAGGGCAAGTCCCTCGCACCTCGTCCGCAAGGGCCTGGTCCAGGTTCTCGAGGCCCGGCACTGCTTTCGCTCGCTGACGGTCGAGGAGAACCTTCTGACCGGGGCGCTCGGGCGTTCATCCTCGCGCGTTGGCGTGAAGGCCGACCTTGAGCGTGTCTACGCGCTGTTTCCGAGGCTTCTCGAGAAACGGCGCACGCGGTCCGGCCTCACCTCCGGCGGCGAGCAGCAGATGACGGCGATCGGTCGCGGACTGATGTCGCGGCCGAAACTCTTCGTGCTCGACGAGCCCTCGATGGGGCTCGCGCCGCTGATCGTCGACGAGATCTTCAGCGCCTTGAAGCGGCTCAATCGGGACGAAGATCTTTCGATCCTTGTCGCCGAGCAGAATTCGGCGGTGGCGCTGAAATATGCTGATCGTGCCACCGTCCTCGAAAACGGCAAAAGCGTGCTGGAAGGGTCGGCTGCCGACCTGCGCCAGCGCGACGACATCAAGACCTATTATCTCGGCGGCGCGCCGCTTCCATCGCAACACTTCCCCCAGGAGACTGCAGCATGACCATCCAATCCAAGCAGCCGTCCGACGCGCGCGTCGCCGTGCCTCCAGTGGAGCGCCCGTCGGCCAAGGCGCATATCATCAAGACCGATGCCGAGGCGATCGCCATCGCCGAAAAACTTGCCATTGAATTCGCCAGGGAAGCGTCGAAGCGGGACCGCGAGCGCATCTGGCCGAAGGAAGAGCTCGATGCGTTTTCGCAGAGCGGCTTGTGGTCGATCAATGTGCCGAAGGCCTATGGGGGGCCGGAGGTGTCCTATGTGACGCTGTCGAAGGTGATCACCATCATCTCGACGGCTGATCCCTCGCTTGGCCAGATTCCGCAGAACCATCTCGGCGTGGTCGCCGCCATCCGCACGGTTTCGGACGAGGCGCAGAAAAAGCTGCTCTTCGCCGAGGCACTGTCCGGCACGCGCTTTGGCAACGCGTTTTCCGAGTTCGGCTCCAAGCGTGCCGCCGACTTCGAGACCAAGTTCGTCGATGCCGGTGACCATGTCGTGGTCAACGGCCAGAAATTCTATTCAAGCGGCGCCCTGCTCGCCCATCTGGTGCCGATTGTGGCGCTCGATGACGAGGGGCGCGCCTGGTATGCCATCGCCGATCGCGGCGCGCCCGGACTGACCGTCATCGATGACTGGTCGAGCTTCGGCCAGAAGACGACGCTCTCCGGCACGGTCCTGCTCGACAATGTGAAGGTGGCGAAGACGCATCTCGTCCCCGGCTACAAGGGGTACGACAAACCGACAGCCGACGGACCCATCTTCCAGATCATCCAGGCGGCGGTCGATCTCGGCATCGCCAAGGCGGCGATCGACGAGACGGTCAGCTTCGTGCGTACCAGGTCGCGCGCGTGGATCGACAGCGGCGTCGATCATGCCTGGCAGGATCCCTATACGATCCAGGCGATCGGCGACCTTCGCCTGCGCGCCAATGCGGCCGAGGCTATTCTGGAAAAGGCCGGCCTTGCGGTCGACCGCGCCGTGGCCGATCCTAACGCGAAGACGGTCGCGGAAGCGCAGATCGCGGTCGCCGAATCCAAGATCCTCACCACCGAGATCGCCATAAACGCCACCAACAAACTGTTCGAACTTGCCGGCACGCGATCCACGCTGGCCGAGCACAATCTCGACCGCCACTGGCGCAATGCCCGCACCCACACGCTGCACGATCCGGTGCGCTGGAAATACGCGATCCTCGGCAACTATTACCTGAACGAGGTCAACCCGCCCCTCCACGCCTGGAGCTGAGCGGGAACGCCGTAAAGTCACAAAGGACTATTCATGAGCACTGCCACCCCCGACAGGATCAAGGTCCTGTGGTTCTTGCCCACCCATGGCGACAGCCGCTATCTCGGCACCTCCGAGGGCGGCAGGGCGGTCGACCTGCCCTATCTCACCCAGGTCGCCAAGGCGGCCGACGCCATCGGCTATTATGGCGCGCTGCTGCCGACCGGGCGCAGTTGCGAAGACAGCTGGGTGGTGGCGTCGGCGTTGGCGCCGCTGACGCAACGACTTCGCTTTCTCGTTGCGGTCCGTCCAGGGCTGCAGTCGCCGACGCTTGCCGCGCGCATGACCTCGACGCTCGACCGCATTTCGGGCGGGCGCTTGCTGATCAACGTGGTCACGGGCGGCGATCCGGTCGAGAACAAGGGCGATGGCATATTCCTCAGCCATGACGAGCGTTATGAGGTGACGCGGGAATTCCTCGACATCTACAAGGCCGTGCTCAGCGGCGAAACCGTAGCCTTCGAAGGCAAGCATTTCCACATCGAAGATGGCAGGTTGCTGTTCCCGCCGGTGCAGACGCCGCACCCGCCGCTCTATTTCGGCGGCTCGTCGGACGCGGCCAATGCGGTCGCCGCCGAGCAGATCGACAAATACCTCACCTGGGGCGAGCCGCCGGCGGACGTCGCCGCCAAGGTCGAGCATGTGCGCGGCCTTGCCGAAAAGGCCGGCCGCGAAGTGAGCTTTGGCATCCGATTGCATGTCATCGTTCGCGAGACCAATGACGAGGCCTGGGCCGATGCCGATCGGCTGATCAGCCGCCTCGACGACAAGACGATCGCCGAGGCACAGAAGGTTTTCGCCCGCATGGATTCGGTTGGCCAGTCGCGCATGAGCCGGTTGCATGGCGGCAGCCGCGACAAGCTCGAAATCAGCCCGAACCTTTGGGCCGGCGTTGGCCTCGTGCGCGGCGGCGCCGGCACCGCCTTGGTCGGTGACGCGGCGACCGTGGCAGAACGGATCGACGAATACCGAAGGATTGGCATCGATACCTTCATCCTGTCCGGCTATCCGCATCTGGAGGAAGCCTATCGCTTCGGCGAACTGGTGCTGCCGCTGCTGCCGCTCGATCACGAAATCTCGACCCGGCCGACGACGGTGAACATGGGACCGTTCGGCGAAACGGTGGCCGGAGATCATCGACCATCGGCGCTGCGCGCGAGCCAGTCTTGAGCGCTTCCCGCAGGGCTGGGAAACTGACGGTCGCCATCATTGGCGGCGGCTTTTCCGGCGCCGCAACCGCGTTTCACCTGGCGCGGCTGCTGCCCGCCGATGCAGCCGATATCGTGGTCGTCGAACCGCGCGAGGCGCTCGGCTATGGTCTGGCCTATTCGACGGCCGATCCCTCGCACCGCATCAACGTGCGGGCGTCCAGGATGACGCTGATCTCAGGTGAGGAGGGCCATTTTTCCGACTGGCTGGAGCAGACCGGCGCTATTCTGGACGATACGCAGGCCATCGCCGCCAGCGGCGCGATTTACCCGCAGCGTCGGGTCTTCGGCCGCTATGTCGAATCCCACCTGCAGCCCTTCCTGCAAAGCAAGGCGATCCGCCATGTCAGGGCCGAAGTTGCTTGGGTCGAGCGCAGTGGCGAGGGCTACCGGCTTGTCCTGTCCGATGGCGCAACGCTTTCCGCCGATGCTGTGGTGATCGCCGCGACGCATCCATTGCCGGCCCTCCCGGCGCCGCTGCGCAGCGTGGCCTCAGTCGCCGGATTGGTGGCCAATCCCTACGATCTCGAACGGCTGCAGGCGATCGGCCGCGACGACCGTGTTCTCATTGTTGGCACCGGTCTGACCTCGGCGGACGTCATTGCAGCCCTCGACCGTAGAGGTCATCGCGGCCGCATCACGGCACTGTCGCGCCATGGCTATCGCTCGCATGTGCAGGCCGCCATGCAGGGCGACCCGATAGGCGACTTCACCAGCCTGCCTTTATGCAGCGCCACGGTGCTGCTCAGGCGCATCCGGGCCACGATCGCGGCAGCGACGCGACAGGGCGAAGACTGGTATCCGGTCCTCGACGCTGTCCGGCGTCAGGGGCAGTTGATCTGGCAGGCCTTGCCGCTCGCCGAGCAGCGCCGCGTGGTGCGCCATCTTCGCGCACTCTGGGACGTGCATCGTTTCCGCATCGCGCCACAGGTAGCAGTCGTGCTGGATCGCCGCCTTGACGAGGGGACGCTCGCTTATCGCGCCGGATCGATTGTCGAGGCCGAAGAGGCCGACGGACGTATCCGCGTCACACAGCGGTCAAGGCGCCGACACGATCTCATCGTTGAGACGTTCGACAGCGTGATCGTGACGACCGGGCCGGCGCATGCCGACATTCTTCGCACCAACACGGCGATTGCCGCCCTTGGACATCTGGGCCTGGTCCGTCTTGACCCAACCGGCCTTGGTCTCGACACCGACAGCCACGGCCGCGCGGTCGGTAAGTCAGGTCACCCGGCCGACACTATTTTCATCAGCGGACCGCTGGCGCGCGGCAGCGTCGGCGAGCTGATGGGCATCCCTGAAGTCACCGCCCATGCCGAGAGCATCGCCACCGAAATTCACCAATGGTTGGGATACCAGACGGCGTTGCGTCGCAGGGCGTCGTGAAGGTGCAAACACGATGAGGCTATCCAGATGACACTAACCGAACGCATTCTGCCGGATGAAACCCGGATCCCCCTGAAATTTGCGATGCGACACCTGGCCGGAGCCGTGTCCGTGGTCACCGCAGGCATTGGCGACGAGCGGACAGGCGCAACAATTACCACCGCCCATTCCCTGTCGGTCGAACCGGAGGTAATGGTCGTCAGCATCAACCTGAGTTCGTCGACATGGGCAGCCATCAGCCGGCATCGGCACTTCTGCGTGAATGTGCTGCGCGCCGACCAGATTGCGATTGCCGACCGTTTTGCTGGTCGAGGCGGCCTCAAGGGGCAGGCTCGCTACGAGGGTGCACGCTGGTCCACCCTTGCAAGCGGCGCATTGGCGCTCGAAGGTGCGCTTGCCGCGGTAGACTGCACGGTCGAGGACACCATCATTCGTCACAGCCATGCGCTGATCCTCGGCACCGTCCGACATGTGGTGAGCGGAGAGCCTGGCCCGGCGTTGATCTATCATCGCGGCGCATATGGATCATCTTGAGCGGGTTGGTACGTGTCGTTTTCTGACAGCCATGAAACCCTTTGTCTCATTCAAGGCGGCGAAGGAACGAAATACGAATTCTCCATAGCCCTTCGCCGAGACGCGCCGCACACACCCAAGATGCGAAAACGCGACCGAGATGGCGCAGGAGCACTATGTGCGATTGTTTGGATGTGAGCCAATACGGGCTTTGCGCGTTGTTGTTGAACTTGCGGAAGCCCTTTTCCAGCCAAGAGGCTTGAGAGGAACAATTCTTCAGTGGCGCGTAGCGGCCAGGCACTGCCGTTGGGCAGCCGATTGCGATTGCTACGGCAACGAAGAAGTCATGCCCGCGCGCATGCAGTGCTTGCCGTTGAAGGCCACGACCGATCTGCCACTGGCGCCCGGCGCCGTCGGCCGCTGCGGTCCAGAGTTGCCGACCAGTAAGGACAAGGCAAAATCTGGTGTTCTCGCGAAAAATGGCGACAAGGCGCGGGTCGCAGGACATCACGCCAAAGCCGACGAAACGCTAGATCCGCGCCGGCAACCCTAACTAGCGCTGGCGAGACTGGCATGTCCCGCGGCGGTTTCTTGCGCTTCGGCGGCACATAGGCATCGCTCAGGTAGAGCCATGCCCGAATAGCGTCGCCAGCCCTCCATGTGCAGCTGCCAGAATCAACGGCAGGGACAAGGGAAATTCTGAGCCCGCCACCAACCGACTTCAGCGCCGAAATGGCTACCAATCCAAAGCGATGTCGGTAGTGTGCTGAGAGTTCTGCAAATTCGCTGAGAGGGGGCGGTCATGGCAGGCTGGTGATTGTTCACGTCACTGATTCCCGCGAAGGAACGCCGCCATGACCAAGACTGAAGTTAAGACCGCCAGCGCTGCCGTCAAAGACATTTTGCTTTCGAACCCGGATGGATTGCACGAAGTGCT